>JBGPVC010000007.1:0-41125 GCA_041491485.1 Candidatus Limnocylindria bacterium
CGGATCTGGTGGCAGATCCTGCTGCCGATCGTCCGGCCGTCGCTGGCGGCCGTCGCGATCTTCACGTTCGTCACGTCCTGGAACGACTTCCTGTGGCCGTCGCTGATGCTCCACACGCCCGGTGGCATGACGCTGCCGGTCGGGCTGGCCGCGCTGCAGGGCTTCTTCTCGTCCGATTTCCGCTCGATCGCGGCCGGCGTCACGATGACGGTCATCCCGATTCTGCTCTTCTTCATCGCCGTCCAGCGCTACTTCGTGAAGGGGCTGGCGGGGGCGGTCAAGGGATGAGCTTCGTGCGCGGGCACGTGCGGATCGGGACCGGGGGGTTCCGGATATGGCCCAACAGCGGCCCCGAAGCGAGGATCCTCGGACGGACGATGGTGGCGTTCGTCGGCGAGGAGCTCCCGGATTGGGTCGTCGCCCGGCTGAAGGCGCCGGCCGCCGGGATGACGATCTTCCGCGTTCACAACGTGCGCTCGCCGGGCCAGGTCCGCGAGCTGACCGAGGCGTTCCAGCGGACAGGCGCGGCTGGGGCCGCCGCGCTTGGCCCCCTGGCGGGCCTGCCGTTCCTCGTCGCCGCCGACCAGGAGGGCGGCCAGCTCCAGGCGCTCGGCGACGAGACCACGCCGTTCGCCGGCAACATGGCGCTCGGTGCCGTCGGCGACGAGGACCTCGCCGAACGTGTCGGCGCCGCCATCGCGCGTGAGGCGCGGGCGATGGGCGTCAACGTCGTCTATGCGCCGGTGCTCGATCTCGCCTCCGAGCCGGCCAACACGGCCCTCGGGGTGCGCTCGTTCGGCGACGATCCTGCCGCTGTCGCGCGGCTCGGTGCGGCGATGATCCGCGGCCTCCAGGGAGCCGGCGTGGCGGCCACGATCAAGCACTTCCCGGGTCTGGGTGAGGTGCGCGAGGACACGCATTTCGGGCTGGGCGTGGTGGACGCGGACCGTCGGCGACTGGAGTCGGCGACTCTCATCCCGTTCCGTGCCGCCATCGCGGCCGGCGCGCGACTCACGATGTCGGCCCACGTCGCGGTTCCGGCGCTGACCGGCGATCGGACGCTCCCCGCCACGCTGTCGGGCGAGGTCATGGGCGGGCTGCTCCGGGGCGATCTCGGTTTCGACGGCGTGTCGATCAGCGACGCGCTGGACATGCGGGCGCTCGCCCAGGGCGCCGAGCAGGGCGCCCAGGTCGAAGCGGCCGTACGGGCCGGCGTGGACCTGCTGCTGTGCGCCGCTGATCGAGGTGCGCAGGGTCGGATCCAGCTGGCGCTCCTCGACGCGGTGACCGCCGGCAGGTTCGACCAGGCCGCCCTCGAGGCCTCGCGCGCTCGCATCGACGCGCTTCGCGCCTGGCTGGCGACGGCCGGAGGGCAGCCCGATCTCGACATCGTGGGCTCGGTCGAGCATCGGGCGCTCTCGCGCGAGCTCGCCGAGCGTTCGATCACGCTGGCGCGCGGTCCGCTCGTGCACCTCCCGCCGCATGCGACCATCCTTGCCGTCATGCCGCAACCGACCGACCTCACCCCAGCCGACACGTCGTCGACGGTCGCGCCCGGTCTCGGCCGGGCGCTCCGGACGCGGTTCGCGACGGTCGAGGAAGTCGTCGTCGGGATCGCACCGACCGCGGCCGAGATCGCCGGGGTCCGCGCGTTCGCGACGGGGTTCGACGCCGTCGTTGTCGGGACGATCGACGCGATCCGGCAGCCCGCCCAGGCGGACCTCGTGCGGGCCGTCGCCGAAGCGGCTCCGCGGACGATCGTCGTCGCGCTTCGAACGCCGTGGGACGTCGCCCTCTACCCTGCAACCGTGCCGGCGATCTGCACCTACTCGATCCTGCCCGACTCGCTCGACGCGCTGGCGGCGGTCCTGGCCGGGGCGATCACGCCCGCTGGGCGGCTGCCGGTCGCGGTTCCGGGGTTCCCGGCATGACCCTCCACGACGAGATCGCCGAGCAGCCCGAGGTCGCGGCTCGCCTGCTCGTGGCCCAGTCCGGGCCAATCGACGAGATCGCGGCGTGGCTGCGCGGGCGCTCGTTCCGGCACGTGGTGATCGCCGCCCGCGGGACTTCGGACCACGCCGCGATCTACGCCCAGTACGTGCTCGGCGTCCGGAACCGGCTGTCCGTGGCCCTGGGCACGCCGTCCATCGTGTCGCTCTACGACGTCGTACCCGACTTCACGGACGCGCTGGTGCTCGGGATCAGCCAGTCGGGGGCGTCGCCGGACATCGTCGCGGTCATCGCCGCGGCACGGGCGCAGGGCTCGCCGACCGTGGCGATCACCAACGAGCCCGGTTCGGCGCTGGCCGAAGCCGCCGACCGGACGATCCCGCTGGGCGCCGGCCCGGAACGGGCGATCGCCGCGACCAAGACGTACACCGCCGAGCTGCTGGCGATCGCCCTGCTGTCGGCCGCGTTGGACGGCGATCCCGGGGATCGCGCGGCGCTGGCCGAGCTGCCCGGGACGATCGCCCGCGCGCTTGCCCTCGAGCCCGAGATCGAACGGATCGCGCGGGATCAGGCGCATGCCGAGCGCGCGCTGGTGATCGCCCGCGGCTTCGAGTACGCGACCGCCCGCGAGTGGGCCCTCAAGCTCAAGGAGCTCGGCCAGGTCTTCGCCGACCCGTACTCGTCGGCGGACTTCCAGCACGGCCCGCTCGCCCTGGTCGAGGCGGGCGTTCCGGTCCTGGCCGTCGCGCGCGCGGGCGCACCCGAAGCCGACCTGGTCGTGCTGCTGGCCCGTCTTCGGGCGGACCTCGACGCGGAGCTCATGGTGCTGTCCGATCACCCGGCCGCGCTCGCCACGGCCACCTGGCCCGTGCGTCTGCCGGGCGGAACCCCGGAGTGGCTCGGCCCAATCGTGTCGATCGTCGCCGGCCAGCTCCACGCGCTGTACCTCACCGAGGCTCGCGGGCTGGATCCGGAGCAGCCGCGGAATCTCCGAAAGGTGACCCGAACGACGTAGCGCGCGAGATTCACGGCGCTGGTGACCCATGGCACTTGGCGTGCGCGAGGTGGGTGCTCAGACTTCACCGGTTGCGGGAGGCAACGACGCGCGGCCCAGATGGCGGCCGCCGGGACCGCGCCGAGCCACTGGCGAGCCCAACCCGCTCGGCAGGAGGTATCCGGATGACGAACGTCCGACTCACCACGCATTTCGACGCGCCCATCGAGCGCGTCTTCGATCTCGCGACCGACTACAGCCGGTATCCGGAGTGGAACGTCTCCTACGCGGACATCAAGCAGGTGACCGGGCCGGTGGACAAGGTCGGCACGAAGATCCATTCGGTCATGAAGATCCTGGGCCGGAAGATGGAGGGCTGGGGCGAGGTCGTCGAGGTCGATCGCCCGCGCTACCTGAAGATCGCCGGGACCGGGCTCGAGGGCGGCAAGCTGACCTACAGCCAGCGGCTCACATCGGTCGGCACCGGCACGGACCTCGAGTTCGACAGCGAGTACGAGCTGCCGGCCGGCATCCTCGGCCACATCGCGGACAAGCTCTTCGTCGAGAAGGCCGTCGAGCGCGACCTGCACCACACCATGGAGAACTTCAAGGCGCTCGTCGAGGCCAAGCAGCCCGTTCTCCTCTGATCACCGCATTCGGACGGCTCCAGGCGCTTCGGCGAGGTGCGCGATCCGCCGGACTCCTGGGGAAGCGATGGGCCCCGGTCATCCCGGGGCCCATCATCTGTCATCTCGGCCGATACTTGGCGAATGGCTGAAGGCGATTCACTCCGCCGTCTCGGCGGCGGCCGCTGGGAGACGCGCGACGGGCGGTTCGCGATCGAACCGCAGTCCGGCACGTGGGTGATCGTCGACAACGAGCAGACCGACGAGCTCGGGTTGCCGCTGGTTCGGGGCCCGTTCGGGTCGCTGACGGCCGCTAAGGAGGCGATCGAGGCGGCGCGGAGCGAGGGTCCGAAAGCGTCGCCGCTGGCGGAGCGGATCGAGAAGGCTCGCCGGTCGGAGAGTGCGGCGCCGAAGGCCTCAACGACGGCCACGGAGGCCGCTTCCAAGCCGACGAAGCCTGCACCACCGCCCGAACCCACGTGGTTCCGCGATCTGGCGCCAGGAGAGCAGCGGCGCGCGCGCGACCTGATCGCGCGCCTCGAACGGATGGGAGTCGAGGATGCGGAGCGCATCGTGCGCGGCGAGATCGCCGACGGACAGCCGGCCCTCGCTCGGTTGGCCATCGAGCGGGCGCTCGCGAAGGCGGTCGCGTCATCGAAGGACTCGCCGGACGCCGTCCGCGCCGCCGTCAAGGTGATCCTTCGTGGCGCGGACGTCGAGCTCGGCGTCAGCTGGAACCTCGTCGACGGTGAAGGCCGCCGGATCGAGCGGCTGTCGGAGAGCGAGAAGGTCCACGCGACGGAGCGCCTGCCTGCGGCGCGACTGCCAGTCGACAGTTGGGGCGTTTGGGCGTCATCGGGGCGGTGCTCCGACCCGAATCGTGGCTGTCAGACACGGATCGGCATCGAGGACAGCCGGCGACGCCCGCTCCGGTCGTGGCGTCGACTCACAGTCGCACCCGCCGCGGAGTCGGACCCGCTACAACCCGCTGTAGGCGTGCAGGCCGCTGAACCAGAGCGACCCGGAGTAGGTGACCAGCACCATCCCGAAGCCGACGACCAGCAGCAGCGCGGCCGGGCGGCCGGCCCACGAGCGCTGGTTTCGAGCGTGCAGGTAGACCGCGTAGATCAGCCAGGTGACGAGCGCCGCGGTCTCCTTCGGATCCCAGCCCCAGTAGCGTGACCAGGCGATCGAGGCCCACCACGAGCCCAGGATGATCATCGTGGCAAAGATCGGGAAGCCGATGATCACCGCCCGGTAGGCGACCTCGTCCAGGACCCGGTGGCTCGGCAGCCACGCGAACCGGTCCTTCGGCCCCTGGATCAGGTAGGCGACGCCGGCCGCGAAGCTGGTGGCGAAGATCCCGTAGCTCAGGACCGCCATCCCGACGTGGATGGTCAGCAGCGGCGCGTTCTGCAGCGCCGGGACGAGCGGCTTGATGTCGGACGGCAGGCTCGAGGCGTAGAGGAGGATCGCCAGGGCGACCCCGAGCGGGAGGAAGCCGATGGTCCGGATCGGGTAGCGGCGCTGGAGGAACAGGTAGCCGCCGATCATCGAGAACGAGAAGGCGACGCTGAACTCGAACATGTTGCCCCACGGCCCGCGCCCGACCACGTACGCCCGGAGCAGCATCGACGCGCCCAGGGCCACCCAGCCGACGAAGCTCAGGCCGAGCGCGGCTCGTGACAATGGGCTCGACGACGCCGACGCGTCGGCGCCGCCCGACGCCGTTCGTTGCTGGGCCGTCACGAACGACCCGGTGACCACGCCGGCGTAGGCCGGCTGGCGAGCCGAGACGAGGACCGGCACGAGCCGCCGGCCGTTGGCGAGCATCACGGCGTGGCCGACGTGGGCCGCGAACCCGAGCGCGACGAAGATGACGCCAAACGAGAAGAGGCTGGACGAGAGTGCGGCCACGATCAGCTCCTCAGGCGCGATTGGATGGGACGACTACGCGATCATGGATCGGCGACCACGGGACCGCCGCTACGCGACCGCGGCGCCACCGGGCCTGGGACCCGCCGACGCTCGCACGGCGACCGCGCGGCTCTTGACCTTCAGGACGAGGCCGCAGTTCGAGCAGGTGTCGATCAGGGCCGAGCGGCCAAGCGAGCACATTGGGCAGACGACGGCAAGGTCGTCGTGGCAGCGCTCGCAGCGGAGGGTTCCGGACGGGTAGACCAGGCCGTCACGCCGGCAATGCGGCAGACCAACCGGGAAGACGGGCTGGCCGTCGGCGCCGATCTCGGCGACCCGCGGGCCTTCCTCGAAGCGGACGTTGACCCGTGGCTTGCGGGCCAGGTAGACCACCGTTCCGAGGGCCAGGAAGGTCAGGAACGGGGCGACCAGGCCGAGCACCACGACGACCGGCAGCGCGGCGATCACCTGGCCCCAATCCGGGATCACGAAGAGGGTCGTGACCTTGAGGATCTGGCTCCAGACCGCGTTCAGGGCGTCGACGAGATTCACCGCGGCATCCTACCAGTCCCTCCCGCCTTGGGCGATCGTTTCGGATTGCCTCGCTTGGTCGTCGCGCCACGTCCTGGATGCCATCCGACGCGCTCCTCGTCATCCTCGTCACCGCCCGGCGGCGAACCGGCCGCGCCGCCCGCCGCGCCGGCGCCTCCGGCCCGTCGCGGCGGGCGCGGGTTGCCGATCGACGACGAGGACAGGCGGCCGCTCCCCAACCGCCCGAGCAGCCACGCCGAGCCGGCCGTCCGAGCGCCGCGCATGCGGGCGCCGTAGCGGAGATCGCGATCGTCGGTGACGATCAGGAGGGTGGCCGTGCCGTCGGCGCCGTCGAGCATCCGGACGTCGTCGACGAGGGAGAGGATCACGGCGTCGGCCGACCGCGGGCCGCCGTAGCGGACCGTCGTGCCGGACGCGATCCGCTCGTTGCGCAGTCCCCGCTCGGGCGGGCCGTCGAAGACCAGCTCGATGGCGACATGGGCCGGGATGATCGCCCGGAGCCGCCCGATCAGCGTCGCCGCCGGCGCCGCCCCCGCACCTCGCGACAGCGAATGGAGCAGGTTCGTGCCGTCGACCAGCAGGCGTTGCGTGGCGGCCAGCGGGTCGCGATCGGGGGACGGCATCGGGCCCATCGTACGCGAGCGAGGGCGCGCGGCTACGATCGGACGGTGAGCCTGCTTCTCCTGGTCGACCTCGACGGCGTCGTCTACCGCGGCAGCGAGCCGGTACCGGGTGTGGCCGCGGTCCTCGCCGATCGAGCGGCGCGGGGCGACGACGTCGTCTACGTGACCAACAACTCGATGCACTACCGGGCTGAATACCAGACCCGCCTGGCGGCGATGGGCGCGCCGGTCTCGCCGAACACGGTGGTCTCCTCGGCTCGGGCGACAGCGGCCTACCTGCGCGAGCACGATCCGGAGATCCGGCGCGTCCTGGTCCTGGGCGCCGGTGGCCTCGAGCGCGAACTGCGCGACGAGGGGTACGACGTGGTTGGCGCCGGGACCGCGGCCACGCGGGTCACCCAGGAAGGCATCGACGGCTACACGGCGGCCGGCAAGCCGGATGCGGTGGTGGTCGGACTGGACCCGAACCTGACCTACGTGCGCCTGGTGGTCGCCTCCGACTGCATCCGGGCCGGTGCCCATTTCATCGCGACCAATCGGGACCCGGTCTACCCGACCGAGCGTGGCCTGCGACCGGGCGCGGGGTCGGTCGTCATGGCGGTTGAGGCGGCAACAGGTGTCGTGCCGATCTCGATCGGCAAGCCCGCGCCGTACCTGCTCGAGGCCGCGGCCCACGCGGTTGGCCGGGAACCGAGCGAGGCGATCATGATCGGCGACGGGATCGGGACCGATCTTGCCGCGGCCCGGGCCGTGGGGGCGCGCTGCATCTTCATGCTGACCGGGGTCACGACCCGGGCGCAGGTCGAGGCGCTGGCCGCCGACCAGCGGCCCACCGCGATCGCCGGCGACGCGCACGAATTGGCGGCGGCCCTGGACCGAATGGCCGCGGGCTAGCTATTCGACCCAGCACAAGGGATGCTGACGCCCGCGGCTCGCGCTCGAAAATCGTACAAACGCCTCCGCCCTCGATTGCGTCGATTCAGGTAGGCCGGGTGCCTACCCCACGTGATAGGTCGGCCTCGGCAGTCGCGCGGGAGACAATGAGCAGGTCGAACATGACCGATAGCCCCGAGGGTCGCGGGTTCGCGCCGCGACCGATGACGAGGCGAGCCGTTCTCCGGGGCATCGCCGGGGTTGCTGGTCTGAGCACGATCCCCGGGCTCCTCGCGGCGTGTGCCAGCCCTGCAGCCCCGTCAACTCCAGGTGCCCCACCGATAGCCTCCAGTGCGAGTCCTGCGGTTCCGGCTCCATCGGCTCTCAGCACCGCGGGGCTGACTCTCGCCTCGTACTTATCGGTGTCCGACGTCATCGAGACGTTCAGGTCCGAAACCGGCATCGGGATCAAGGTGAACACGGTCTTCGCCAATGACTTCGGGGATGAGCTCGACACCTACCTTGCAGCGACCCCGGAGGACGTGATCACGACCGGGACCGGCTTCTCGATGCGTACCGAGGCAGCCAAAGGTTTGCTCACCGCCATCGACGACATCTGGGCCGACGTGGGTTCCAGCTTCTCGGGAGCCATCCGGGTCGCCGTCTCCGGGGACGACGGTCATCAGTACTGCATGCCGACGTCCCAGTACCCGTGGGCGGTCTTCTACCGAAGGAGCGTCTTTGCCAAGCACGGGTACACCGTCCCCACGACCTGGGACGAGTACAAGGCGCTCGCTGGGCGGATGCAGCGGGACGGGCTCGTCCCTATTGCCTTTGGCAACAAGGCGCTCTACCCCGCGATGGGAACGTTCGACATCATCAACATGCGCCTGAACGGCTACCAGTTCCATGTCGATCTCCTCGCCGGCAAGGAGCGCTGGGGCGACGCGCGCGTCAAGGACGTATTCCTGCACTGGAAGGAGCTCGTGCCGCTCACCCAGCCGGGGGCCAACGGCAGAACCCTGGATCAGGCCGCACAGGCACTCCTGACGAAACAGGCCGGCATGTACTACTTCGGGATGTTCTTCACCGCGTCCCAGGACGTTGACCAGGCCGCCCTCGATGACCTCGACATGTTTCCTTTCCCGAGCATGGGCACGGCCTTCGATGCCGAGAAGGCGATCGACGCCCCCACTGATGGATTCGTCATCACGAGTCGCTCGCCGACCCTTCCGGCAGACCTGGACAGTGTCAAGGCGTTCATGGAGTTCCTGGCCAGGGGGACGACCCAGACCGCGCTCGCGGCGGCGTCGGGCGTGATCGCTCCCTCGAATGACGCCGTCACGAGCGGGTACAGCTCGCTCCAGCAGGCGGCGCGCGATCTCATGACGTCGAGCACGCGCGCCGCCCAGTTCTTCGACCGAGACACAGACCGAGCGTTCGCCCTGAAGTTCGGAGGGTTGCTGCAGGACTTCCTGACCCACCAAGACCAGGATCTGGGCGTCTTCCTCGGGCAGATCCAGGCCGCATGGACGGCGCCATAGGACGGGCCGCCCGAGACGGAGGAGTGTTCGAACGAGCGTCTACCTGACGGACCAGGCGATCGCGGCAAGCGAGGCTGCAGCGCACTCAGCTGTGCCCTTGATCGAACGCGCCCAGGCCGGCGACCACGCCGCGTTCGAAACCGTCCTTCGGCCCAAACTCCAACGCCTGCTCCGCATGTCCCTATCCATCGTGGACAACGAGTCCGATGCGCGGGACGCCGTCCAAGAGGCATGCTTCCTGGCGTGGCGTGAGCTGCCTCGGCTCCGCGACCCGCTCAGGTTCGAGGCGTGGCTCTGGCAGATCGCGATCAACGTCTGTCGGACCACGCTCCGGGATCGGCGCCGGAGCTGGGTCCGCGAGATCCACGTTGGGAGTCAGACGGCCGGGATCGAAGCTGTCCAGCCGGGCCGTCCGTTCACCGAGGATGTCTCGACGAATGACTCCATCCGTCGCGCGTTCCGCCGACTGGATCCCGACAAGCGGACAATCCTCGTCCTCCATCACGTCGAGGATCGTCCGATCTCCGAGATTGCCGGCCTCCTGTCGATACCCGAAGGCACCGCGAAGTGGCGCCTTCACTCGGCACGCCGGGCACTGACACGAGCATTGGAGGCCGAGCGATGAGCTCGCCACGTTTCGAGCCCTCTGACGATCTGATTCGCGCTGCGCTGACCCGCGAACCGCGGCCGGGCATGGCCGACGAGGTGTTGTGGCACGTCTCCGACGCCGTGGCGCAGGTGCCCCAGCGGCCAGCGCGATGGACCCCCTGGCCTGGGCTTGGCGCAGGCACCAGGGTCGAATCCAGGCCCGGCGGACGCCGCATCGACTCGCTCGTGTTCATCGTCGTCGTCGGGCTGTTGGTCGTGGCATCCGTGGTCGCCCTGGGACTCGTCGGGGCCCTCCGACACCGTCCGATCGGGGAAGGTCTCGGACGGTCGGGCCTCATAGGATTCGACTCAGGCGGCCACATCGCTGTCGCGAACCCCGATGGCACGGGCCGCCGGCAGCTGACCTTTGGCACGGACACGGACATCGAGCCATCGTTTTCGCCTGATGGGGCACGAATCGCATACCTGTCCCTTGACCCGGTTGCGAACGCGGTCCAACTCGTCGTCATGGATGCCGACGGAAGGGACCGAACAACCGTGGCGACCATGCCCGCCCGGGTCTTGGCGAGCGGTCCGTCGGTTGGTTACCTGCGGGTGTCGTGGTCACACGACGGCCAGTGGCTGGCCTACGCTTCAATCGCCAATGGGTCCGCGCAGGTCTTCGTTGCTCGAGCGGATGGCACGACGGGCGCGACGCCGATCGGCCCACTGGGCCTGGATGGCCAGGACCCGACCTGGTCGCCGGACGGCACGCGGATCGCATTCCGTGGTGGGCATTTCAACAATGAGCGCGGGATCTACGTCATTGGGGCCGACGGGTCCGGACTCAGGTTGCTGACACCACAGACGAACGAGACCGTGATCTTCAGCTCACAGTTCTCGCGGCCGGCGTGGTCGCCCCGTGGCAACCTGATCGCGTATAGCAACCTGTCCACATCGCGTCCATCCCACATCTTCGTGGTCGGGACCGACGGCGGCCTGCCGCGCGATCTGTCCACGACCGGCGACGACGACTGGGCGCCGGCGTGGTCCCCGGACGGGACGCGAATTGCCTGGCTGCGAGCTCCAGCCACCACCGATCCAGGTCAGTTTGTGGTGGCGAGGTCGGATGGTTCGGATGCGATCACGCTGCCGCCGCTGGTTGTCGGAACGCCGACGTGGTCGCCGGACGGCACGCGCCTGATCGGTCTCGCGAATGACCCAGCCACGGGGTCTCCTGATCACCTGCTCGTGATCGAAATCGCGAGCGGCACGTCCGTCGCCGTGCCGGCCGAGCCGGGTGGCGATCCGAGCTGGCAGCGCCTCGCGCCTTGATCAGGGCCTGATACCGCCCGCGGGGCGTGCCGGGCGACGTTCCTGGGTCGTGGAGGCGGTCTTGCGCGCCCCTTCCGAGCGCGCCGGTACCTGCTTCACGACGTGCACCTCAACGTTCCCGGGGCCGAGCGCGTCCCGCCACGCCAGGTCGACCGACAACGACGCGGAATCAACCGATGCCGGCATCGCGATCCGGGTCCGGAAGCTACCCAGACCGACCATCCGGCCGCCGGCCGACCCCGGACGCAGGTCCTCTCGCGTGATTGCGACGCGCGCGGTTGCGATAGCTCGGCTGTCCGAGAGAACCGTGATCAGGATGGGTCCCCTCGTCAGTGCGCCGAAGCCATCCACGACGAGTGCGGGCGCGTCCAGCGGTCCATCTACGGCGACGCCCCACAGTTGGACCCGTCCGCGCGCATCAACGTTGAATGATCGGCTAAGCGCGAACCGTGACTCCGTTGCCTGATTGACTCGAAGCTCAACCGGAACGATGAACGACGGGGCGAAGAACCGGATCGCGCTATCGACCGGGCCTGCCCTCGGGACATCGACGTTGGTCCACCCGAGAACGGCATTGCCGAGGACGACGGAAAGGTGGACCAGGCCAAGGCCCTGTCGAGCGACGCCGTGCACCTCGACGATGCCTCCAGTGATGGTGGTCCCGGCTTTGGGGCTCAACAGGGTGAACAACGGTGCGGAACGTTCTACCGACGCCGAAGGACCCGGCTCATCCAACTCCAGGGTTGCCCTGGTCGGACTCGTCCCGGCCGCCGCTGACTCGATGCCTGGATGATCCGACCAATGTCCGGCGAGCCCCAGGCCGACGATCCCGGCGGCCAGGGCGACGACGACCCCGAGACGACGATTGCCTCGGTTGACCCTCAGCGCCGTCGGCTCAAACTCTTCGATCTCGGGAATCGGATCCTGCGCCCACCACTCCGGGTCGGATCCAACGACGGCCAATGCGTTCCCGGCGTCCCGAGGGGTCGCCCCGGTTCTGATCAGGGACTTCATGCTCGTTCGACGTTTGTCAGCCGGGCTGCGTTTGCGCCGCCCGCTGCGGACCGTGACTGGATCGATTCCAGGGCTTCAACGGCCGGGTCGCGCGAGAGCCGAATGGAGCTAGTCGCTGCCCGCCGAGATCTCCTGCCTGTCCTGGGCGGCACTCTGCCGCGAATGTGCGTCAGACTGATCCCGGTTCGCGAGGACGGCGGGCGCGTCGGCCGAGAGTCGCGTGCCGCACTCGCCGCAGAACCGGGTGGTCGGCGCGTTCGCGGCGGCGCACGTCGGGCAGACGATCGAGAGGCGGGCTCCGCATTCCGCGCAGAACCTGCGACCGGGCTCGCTCGGCGTTCCGCAGGCGGGGCAGTTCACTGGCGGAATGTAGCAGGCGGCGCGCCCAATTCGGGAACGCGTCCGGCCCACGAATCGAACACCGCGCGGACCGGCGCGAGGTCGGCCTCGTCGGCGAAGGCGACGTCGAGGGCGTGACGGTCGATCGCCCAGAGCTCCGGGAGGGTCAGCCCGATCTCCTCGACGGCGCGCCGGTATTCCTCCGCCAGCGTGACGTCCGACACCGTGGCGTCATCCGTGCTGAGGGTGACGGGCACGCCGGCGCGGTGGAGCCGCGCCAGCGGATGTGCCGCCACGGAGGCGACGACGCCGGCCTGGACGTTGGAGGTCGGGCAGAGGTCCAGGGTCACGCCGCGGGCCGTCAGCTCGCGGCAGAGCTCCGGCTCGTCCACAGCTCCGGGTCCGTGAGCGATCCGCTCGGGCTCAACGGCCAGCGCGCGGCGGACCTGTGCTGCGCCGCCCCACTCCCCGGCGTGGACGGTGATCCGCAGGCCGCCGGCGCGGGCCGCCTCGAACGCGGCGGCATGCGTGAGCGGATCCGGGTAGGCGGCCTCGGGACCGGCCAGGTCCCAGCCGGTCAGGCCCTGGTCACGGAAGCGCGCCGCCGTCTCCGCGAGCTCGACGTTCGCCTCGGGATCGTGCGAGCGGAGGGCGGTGCAGATGAGCCGGACGACCGTTCCGGTTCGCGTCGAGGCCTCGCGCGCGCCCGCGCACACGGCCGCGATTCCGTCCGCGAGGTCCAGACCGCGGGCCACATGGAGGCGCGGCCCCCAGCGGATCTCGACATAGCGGACGCCGTCGGCCGCCTTGTCCTCGACGAGCTCGGCCGTCGACCGCTCCAGCGCCTCGGCGTCCTGCATCAGGGCGATCGGCAGGTCGAAGGCGCGCAGCAGCTCGGCCTGGTCGCGGCATGGCATCGGGGCGATCAGCCTGGCCGCCATCCCGGCCGGGTCTCGCGGCGCATCGACACCGCGCGTTCGCCCCAGCTCGATCGCCGTCTCGATGCGCAGCGACCCGTCGAGATGGAGATGGAGCTCCGCCTTTGGCATCGCGCCAAGGAGGTCGTGAAGGGCCTGGCCGCTCGATCGATCGATCATGGCCGCGATGCTACCCTGCCACCGTGTCCACGATCCTCGTGACCGGCGCCAGCGGGTTCGTCGGCAGCCACACCGTCCCGGCGTTGCTGTCCGCCGGCCATCGTGTGGTCGCCCTGGTCCGCAGCCCGGCGGCCGGTGACGCCGTCCTCGCTCGTCTGGCCGCGGCCGACCGAGCCGGTGTCGAGTTGCGCGAGGGCGATGTCGTCCGTCCGGCCACCCTCGGGCCGGCGATGGCCGGCGTCGATGCGGTCGTCAACCTCGTGGCGATCCCGCGCGACTTCAATGGTGGCGCCGACCTGGCGCGGATCAACACCGAGGGGACGCGGGCGGTGCTTGGTGCGATGACGTCCGCCGGCGTCCGGCGCCTGATCCACATGGGCGCGCTCGGCGTCGTCGACGATCCTCGACTGCACTACGCCAGCTCCAAGGCCCGGGCCGAGGCCGCGGTCCGCGAATCGGGGCTGGACTGGACGATCCTCAAGCCGTCGCTCCAGTTCGGGCCGGGCGACGGGTTCTTCAACATCATCGCCGGGCTCGTCCGCCTCTCCCCGGGGATCGTGCCCGTGCCGGGCGACGGGAAGAGCCGCTTCCAGCCGATCTTCGTGGGCGACATCGCGACGGTCGTGGCCCGCTCGCTCGCGGACCCGGCGACGATCGGCCAGACGTTCGAGCTGGGTGGCCCGCGCTACTGGACCTATCGCGAGATCACCCAGGAGGTCCTGGTCGCGCTGGGCAAGCGTCGCGCGATCCTGCCGATGCCGATCCCGCTCATCCGTCTCGTGGCCGGCGCCGCCGAGCTGGTCCATCTGCCCTTCCCGGTCGCCACCGACCAGCTCCGCCAGCTCAGCCTCGACAACGTCGGGCCACTGGACCTGATCCGGTCGCGCTTCGGCTTCGAGCCGCGTTCGATGGAGGGCGCGCTCGGCTACCTCCGGCGCAAGCGGCGGGACCAGCTCGCGCCAGGCGCATGAGCCTGTCCCACCGGCTCGGCTCGATCACCTTCGGATCGGTCAAGTCCGCCGTCCGGCGGGTGCTCGCGACCGTGGGCTGGCTCGTGCTGCTGGTGGCCATCGGCCTTGGCGGGGCGGGCATCGTCAACGCGATGGACCACCAACCGGGGACCGCGGCCCGGGCGGAGCTGACCTGGATCGGCGATCGCGACGTGGTTCCGATGCTCGATTCGGCCACCACCGACCTCTCCGCGCTGGCCGACCAGGTCGCCGCGCTCGGCGTCCAGGCTCGCGGCGCGCTGGCCGCGCTCAACGGCGTCCACACGACGACCGTCGACGAGGCGATCGCGGCCGGGAACCGGCTGGTCGCGGACCTGCGCCTGCGCACGTCCGCGCTTCGCCGGGAGTTGACCGTCGTCCCGTACGTCGACACCCCGAGCGCACCGATCGCGCTGTCGGCGAGCGTCGCGGCGCGCCACGCGGCGCTCGTCGCCGCGATCGACGCCACCGAGGGTCTCGACGACGCGTGGGAGCGGCTCACGCTTGGCTCGATCTCGGCGACCCGGATGAGCGAACTGCTGGCAACGCACGACGACCTGGTGGCCAGGGCCGCCCAGCGGGGCCGTGCCGCCCGGTACGACGAGGCGCTGGCCCTGCTCGACCAGGCCGACGCGACGATCATCCAGGCCCGCCGGCTGCGCGACCAGCTGGCCAACACGGTGGACGTGACCGTGCTGGACCAGTGGCTCGATCGCAACGCCGACTACGACCACGCGCTCCGCGGCCTGTACCAGGTGATCTCGAAGGTCGGCAGCCGGGTCACGGATACGGTTCGCAAGGCCATCGCGGCCGAACAGGCGGCCAAGAACCGGTTGCCGCCCGACACCCGGGGCCTGGTCGTGATCATGGCCGAGATCGGACGGGGCGGGATGAACGGCGCGGTCATCGCCATCGAGGAGACGCGCAGCACGCTGATCGACGCGATCGCCGCCAGCAACCCGGCGACCGCCGAGCCGGGATCGAGCGCGGAGCCCGCGGCAAGCGCGGTGCCCTGACGCGGGGAAGTCGGGCGCCCCTGACGCGACGCCGCCCCTCCCCGACCATGAGACCGCCGCTACACTGGCCGCAACGTTTCGACCGGATCGCCGCGCCGCGCGACCGCTGGCGGTCCTCTTCCGGAGGTTTGGATACCCGTGCAGCTTCGTGTCGTCACCGATCAGCCGTGGGACGTGCCCGCGGATCTTCTCGTCGTCCCGGTGGCATCGCCGGCAGCATTCGACGGTGCCCTGGGCGAGCTCGACCGCCGCGCCGGAGGCGAGCTCCAGTCGCTCGTCACCTTTGGCGAGCTCAACGAGAAGCGCTACTCGACCGCCCCGGCATCGACCGGTGCGCTGCCCGCCCGCCGAATCCTGCTCGCATCCATCGGCGATCCCTCGAAGGTCGACCGCGAGGTCGTCGTTCGCCTGGCCTCCACCGCCGAACGGCGACTCGCCGGCCGGGCGGTCACTCGCCTGGCGTTCTGGCTGTCGCCACTGGCGGACGCGCTGGGCGCTGACGCCGCGGCCGTTGCCGGGCTGGTCGCCCGGGGCGTGCTCGAGGGCTCCTACGATCCGCGAAGCATCTACCGCGACTCGGTCGAATCGCCGATGCCCGTCCCCGACGAGCTGATCCTCATCGCCCCGGGCGCAGATGCGGCGGCGCTCACCAGGGCCGCCGAACGCGGGATCGTGATCGCCGAGGGCTCGAGCCTGGCCCGAACGCTGTCCAACCGCGCCTCGAACGATGTCAGCCCCGAGGTCCTGGCCGAGGAGGCGCGAGCGATCGCCAGGCGTCACGACCTGTGGATCGACGTCATCGAGCCCGAGCGGGCGACGGAGCTCGGGATGGGCATGTTCATGGCGGTCGGTCGCGGCAGCGACAACCCGCCGCGGATGATCGTCCTGCGCTCGGGCGGGGAAGGGGAGCTCGACGGGATCGGGCGCCACCTCGCGATCGTGGGCAAGGGCGTCTGCTTCGACTCCGGCGGCATCAGCATCAAGCCATCCGACCGGATGGAAGAGATGAAGATGGACAAGACCGGCGCCTGCACGGTGATCGCCGCGATCGCCACGGTCGCCCGGCTCGCGCCCGGGACGCCGCTCCTGGCCGTGGCTCCGACCGTAGAGAACATGCCCGGCCCGCACTCCACTCGGCCCGGCGACATCGTCACCGCCCTCAACGGCAAGAAGGTCGACATCATCAACACCGATGCCGAGGGGCGCCTGATCCTGGGCGACGCCCTGACCTATGCCGAGCGCCTCGGGGCGACCCATCTCGTGGATGTCGCCACGCTGACCGGAGCCGTCGGTCGCGCCCTCGGCAACCAGGTGACCGGCGCCTTCGGAACACCGCAATCCTTCTACGACGAGGTCGTGGCGGCGGGCGAGCGAGCGGGCGAGCGCTACTGGCAGCTGCCCCTCATCGATGACTACCTGCCCGAGATGGAGAGCTGGTACGGCGATCTCACGAACTCGGGATCGCCGGAAGGCGGGCTGGTCAAGAGCGGCCTCTTCCTGCGGGAATTCGTGACCCGGCCGTGGGTCCATCTCGACATCGCGTCGACCGGCTACTACCGCAAGGCCACGTCGTACGCCCCGCGTGGGGCGACCGGCGCTTCGCACGCGACGCTGGTCGAGCTGGCGCTCGCCGGCGCCCGGGCCGGCTGACCGGCCCGTCCCGCCGGTCGACCCGAGCCGCCGACTCGTCCCGGACCGCCGATGGAGCCGCTCTCCGTGTTGCTCGGCGCCGGGGGCTTCGCCCTCGGCCTGGCGGCCGACCGGTTCGCGACCCGCTGGCCCGAGCATGACGAGGAGCACCCGCCGGGCCGCGCGGTCGACTGGCGCACGGCGACGACAGCGCTGGTCGGGGCGATGGCCTTTGGGCTGCTGCCGCTGCGCTTCGCCGGTGACCCGCTCGCGCTGGTCGTCTTCGGGGCCTGGTTCGCCACGCTCGTGGTCGGCCTCGCCACCGATCTCGACCAGCGGCTGCTGCCGGACGTCCTGACCCTGCCGGTCATCCCGGTCGCCCTGGTCTACGCGGCGGCCGGCTCCAACCCGCTGGTCGGCACGGAGCTGCTGGCCGCCGTCATCGCCGCGGTGGCCATCCCGGCCGTCCTCTTCGTGCCGTCGATCCCGTTCGGGGCGGGGGCCTTCGGCATCGGCGACGTCAAGCTGCTCGCCGGCGTCGGCCTGCTGGCAGGTGGCAGCCGGGCCCTGAGCAGCGTCGTCTTCGCCCTGGTCGTCTCGGGCGTCGTGCTGATCGCGTTGCTCGCGGCGCGCCGGATCGGCCGGCGCACCTACGTCCCATTCGGGCCGTTCTTCATCATCGGGGCGTTGTGGGCGGTCCTGCTGCGCCCGTAGCGCGACCCGGCCGGCGCCCCGGTCTGGACTCGGCGCGTATCATGCCCTCAAGCCGGTGTCGTCCCGAGTCGTGCCCGCTCCGGACGGCGATCCACCGGCGGGCGTCGCCGTTTGACGCGCCGGGCCCTTCGGGGTTCGGGGCGACCCTCGGAGCTGGCTCGCACGATGACATCGCCCTGGAGTAGCGCCGCACGACGGATCGTGAGGCCCGTTCGCCCGTGAGTGGCTGGACCTCGGTTGCTGGGCCCCCGTCCCGGCGTCGACGCCTCGGCCGCCGCCTCGGCATTCTCCTCCTCCTCTTCCCGCTCACGATCGGGGTGATCGGCGCGCCGCCGAACGTGCCCAGCGTCCATGGAGACGAGCTGAGCGCCGCGCGCGCCCGCCAGGCCCAGCTCAAGAAGGACGTGGCTGCGCAGAGGGCCCGAATCGCCCACCTGGCCGCGCTGCAGGCGGGGCTGTCTTCGGACATCCACAGCACGGCGGTGCAGCTCCGCGGCGTCAACGCCGACCTCTCCCAGGTCAGGGTGAAGATCACCGCGCTGCAGACCCGGATCGACACCGTCCAGAGCGACTACGACGACCTGGTCACCCAGCTCGCGGGCCTCGACGCGCAATTGGCCGAGGTGGCGTCCCAGGAAGCCGCCAAGCGAGCGGACCTGGGCGCGCGTCGCGCCCAGCTTGCCGAGCGGATCCGCAACGCGTACGACAGCGATCGAACGTCGCTCCTCGAGTCGTTCCTGTCGGGCGGGACCTTCACCGACGTGCTCGCCGAGATGAGCTACTACATCGACGCCGGCGAGCAGGACAAGGCGCTGGCCCAGGGGATCGCCCACGACCAGGAGACGCTGGCGGCCATCCACCAGACGGTCTCCGACATGCGCGACCGGACGAACGAGCTGCGCCAGGAGACGGCGGCGCAGAAACGCTCGCTCGACCAGAGCCTGGCCGACCTGAAGGACGCCAAGGCCTCGCTCAAGAGCCTCGAGCAGAAGACCGCAACGGCGCTCGCCCATCAAAAGGCGTCCTATGCGCAGGTCGCCAAGAACAAGGCGGCGGCCGCGAAGGCGCTGGCCAGGTCGGCCGCCGCGCAGAAGGCGCTCCAGGACAAGATCGCCAACCTCCTGCGCCAGAGCCGGTTCGGGCGTATCCCGTCGCGCTACAACGGCGCGCTGTCGTGGCCGATGGGCGGATCGGTGACGCAGAACTTCGGCTGCACCGGGTTCGTCTTCGAGCCGCGGCTCGGGAACTGCCGCCATTTCCACCGGGGCATCGACGTGGTCGCCTCGATCGGGACCCCGGTGCGCGCGTCCGGCAGCGGCACCGTGGTGTACATCGGGTGGAACTACGCGGACGGCTACGATCCGGCCTGGATCGTCGTCATCGCCCACAGCCAGTCGCTCCAGACCTGGTACGCCCACATGTCGCCGACGCATCCGGGCGGGATCCGCACGGGCAGCCAGGTCCGCGAAGGCCAGATCATTGGGTACGAGGGGAACACCGGCCATTCGACCGGCGCGCACCTCCACTGGGCCGTCTACTTCAACGGCGCCTTCGCCAACCCCCGGCTATTCCTGTGACGCGGCGGCGGCGCCATGGCTGCCCGCTGCTAATCTCGCGTTGATGTTCCGCTCAAACGGTGCGTGCTAGCATCGCCCCCGTGAAGCGCTCCATGGCGGTGATCCTCGCCGGCGGTGAGGGTGAGCGCCTGTCGATCCTGTCCCAGGAACGCGCCAAGCCGGCCGTGCCATTCGGCGGCAAGTACCGGATCATCGACTTCACCCTGTCGAACTGCGTGAACTCGGGAATCGACGATGTCGTCGTCCTGACCCAGTACAACCCGCGGTCGCTCAACGACCACATCGGCCTTGGCCGGCCGTGGGACCTCGATCGCAACACCGGCGGGGTGAAGCTCCTCCAGCCGTACATCGCCCGCGGCCGGGTCGCCGAGTGGTACCGCGGCACGGCCGACGCGGTCCTCCGCAACATGCGCGTGCTCGAGGACGACACGGCCGATACCGTGCTCGTGCTGGCCGGCGATCACATCTACAAGATGGATTACCAGCCGTTCGTCACGGCGCACCGCCGGCACCGGGCGGATGTGACGATCGCCGTTCGGCGTGTTCCGCTGGCCGAGGCCTCCCGGATGGGGATCCTGGCCATGGATGAGAGCGACCGAGTCGTCGATTGGCAGGAGAAGCCCAAGCAACCCAAGAGCGACCTGGCCTCGATGGGCGTCTACGTCTTCAACAAGAAGACCCTGCGGCGATGGCTGTCGGAGGACCGCATCGATTTCGGTGCCAACGTCGTGCCGGCCATGCTGGAGGCGGGTGCGCGCGTCTTCGGCTACCGATACAACGGCTACTGGCAGGACGTCGGCACCATCCAGTCGTTCTGGGAGGCCAACATGGCGCTCCTCGACGACGACCCGGCGCTGGACCTGTATGACAAGGAGTGGATCATCCACACCCGCTCCGAGGAGCGGGCGCCGGCCAAGGTCGGGCCGACCGCCCAGGTCCACCGCAGCCTGATCAGCCACGGCTGCGTCATCGCCGGGACGGTGGTCAACTCCGTCCTGTCTCCGGGGGTCAGGGTCGACGTCGGCGCGGTGGTGCGCGAATCGATCGTGATGTTCGACTCCGTCATCCGATCGGGCGCCGTGGTCGACCGGGCGATCCTCGACAAGGGCGTCGTGGTCGGCCAGGGGGCGATCGTCGGCGATGGACCGATCGATGACCGGCCGAATCGTCAGGAACCGGGGCGCCTGAACACGGGGATCACCGTCGTCGGCAAACGGGCGATCATTCCGCGTGGCGCCAGGATCGGGCGCAACGTCAGGATCGCGGCCGACGCGCGGACCTCCGATTTCTCCGGCCGGGTCGTTCGCAGCGGCGAGTCCGTCGAGCTGGGGGCGGGGCGCTCCCGAGTGCGATCCGCCCGGCCAGCGGCCGTGGACGAGGTGCCGGTGGAGCGCGCAGTTCGTGCGATCGGTGGCGCGGGCCGGAAGGCCGTCAACGAGGACTGACCGGCCGCCACGCCCTGGCGCGTTGGGCGCCGCGGCTGCGCGGGCGCCGCGGCCATCGATCTCGGCTAGACTCCCCGAGCCATGTCATCCGCCGACTCGGGCTCGCGCCCCGTGGGCCCCGCCGATGTCGAAGGCTGGTTCACCGAGCTGGGCCTCGCCCCGTCCGAGCGCGCCGAGCGTGAGGGGATCGCCAGCTGGGACCTCGTCCTCGACGGTCGCCGCCGGTTCGGGCTGCGGATCACGGTCATCCTCGATCCCGCGCTCGCGATCATCTGCTGGGGGCACTACGCCCCGCCGATCAACGACATGTTCCGCAAGTCCTACCGCAAGCTGCTGCGCTGGAACGACGAGTTTCCGTTCGCCAAGTTCTCGGTCGGGGAGGACGGGCGGCCGCTGCTGGCGGTCGAGCTGCCGATCGCGACGGCAGGCGCCGACGAACTCGGCCTGGCGATCGCGCGGATCCTGGGCATCGCCGATCGACTCCTGGAGGAGTCGAAGGAGTGGCTGTGGATCGGCGGCCGGATACCGGACGCGGGCGGTCGGACATCGGCGAACGCCGCCTTCCTCGATCGGTTCGCCGGGCGACTGACCGAGCTGTCCGGGTTGCCAGAGCCGTTCGAGGCATGACCCCGGCCGTCCGACTCGCCTCCCCAGCCCTCCTCGCGATCGCCCTGGCGGGCGGCCTGCTGGCCGCGCCGGCTGCAGCGCCACTCGTTCGAGCCGCGGCACCGGACCTGACGATTTCGAGCGACGCCCGCTACGACGTCCAGCCGGTGCAGCGCCGCATCCGGATCACGGTGGATCTGCTGCTGACGAATCACCTCAAGGACACCGTGACCCGGCGGTACTACTTCGACAAGGCCTTCCTGGCGGTCCTGCCGGACACCTCGGGGTTCAAGCTGACCTGGGACGGCAAGGGTGCCCCCGCGGTCCACGTGTCGAAGCGGACGAAGGACTACACGCTCCTGCGCCTGGACCTCGGTCAGCGCCTGTTCAGCGGCAAGTCGGCGAGGTACCGGCTGCAGTTCCTCCTGGTCGATCCGGGTGGGGCCCCGACCCGCGACGTGCGGGTGGGCGACTCGCTCGTCTCGTTCCCGGTCTGGGCGTACGCCACGGACGGCACCCCCGGCAGCTCGGTCAAGGTGGTGTTCCCGGCGGGCTTCTCAGCCGACGTCGAGGCCGGCGCCATTCCCGCCCCGGTCGTGGACGCCACCGGGCGGACGATCTACCAGACCGGCAAGCTCGACAAGCCGCTGTCGTTCTTCGCCTATCTCATCGCCGATCGGCCGGGTGCCTACGCGGAACGAACCGTCTCGCCGGTGGTGGGTGGCTCGAAGGTCGACCTCACGATCCGCTCATGGCCGGACGATCCGACCTGGTCGACCCGCGTGGGCGACCTCGTCGGCCGCGCCCTGCCTGTGCTGGCCGAGCAGATCGGCCTGCCCTGGCCCCGAGCCGGAGGCCTGACGGTGCAGGAGGCGGTCAGCCGCTCGACCGGTGGCTACGCCGGCCTGTTCGACCCGGGCAAGGGAATCGTGGAGGTGGCGTACTACGCCGACGACTTCGTGGTCCTGCACGAGGCGGCCCACGCCTGGTTCAACGGCGCGCTCCTCGCCGACCGCTGGGCAAACGAGGCCTTCGCCTCGTACTACGGCCTCACGATCGCACCGGGGTTGCAGGTGAAGGCCGGCGGCGACACCCTGACGCCTGCGCTCGAAGCCGTGAAGTTCCCGCTCAACAGCTGGGGCGCCATTGGCCGCGAGACGAGCGCGGTCGAGGACTATGCCTACGCCGCCACGCTGGCGCTGGCCAAGGCGATCGCCGCGCGAGCGGGCGCCGACGGGCTTCGCGCCGTGTGGGCGGACGCGGCCGGGCGGGTCGGGGCGTACCAACCACCGGCCGTTGACGGGGTGGCACCGGCGTCGCCCGAGACGGTCGACGCTGCGCCCGACTGGCGCGGCCTGCTCGACCTGCTCGACGAGCAGGGCTCGGGCACCTACGAGGACCTGTGGCGGACCTGGGTGGCACGCCCGACGGACCTGCCACTCCTCGACGCCCGGCAGGCCGCCCGTGCGCGCTACGACTCGGTCGTCGCCGCGGCCCGCGACTGGCAGTTGCCGCGACCGGTCCGGGACGCGATGCGGGCGTGGCGGTTCGACACCGCGACGGCGCTCCTCGACGACGCGACCCGGATTCTCGATCAGCGCACGGCCATTGCGACCGCGGCCACGGTCGCCGGGCTCACCCCGCCCGACACGCTCCACGTCGCCTTCGAACGGCCCGACGGCTTTACCAGCGCCACCGACGAGGCCGCCGCGGAGCTCGTCGCGATCGGCCAGTACGGCGAGGCGGCCGCCACGCGCCCGGCCGCGCCGGACCTGCTCCAGGCGCTGGGCCTGTGGGGCGCGACGCCCGATGCCGAGCTCGCGCAGTCCCGAACCCTGTTTGCGACGGGCGATCTCGCCGGGTCGGCGGCCGCGGCCACCGCGGCCGCCTCCGCCTGGACAGGCGCCGAAGACATGGGCCGGGGCCGCCTGGTCAGCATCGTGGCGCTGACGCTGGCCGGCCTGCTGGCGGTCGTGCTCTTCGGCGCGTGGCTCCGAGGACGGCGGCGGCGCCACCGAGCGCTCGCACCGGGCTTGGTGAGCGAGGAACCGTACGCTACACTCGCCGCCACGCCCGACGACAGAGGAGCAGACCAGGACTGATGGGCCTGTCACGGTTACGACCATCGCACGAGATCCTGTCGGGCGATTCGGCTGACGTCTACTTCGCGCGCGCCGAGACGATCCTTGCCCGGGAGGGGATGGATCCGCTCGTGACCATGGAGGTCTTCACCCGCCAGGAGGGGATCCTGTGCGGGATCGACGAGGCGCGCAACCTGCTCGGTCACGTGCTCGCGAAGGCCGCGCCCGGCGAGGCGCAGCTGGAGGCGCTCCAGGACGGCGACGTCATCGCCCCCAAGGAGATCGTGCTGCGGATCCGGGCGCGCTATCGCCAGTTCGGGCTGTACGAGACGGCGTTTCTGGGGATGCTCGCCCAGTCCACCGGCTGGGCGACCGCCGCTCGCGCCTGCGTCGACGTGGCCGCCCCGGACCCGGTGATCAGCTTCGGTGCGCGGCACATCCACCCGGACATCGCCGACGTGCTCGACTACGCCGCCATCGTCGGCGGCTGCGTGGGCGCCTCGACCCCGGCCGGGGCCCGACTGGCCGGCCTCGCCCCGACCGGCACGATGCCGCACTCGCTCGTGCTGATCTTCGGCGACACCGTGGAGGCGGCACTGGCGTTCGATCGACACGTGGAGGCGGAGGTGCCCCGGATCGTCCTGGTCGACACGTTCAAGGACGAGGCGGAAGAGGCGCTTCGCGTGGCTCGTGCGCTTGGCGATCGGCTGTACGGGATCCGGCTCGACACGCCGTCCGAGCGTGGCCGGGTCACGCCCGATCTCGTCCACGAGATCCGCGCGCGGCTCGACCAGGCCGGCTTCCAGCACGTCCAGATCACGGTCTCGGGCGGCATGAACCCGGAGCGGATCGGCGTGTTCAAGGAGGCTGGCGCGCCGGTCGACTCGTTTGCGGTCGGCTCGTACATCAGTGGTGCCAGCCCGATCGACTTTACCGGCGACATCAAGGAGATCGACGGGCGCCCCATCGCCAAGCGCGGCCGCATCCCCGGCCTCACCCACTCACCGCGCCTCCAACCGGTGGACCTGTCGGTCTATCGCGACGGGTAGCCCCCTCCCGCGCCCCCCGCCGCTCGCGCCTCAGGGCAAGGCGTCGCGCAGCCCTCGAATCCGGATCGTTCCAGCCAACCGAAACCGTCCCCCGGGCATGGCCCGCCTGCCGTGGCTGCGAGGCTGGCGTGCAGCGTGACGCGCCGGCCGCGACCGATCGCGCTGGTCATGCCGGGCAGAACGTCCGCCGTCCGGAAGCGCATCCGGCAGCCGCGAGCGTGGACGGCCTGAGCCACGCATGCGCGATCGTTCGGCTTGGCTCGAACGACCTCGAAATCGTGCGGGAGCAGGACCGGCCCCCGCCGCTGGCTGGGCGTGGTCGCGGCGCGCGATGTCGTTCCGTGCGACCATCCCGCGGGTGGAGTCATCGATGTCCGACGACCGCGAGCCCGGCGACGACCGCGAATCTGCCTACGACCTCTTCCAGCGAGGCCATGCCCTGCTGGACAAGCACCATTTCGCGCAGGCGGCGATCGTCCTCGAACGCGCCAATCGCGTCGAACCTGGCAAGGGTTCGATCCTGGAGGCGCTCGGGCGGGCGTACTTCAATTCGAGCCAGGCGGAGCCGGCTCGCGCGACCTTCGAGGCGCTGCTCGAGGTCGATCCCTCATCGCATTACGCCCACTACGCCATCGGGCAGTGCCTGAAGCGGCTCGGTCAGATCGATCGAGCCCGGACGCACCTCCGCCTGGCGGTTGCGCTCAGCCCCGACGATCCGCTCTACAGCGGCGCGCTCGGTCGCCTGCCGCCCGCCCCGCGAGGCGAGACGCGCGGAGGCGAGACCCCGGCCTAGTCGATCCGATGGCGGGCCAGCCAGAGCAGCCCGACCAGGGACTTGGCGTCGGCGACCTCGCCGCGATCTGCGGCGGCCAGCGCGTCGCGCCACGGCAGGCGCTCGAGCAGCAGGTGCTCGTCCTCGTCGGGACCCAGGCGATGGCCATCCGCCAATCGCAGATCCGTGGCGAGATAGAGATGCATCAACTCCGACGTGAAACCGGGGGCGGTGTAGAAGCGAGCCAACAGGCGCCACGAGCCCGCCCGCATCCCGGTCTCCTCCTCCAGCTCGCGCCGGGCGGCGAGGTCGGGGTCCTCGATCGAGCCGTCGTCGGCCACGTCGAGCGTGCCGGCCGGGATCTCCAGGAGCACCTGGCCGGCGGCCAGCCGCCACTGCCGAACCATCAGCACGCGGTCCTGGTCATCGAGGGCCAGGATCCCCACGGCGCCCGGATGGCCGGCAATCTCGCGCGTCGCGCGCGTGCCGTCGGCTCGCTCGACCGTGTCGATGCGGAACGTCAGGTACCGACCGCGGTGCAGCACCCGCGAGTCGACCACGCGCTCGACGAGGTCGGCCCCGGAGGGTTCCTCCGGGGCCGACGGGTCGCTGCTGGAGCGATCGGCGCTCAGTTGATCACCGCGGCGTCCGGATGGAGGGTCAGGCCTGTCTCGCCGTCGAACAGCTGGAGCTTGTTCAGCGGCAGGGCCAGGTTGACGATGTCGCCGGGGCGGACGCGATGCGCCGAGTCGACGACCGCGACGACGTCCTGGCCGGCGGCGTAGACGTGGAGCTGCTCCTCGTTGCCCAGGAACTCGACGACGTCCGCGCGCGCTCGGAAGGTGCCGCTGCCGGCCCCGCCATCGCCGATGTCGAGGTGCTCCGGCCGGAAGCCGGCGATCAGCGTCTTGCCGGCCTTCGGGGTCGCGGCCTCGCGGTAGTGAGTCGGCAGCGGGATCGACCAGTCGCTCGCGGCGACGAGCGTGGCGGCGTCGCCCGAGCCTTCCATGTGGACCTCGAGGAAGTTCATCGCCGGACTCCCGATGAAGCCGGCCACGAACCGGTTGATCGGCGTGTCGTAGACGACCTGCGGAGCGCCGACCTGCTGCAGCGCGCCGTCGTTCATGACCGCGATCCGCGAGCCCATGGTCATGGCCTCGACCTGGTCGTGGGTCACGTACACGATGGTTGTCTTGAGCCGCTGGTGCAGCCGGGCGATCTCGGCTCGGGTCTGAACGCGCAGCTTGGCGTCGAGGTTCGAGAGCGGTTCGTCCATGAGGAAGACGGCCGGCTCGCGGACGATGGCCCGACCCAGCGCGACGCGCTGGCGCTGGCCGCCCGACAGCTCCTTCGGCTTGCGGTCCAGCAGCTTCTCGAGCTGGATCGTCTCGGCGGTCTCCTTGACCCGGCGCTCGATCTCCGCCTTGGGGACCTTTCGCAGCTTCAGCCCGAAGGCGAGGTTCTCGCGAACCGACATGTGCGGGTAGAGCGCGTAGCTCTGGAAGACCATCGCGATGTCGCGGTCCTTGGGCGGGACGTCGTTGACGACCCGGTCGCCGATCCGGAGCGTTCCGCTGGTGATCTCCTCGAGCCCGGCGATCATCCGGAGGCTGGTCGTCTTGCCGCAGCCCGAAGGCCCGACCAGGACCATGAACTCGCCGTCCCCGATCTCCAGGTTGAGATCCTTCACCGCCTGGAAATCGCCGTAGAGCTTGTTGACGTTCTCGAACGTCACAGTCGCCATAGCGCGGCCTCCCAACCCGGCCGAGCCTCGCGGGCCCTTGCATTCAGCCGCCGAAGCGGACGTGAACGGGCCCCGTACGGGAGCGGCCTGGGATGACCGCATCGTAGGCTGGCGGCAACCCGGGCGCAACCCCCGGCAAGAGCCCTCGAGGTCGGATCGGCGTCGGTCTTGCGCGGTACCCTCTAGGCGAACGACCGAATCGGCCGACGATCCCCTGGATGAGGCCACCATGGCTGTCGAACTCGCACCCACCCTTGCCGCAGACGAGCTGGCCCGGATCGACGCGTACTGGCGGGCCGCCAACTACCTCTCGGTCGGCCAGATCTACCTGCTCGACAACCCGCTCCTCAAGGAGCCGCTCCGACCGGAGCACGTCAAGCCGAGGCTGCTCGGCCACTGGGGGACGACCCCCGGGCTGAACCTCATCTACGCCCACCTGAACCGGGTCATCCGGAACTGGGACCTCGACGCGATCTACATCACCGGACCTGGCCACGGCGGGCCGGGACTCGTCGCCAATGCCTATCTCGAGGGGACCTACAGCGAGTTCTACCCGAGCATCACCCGCGATGAAGATGGCATGCGCCGGCTCTTCCGCCAGTTCTCCTTTCCGGGCGGCATCCCGAGCCACGTGGCTCCGGAGACCCCGGGCTCGATCCACGAGGGCGGCGAGCTCGGCTACGCGCTGTCGCACGCCTTCGGCGCTGCCTTCGACAACCCCGATCTCGTGGTCTGCGCGGTGGTCGGCGACGGCGAGGCCGAGACCGGCCCGCTCGCCACCAGCTGGCATTCGAACAAGTTCCTGAACCCGGTCACCGACGGGGCCGTGCTGCCGATCCTCCACCTCAACGGCTACAAGATCGCCAATCCAACGGTCCTCGCCCGCATCCCCGAGTCGGAGCTGCAGGCGTTGATGGAGGGCTACGGCTACAAGCCGTGGTTCGTCGAGGGCGACGATCCGGTGCGGGTCCACCAGGCCCTGGCCTCGACCCTCGACGGCGTGATCCAGGAGATCCACGCGATCCAGAAGGCGGCCCGCGAGGGCGGCGCCACCGAGCGACCTCGCTGGCCGATGATCGTGCTCAAGACGCCGAAGGGCTGGACCGGGCCCAGGGAGATCGACGGCAAGCCGGTCGAGGGAACGTGGCGATCCCACCAGGTGCCGATGAGCGAGGTCCGCACGAACGCCAAGAACCGGGCGATCCTCGAGGCCTGGATGCGCAGCTACCGGCCCGAGGAGCTGTTCGACTCGAGTGGGGCCCTGATCCCCGAGCTGGCGGCCCTGCCGCCGAAGAGCTACCGGCGCATGAGCGCCAACCCGGTCGCCAATGGCGGCGAGCTGCTGCGCGACCTCCGCCTGCCGGACTTCCGCGACTACGCGGTGGACGTGCCGAGTCCCGGGGCGACCACGGCCGAGGCCACCCGCGTCCTCGGGACCTTCCTGCGCGACGTCATCCAGCGGAACCGCGACAACTTCCGCATCTTCGGACCGGACGAGACCGCCTCCAACCGGTTGGGTCCGGTCTTCGAGGTGACGGACCGCCAGTTCGAGGGAACCATCCTCGCGACCGACGAAGGCCAGGCGCCGCAGGGCCGGGTGATGGAGGTCCTGTCCGAGCACCAGTGCCAGGGCTGGCTGGAGGGCTACCTCCTGACCGGCCGGCACGGCGTGTTCAATTGCTACGAGGCGTTCATCCACATCATCGATTCGATGTTCAACCAGCACGCCAAGTGGCTGAAGGTCACCGGGGACCTGGCCTGGCGGCGCCCGATCGCGTCGCTCAACTACGTGCTGAGCTCGCTGGTCTGGCGTCAGGACCACAACGGCTTCTCGCACCAGGACCCGGGTTTCATCGATCACGTCGTGAACAAGAAGTCGGACGTCATCCGGGTGTACCTGCCGCCCGATGCGAACACGCTGCTGTCGGTCGGCGACCATTGCCTGCGAAGCCGGCAGTACGTCAACGTCATCATCGCGGGCAAGCAGCCCGGGCCGAACTGGCTGCCGATGGACCAGGCGATCCTCCATTGCACCCGCGGGATCGGGATCTGGGACTGGGCGAGCAACGACGGCAACGGCGAGCCGGATGTCGTGATCGCCTCGGCCGGCGACGTGCCCACGCTCGAGGCGCTGGCCGCGGTCGACCTGCTCCGCCAGCACCTCCCCGAGATCAGGGTCCGCTTCGTCAACGTGGTCGACCTGATGCGCCTGCAGCCGGCATCCGAGCATCCGCACGGCCTGTCGGACGTGGAGTTCGATTCGCTCTTCACGACCGACCGGCCGGTGATCTTCGCCTATCACGGCTACCCATGGCTGATCCACCGCTTGACCTACCGGCGGACGAACCACCCGAACCTCCACGTCCGGGGCTACAAGGAGGAAGGGACGACCACCACGCCGTTCGACATGGTCATGCTCAACGACCTCGACCGGTTCCATCTCGTGATCGACGTCATCGATCGCGTGCCCGGGCTGGCCAGCCGGGCCGGTCATGTCCGCCAGCTGATGGTCGACAAGCGGATGGAGGCGCGGGCCTACACGCGACTCGCGGGCGAGGACGCTCCCGAGATCGCGAACTGGACGTGGCCGCAATAGGCGGCGGCGAGCCGCCCGGCGGCGACCGGATCCTCGTCGTCAACGCCGGCTCGAGCAGCCTCAAGCTGCGCGTCCTCGACGGCGGCGACGCGATCGTCGCCTCGGCGGACCTGCCGGCGCCTCGTGGAACGACCGACGCCGTCGCGGTGGCCGACGCCATCCGCGGCTTCGGTCCGGTCGGCGCGGTCGGCCACCGGATCGTCCACGGCGGCACCCAGTTCTCCAGTCCGGTCCTCATCGACGCCGCCGTCGTCGCACGCCTGCGGGCGCTGACCGACCTGGCGCCGCTGCACCAACCGAAGTCGCTCGCGGCGCTCGACGTCGTGACCGGCGTGCTGCCGGAGGTCCCGGCGGTGGCCTGTTTCGATACCGCGTTCCACGCGACCCTGCCGGCCGCGGCGTCGACGTACGCGTTGCCGCCGGAGTGGCGCAAGCGCTGGGACCTGCGGCGCTACGGGTTCCACGGGCTGTCGCACGCGTATGCCAGCCGGCGCGTGACCGAGCTCCTGGGCCGGCCGGCGGACGGCCTCCGGCTGGTCACCTGCCATCTCGGCGCCGGCGCGTCGCTGGCCGCCATCAACGACGGCAGGTCCGTGGACACCACGATGGGCTTCACGCCGCTCGAGGGGCTGGTGATGGCCACTCGCTCCGGCAGCGTCGACCCCGGTCTCGTCCTCTGGCTCGAGGAGCATGCGGGAACGCCACCGGCCGAGCTGGCCGCCACGCTCGAGCACCGTTCGGGCCTGCTCGGGCTGGCCGGGACCGCCGACATGCGAGCCATCGTCGACGCCGCGGCGGCCGGCAACGCCGATGCGCGCCTCGCCCTGGACGTCTACGTCCATCGCCTCCGGGCCGGGATCGCCGCGATGGCCGCGTCACTCGGCGGGATCGACGCCCTCGTCTTCACGGGTGGCGTCGGCGAGCACGCGCCGACCGTCCGGGCGATGGCCGCCGAGCAGCTCGGCTTCCTGGGAATCGAGCTGGACGCCGCCCGCAACGACGCTGGTCCCGACGAGCGCGACATCGGCGCCCAGGGCGCGCGCGTGCGCGCGTTCGTCATCGTCGCTCGCGAGGATCTGCAGATCGCTCACGAGGTACGGGGCGTGCTGGCGCTGTCCTGAGTCCGGGGTTCGCGTCGCGCGCCGGATCACCGTCCCGTGGCGCGATGGGTTGCGCGTGGATGCCTGCGATCCTGCGGCCTCGAGCGGACGCCGCCAGGCTAGATCGTGGCTGAGACGACGCGGTTCCGACCGGCGCGCTTGGCCATGTTCAGCGCGACATCCGCGGCTGCCAGCAGTTGCGCGGCGGCCCGTTCGTCATTCGGGCCGAGCGCCCTATTGCCTGGGACGTCGCGATCGCCGAGCGGCCGCTCCCGCAGATCGAGATGCCGTCAGAGGGAAGCGGTCAGGATCGCCTCGATCTCCGCGTCGGTCAGGGTGATCGGGTTCGTCCGCATGCTCGATCCGCGTGACTCGCCCACGAGCACGGGAACGTGCACCTCGCGGACCCCGATGTCCCCGAGCCTTGGCAACGCGAGCTCGGCGGTCAACGTTGCCAGCCACGCCATCAGCGCATCGAGGGCCACGTCCGGGCCCAGGGTTGCGTCTGCCGCGAGCAGCCGTCCGACGTCCGCGTACTTGCGCAATGCCGGCCCCGAGGGATCCCGATCCCGCAGCGCAGCGACGTTCGCCCGGGTCGCCGCGGCAAGGAGGATGCCGCAGCCCGTCCCATGATGGAGACCATGGCGGACGGCGAGCGTGGCCATGATCCCGTGCACGGCCCCCAGCCCGGCGTTCGCCAGGGCGATCCCCGAAGCGAGCGCACCCCAGGCCATCGCGGATCGGGCGCCCGCCGACTCGGACGGTGGCTCGCCGGCGCGAGTCGCACTGTGCCAGGCGAGCAGCGCGGGCCCGATCGCCGCGAGCCCGCTCCGGGCGACCGCGTCCGTGTACGGCGACGCGCCCGTGGAGACGTACGCCTCCAGGCATTGCGTGAGCGCGTCGAGGCCGTCACCGGCGATGAGGGCCGGCGGGCAGCCGATCAGCAGGTCGGGATCGACCACCGCGACCGCGGCCACGAGCCGATCGTCGCGGAACGATTTCTTGTACGGCCCGGCCGCGCCACCGCCCGCTGGCGCGCCGATGCCCGAGAGCACGGCATTCTTCGTCGCCTCTGAGCCGGTCCCGGCCGTGGTCGGCACCGCGACGAACGGCGTTGCCGGGCCCGGGTAGGGGATCCCTCGGCCGATGCCTTCGAGGTGGTCGAGGGCCACCGTCCCGGATCGAAGCAGGCCGGCGATCGCCTTCGCCGCGTCGAGCGCGCTGCCGCCGCCGATCCCGACCACGACGTCGGGAGGACTGGAGCGACGAGCCGCGACCGCCTCGTCGACCAGCTCCGGCGAAGGCTCACCGTGGACCGCGAGGTGGTCCAAGTCCATGCCGGCGGCGGCCATTCCCGACGTGATCTCGGCCCAGGCCGGCGTCGCCTGCAGGGATCGGGCGCCCGTCACCAGCAGCGCGCGCCGTCCGAACCCGGCCGCGACCGCCGGGATCTCGGAGCGGCGCCCGTTCCCGAAGATGACCCGCGGGAGCCGGGCGATCGCGAACGACTGGACCGGTGCCGGGAGGTCGCCATCGCGCACGACTGCACCCGGGACCCCGCGTCGCGCCTGGCGGGTTGCCATGATCGGACGCTCAGCCCCGGGGCGCCACGGGATCGACCATGACGGCCTCCCATCGGTCGCCGTGCCGTGGCTCGGCCATCATCGGCGCCACCAGGTCACGCCAGGTCAGGTAGTGGGCCGTCGTCTTGTGCGCCGCTGCCGCTGCCTCGTCGACGAACACCTCGTAGATCAGGAAGCGCGTCCGATCGCCGGGGTCGCGCAGGACGTCGAACCGCAGGTTCCCTGGCTCGCCGACGGAGCCCGCGTGGTTTGGCCGGCTGGCTTCGAGGAAGGCGTCCAATCGGTCCGGCAGCACCCGGACGTGGACGAGCGTGACGTGCATGACGACCTCCTACCGGGTCAGTGACCCTCGAGCGGCACCGAGCCGCGTCCGGCGATCCAGGCATCGACCACCGCCGGGAGCGTGGCATCGAAGCGCCGGATCTCTTCGGGCGAGACCGGCGCGTCGGCGATCGCGCGCGCCTCCGCGGGTTCCGCGAGGAAGACGGCGTCGCCCAGCTCGCGCCCGGGCTCGAGCCGGGCCAGGGTGACGTGCTGGCCTCGCCACGTATCGAGGTTGAGGGCGTTCCCGTCGTGACACGGGGTGGGCTGCTCGACCGGCGTATGCCCGAACACGACCCGGCCGATCCCGGCCTGCCGATAGGGTGCCCAGCAAGGTGCCTCGGGGAAGGGCTCCGTCGACGCGTAGAACCCATCGCGGATCCAGAGGCGATCGGCGCTTCGCTCGAACCGGTCCAGCTCCTGGAATGGCACCGGACCGCCATGGACGAAGAGCACGTCGCCCCATTGCGCGTACGGAGCGAAGGTCCACAGCGTCCGCACGAGGTCGGGAGCCAGCTCGTCCACCCGGGCCGCGATCTCGGCTGGCGACCGGCCCTCCCACTCGTCCGGACGCATGCCCACGGACAGCAGCGTCGCCCCGCCACCGAACGCCATCAGCGCCCGGAAGATCTCCGGCTGGCCACCAAGCCCACCGAGGACCTGCATCTCGTGGTTGCCCTCGAGGATCGCGACCACCCCGCCGGCGTCCGGCGCCTGCGATCGAAGCGAGGCCAACCGGCGGACGAGGCCGAGCGTGTCGGGTCCGCGGTCCACCACGTCGCCGGTCACGACCAGCGCCGTCCCCCCGGGCGCGATCCAGCGATCCGCGCCGTCGGTCACCCCCGCCCTGCCGAGCAAATGGTCGACCGCCCCGAGCTGTCCGTGGATGTCGCTGGCCGCGAAGACCGTGAACGAATCCGGGATCTGGATCGGTGGAACATCGGGTGCAGCCATGGCTGCCGAGGCTACCACCGCGCGACCCGCTCGGCGGTGGCCGTCCGCCCCGGCCCGGCGTTTCGGGCCGAACGGCCCTCGGTCGCCAACGCGGCTTGGGCTAGCGTGATGGCCGATCCCCACAGCACGACCCGGATCGGAGCCCCGCCACGCACGCAACCACTGGCCAACCGTTGGGGATCGCCTCATTGCCGAACCTGCGTGACGTCGGCGGGTATCTCACGAGCAGCGGGGCGCGTGTCCGGACGGGGCTCGTCTATCGCTCGACGGCGCTCCATCGGCTCGAGGGACCCGATGCGCTGGCATTCGCGGCGCTCGGGATTCGGACCGTCTTCGACCTGCGAACAGCGCCCGAGCGTACCTCGGCTCCCGACCGGCTGCCTCCCGGCACCGAGCACGTCGTGGCGGACGTCATCGGCGACAAGGTGGCCGGGAGCCCGGCACACATGCTGGAGCTTCTGAGGACGCCGGAGATCGCCCGCGCCGCGCTTGGCGGCGAGCGTGGCCGGCAGCTGTGGATCGAGCGCTATCGCGACTTCGTCCGGCTCGACTCGGCTCGCGCCGCGTATGGCTCTCTGTTCCGGGGTGTGGCAGTCGAGGCGCGACGGCCCGTCCTGTTCCACTGCTCGACGGGAAAGGACCGCACGGGCTGGGCCGCTGCGGCGCTCCTCCTGCTCCTGGGGGTCCCGCCGGCCGACGTCATGGCCGACTTCCTGGCGAGTGCCAGGTACATCGAGCCGCTGCTTCGGCCCGTCGTCGACGATTTCGCCGCGCGGGGTGGCGATCCTGAGCTGATCCGCTCGATCTTCGGGACCGAGCCCGCGTATCTCGACGCCTCGCTCGATGCGGTTCGCCGCACCTTCGGCAACATCGAGGCCTACTTCACGGATGGCCTGGGGATCGATGCCGACGCCCAGGCGGACATTCGCGAAGCGCTCCTCGATCGCGACTAGAAGTTGATCGATCGTCCCGTGACGGCCATCGCCGCCTCGCCCACGACCTCGGACAGCGTGGGATGCGGATGGGTGCTGGCACCGAGGGCGTCCGCAGATGCACCGAGCATTGCCGCGAGCGAGCCCTCGGCGATCAGCTCCGTGGCATGCGGTCCGATGATGTGGAGGCCCAGGATCGCCCCTGTCTCGCGGTGGGCGATGACCTTGGCGAACCCCTCGGTCTCGCCCTCGATCACCGCCTTGGCGATGGCGGTGAACGGCACCTTGCCGGCGGCGACCGGCAGACCGCGCTCCTCGCATGCCTGCTCGGTTAGGCCGATCGAGGCGATCTCCGGTCGCGTGTAGGTGGCGCGCGGTTGATTCACGTAGTCCATTGCGTGGACGTCGGGGTCGCCCGTGATCGTCTGGACGGCCGTGATCCCTTCGTGGGCGGCGGTATGGGCGAGCCACAGGCCACCCACGATGTCGCCGATGGCGTACACGTGCGGCTCGGCGGTCCGCATCTGGCCGTCGACTTCGATGATCCCGCGCGCCGTCCGGACGCGGGTCGTCTCGAGGCCCAGGTCCTCGATATTGGCCGCCCGGCCGGTCGCGATCAGGATGCACTCCGCGGCCACCTCGGCTGGCGGAGCGCCCGCCCGCCCGACCGTCAGTCGGATCCCGTCCTCGCGGACGACAAGCGAGGCGGCGTCGAAGCGGGCGTTCGTGATGACCGTCATGCCGCGGCGCTCGAAGGTGTGCTGGAGGGCCACGGAGACCTCGTGGTCCTCCAGCGGCACGATGGCCGGAAGGTACTCGACCAGGGTCACGGCCACGCCGAGGTCGTGAAATGCCGAGGCGAACTCGGAACCCACGGCCCCGGCCCCGACGATGACGATGCTTGCCGTGAGCTCGGTCATCCGAAGCACGTCATCCGAGGTCAGGATCCGCCGGCCGTCCGGGACGATTCCGGGCAGGGACTTCACCCGGGATCCGGTTGCCAGGACGACGTCGGTCGCCTCGAGGATGCGTTCGCCACCGGTGCCGGGCGTGCCGTCGGCGCCGTGGAGCTGCACGCGCAGGCGGCCCGGCCCGTCGAGGCGGCCGCGCCCCGCGACCCACTCGACCTTGTTCTTGGCAACGAGGCCCTTCAGGCCCGTCCACATTCGGCGGACCACCTGGTCCTTGTTGGCGGCGACGGCGGCATAGTCGATCGCGACGCCGCTCGCGATCAGGCCGAGTCGGCGGCCGTTCTCGCGGACGCGGTGCGACAGGTTGGCCGACTCGAGGATCGCCTTGGTCGGAATGCAGCCGCGGTGAAGGCACGTCCCCCCGATCTTGTCGAAGTCGACGAGGGCCACCTTGCGGCCGAGCTGGGCCGCGCGGAACGCGGCGGTGTAGCCGCCGGTGCCGGCGCCGAGGACGACGAGGTCGAAGGAGTCGGGCCCGTCGACCCGGGCGACCGCCGCCGCGGTGGCGGCAACCGGCGCCGCGGCCGCGGTCCGGAACGAGTCCGCATCCTCGATGCGGCGCTGCAGAGCCTTGAGGAACCGCGCCCCGGTCTCCCCGTCGACGAGTCGGTGGTCGGCCGAGAGCGTGAGCTTCATGATCGAGCGGATCTCGACCGCGGAGCCCACGGCCACGGGCGTCGGGATGGCGGCCGAGACGGCGAGGATGGCGGCCTCGCCCGGGTTGATGATCGCGCTGAACTCGTCGACGCCGAGCATGCCGAGGTTGGACACCGTGAACGTGCTGCCGGTCAGGTCGTCGACCGAAGCGGTGCCATCGCGAGCCGCGGTCGCCAGGGCCACGGCCCGCGTGTGGATCTCGTCGACCGTGAGCTTGTCGGCGTCGCGGATCACCGGCACGACCAGCCCGCCCGAGACCGCCACGGCCATGCCCAGGTGGATGCGGCTGCGCGGCCAGACCGACATCCCGTCGGTGCGGGAGTTGACGTCCGGGAACTCGACCAGGGTGTCGGCGGTCGCGGCGAGCACGAAGTCCGTGATGGTGAGGTCCGTGCCGGCGCCCTTGAGCTGCCCGCGCAGGGCGAGCAGCTTCGTCATGTCGACCGCGACGGTGACCGTGAAGTGCGGCGTCGTGGTCCAGCTCGACGTCAGGCGCTCGGCGATGACGCGGCGCATGCGTGACATCTGCCGCGGCGGCTCCTCGGCGTCGATCGCCGGGCCGGCCGTCGCGAGAGCCACCGGCACGCCCGTCGCGATGGCCGCCTGGACGTCCCGCTCCACGATGCGACCATCGGGTCCGGTGCCGCGGAGCTGCGATGGGTCGATGCCGGCGCGTTCCGCAAGCCGTCGGGCCCGTGGGCTGATGCGGATCACGCTCGCGACCGGCGCTGCTGCCGCGGATGCCGGCGACTGTGGGAGGGCCGAAGCCGGCGGCACCCCAGGAGGAGCGGCTGACGCGGTCGTGGCTGCCGGTGCCGCGGTCGGCGCGTCGGGGACCACCTCGCCCAGCTGGCCGATCCAGCCGCACACCGCGTTCACCGGCACCGTCTCGCCTTCGGCAACGACCTTCGCGAGCAGCACCCCGTCCTCGAAGGTCTCGACCTCCATGGTGCTCTTGTCGGTCTCGATCTCGAACAGGACGTCGCCGCGGTGGACCTGGTCGCCCACCTCCTTGCGCCAGAGGATGAGGGTGCATTCCTCGGTCATCTGGCCGGGCTTGGGCATCAGGATCGGGTGGGCCATCTGACGGTTCCTCGGTGGATTCAGGCGCTCAGAAGATGGCCGCGACGGCCGATGCGATGTCGGCTGGCGTCGGCAGGAACGCCTTCTCGAGGCTTTCTGCCTGCGGGCTGATCCCTGGCGCCGCGCCGATCCGTCCGATCGGGCCGTCGAGCTCGTCGAAGGCCTCGGCCTGGATCCGGGCGACGACCTCGTTGACGAAGCCGCCAGTCAGCACGGCTTGCGCCGCGACCACGACGTGGCCCGTCTTGCGCACCGAGGCGAGGACCGTGTCCATGTCGAGTGGCACGAGGCTCCGCAGGTCGATCACCTCGGCCGAGAGCCCCTGTTCCGCAGCGAGCCTGTCGGCGGCCACGAGCGCGTCGGCCACGGCAGGGCCCCACGCGACGATCGTGGCGTCGGTGCCGTCGCGGACCACCCTGGCCTTGCCGATCTCGACGGTGTACTCCGCCTCCGGCACGACGCCCCTGGTGGCGTAGAGGGCCTGACTCTCGACGAACACGACCGGGTTGTTGGTCCGGATCGCGCTCTTGAGCAGGCCCTTCGCATCCTCGGCGGTGGACGGGTAGACGACCCACAGGCCCGGGGTGTGCGTGAACAGCGACTCGAGGCTCTGGCTGTGCTGCCCGCCGTAGCCCTTGCCGGCGCCGACGGAGCAGCGGATCACGAGCGGGACCTCCACCTGGCCGCCCGACATGTAGTGCCACTTGGCGGCCTGGTTCGCGATCTGGTCCGAGGACATCAGCGCGAAGTCCATGTACATGAGCTCGACCACCGGCCGCAGCCCGGCGATGGCCGCACCCACCGCCGTGCCGCAGATCGCGGCCTCGGAGATCGGGGTGTTGAAGACGCGGTCGCGCCCGAATGCCTCGAGGAGGCCCTTCGTCATCTTGAACGCGCCGCCGTAGTCGGCCACGTCCTCGCCGTAGAAGATGACCCGGCTGTCGCGGCGCATCTCCTCTGAGAGCGCGTCGCGGATGGCGTCGCGGTACAGGATCCGGCCCTCGGCGTCGACCTTGCTGACCGGCGGCTCGGCGATCAGTGGGTGCTCGGCGTGCGTGGCCGGGACCACGTCGGACGTGCCGTCCGTGTAGAGCAGGTCGAGCAGCGTGGCGGGATCCGGGTCCGTCGCGGCGGCGGCGCGCTTCGCGGCGCGCGCGTTGCGCTCGCGGGAGCCGGCCTCGATAGCGGCGACCTCGTCGCCGGACGCGATGCCGGTCTCGACGAGCTGGCCCTTCAGCTTGTCGATCGGGTCGACGGCCTTCCAGGCGGACTCCTCCTCGCGCGTCCGGTACTCGTTGCGTGGATCGGACAACGAGTGGCCGTAGTAGCGGTACGTGGAGGCCTCGATGAGGACCGGGCCCTGGCCGGCTCGGCACAGCGCGGCGGCCCGCGTGACCGCATCGCGCACGGCCAGCACGTCCATGCCGTTGACGACCTCGGCGTGCATGTTGTTCGTCGCGAAGCCGGCGGCGCGGCGCGCGAGGTGGGCGACGCCCATGACCTCCTCGTCGGTCCGATGGGTCATCCCGTAGTGGTTGTTCTGGATGAAGAAGATGACCGGTAGACCGTATGGGCGGTCGCCGGCCAGGTGGTTCGTCCACTGGTGCTGGGCCGCCCAGTTGAGCGACTCGAGCACGACGCCGTTGGCGTACGCGCCGTCGCCTGCGAAGCAGCACACGACCGAGTCGTCGTGCTCGTAGCGGTGAGCCATCGCGGCGCCCGTGGCGATCGGCACCGAGCCGCCCACGATCGCGTTCGCGCCCAGGTTGCCCGTCGAGAAGTCGCCGATGTGCATCCCGCCGCCGCGGCCACGCGAGTACCCCTCGTCCTTCCCGAACAGCTCGGCGATCACCTTGTAGAGGTGCTCCTCGAGGGCCGCGTCCAGCAGCTCCTCGCGGGTGCCGTCCACGCGCCCGTTCGTGCGTGCTCGCAGCTGCTCGAGGCTCATCTGGCGCAGGGCGGAGAAGCCCTTGGCGATCGCGTCACCGTGTCCCCGATGGGAGCTCGTGACGTTGTCCGTGATACGCAGGACGGACGACGCGCCCACCGCCGACGCCTCCTGGCCAATGGAGACGTGGGTGGGGCCGCGATAGTCGTATCCCTCGAGGGGCTCGTATCCGCCGCCCGAGCGGAGGCGGACGATCATCTCCTCCATCTCGCGGATCGCCAGCATGTCGTCGAGCAGGCCCACGGCGGCCGCCTTGTCGATCGTGCCCGCCGCCAGCTCGGAGCCGAGGTCGCCCGCGTAGGTGAAGCCCTTGATGGACCCGAGGTCCTCCTCGAACGGCGCGAAGTCGGGGCGGGTGTCGCTGCGGTACACGGTGGGCGGGTGGGGCTGGACTGCTGTGGTCACTGGGATCTCCGAGGACGTTGCGGTTGGGGAGTGGCGCGACCGCAGGTGGTCACGCCTTGATGACCGTGATGCCTGCCTTCTGCAGGGTTCGGACGAGGTGGTCGTCCACCCCGCCGTCCGTGACGAGGACGTCGATCTGGTTGAGGCGACCGGCATGCGCGAACGAGTGCGCGCCGAGCTTCCGGCTGTCGGCGAGCACGATGACCTCCGTGGCCCGGTCGACGGCCAAGGACTTGGTGAACGCCTCGGCCGCGTCGGTGGTGCTCAGGCCGTCCTCGACCGAGAGGGCGTAGGTCCCGATGAGCGCCTTCGTGGCGTGGATGTTCTCGAGGAGGTAGCGGGACAGCGGCCCGACGAACGCCTGGCTGGTTGGGCGGAACTCTCCACCCACGAGGATCAGCCTTGGACCGTGGCCGCCCAGTTCGATCGCAACCGGCAGGCTGTTCGTCACCACCGTCAGGCGGTCCCAGCCGCGCAGCAGGCGCGCGGCGGCAAGCACCGTGCTGCCGCTGTCCAGGTACACGGTGTCATCCGGGTCCAGGAGGCCAACGGCCCTGGCCGCGATCCGCTCCTTCTCGTCGGCCGCCTCCACGGCCTTGGCCTCGAAATGCGGCTCCCGCTGGACGTCGATCGCGACCGCGCCGCCATGCACGCGGCGCAACAGCCCCTGCGCGCCGAGCTCATCGACGTCCCGTCGGGCGGTCGCGACCGAAACCTCGAGCGCGTTGCTCAGGTCCTCCAGCCGGGCAGCGCGCCTCGAGGACACGATGTCGAGGATGCGTTGCTGCCGCTGCGGGGCGAGGCGTCGGGATGGGGCGTCCCGGTGACCATGCTCGGTGTCCGTCGTCATGCGACGGATTGTGCCATCACATTGCAATAACGGTCAATACATGGCAAGACGTTGCATCTTCGGATTGGTCTATGTCGCGCTCGCGTTCATCCTCCCGGTCGCCGCGACAGCGCGCGACGTATGACAGCCCTCGTGGATCGACGCACCGTGCGGGGCTGGGAAGCTGCAACCGCGAATTAGCCACACCCGCGGCCAACGCGTTGACTTCACGCTTGGCCTCCGGTCCCGACGGGTCGATTGGGGAGCGTATTCTACGATCGTGGGAGTCCGATTTCGCAGGAGCATCAAGCTCGCACCTGGCGTGCGACTCAACGTCACCAAGACCGGCTTTGGCGTCACCGCCGGCGGCAATGTGGCCCGCTACAGCGTCCATGCATCTGGTCGGCGGACCGTCGGCCTGGGGTTGCCGGGGACGGGGTCCTTCTACCAGCAGTCGACCGGAGGCGGGTCGCGAGGGCGCAGCTCCGCTGGCGCCAACGGGCGCCGCCAGGCCGCCGGGGCTGTCGACCCTACGCAACTGATCCCGAAGCCGGGCCTTCTCGCGTCCGTCGCCGAGCGTGCCTACCACCGGGGCCTTGTCTCCTACATCGGCGAGGATTACGCGGCGGCGCTCGAGAGTTTCGAGTGGGTCCTCGCGACCGATCCGTCGGC
>JBGPVC010000008.1:0-40283 GCA_041491485.1 Candidatus Limnocylindria bacterium
AGATCAGGGCGGGAACCCAGCCGTCCACGGAGATCCGGCTGCGCGGCAAGGGCGTTCCCCACCTGCGACGCGGCGCCCGGGGCGACCTGCACGTGCTCGTGGACATCGTCGTGCCGACGAAGTTGTCGAAGCGGGCCCGCGACCTGCTGGCGGCCTACGCGGAGGAGGCCGGCGAATCCGTCGAGGCAGGGCACGCCGGGATCCGCGAGAAACTCGGGCTCGGTTGAGCGCGGCCCGGTCACGCGTGGCGGGGTCGCAAGCGGAGCCGGGATCGCTGGAGGGTTCCGGCGACGCCTGGTTCGAGCTCGCCGTCGACGCCGACGTCGAGGCGGTCGACGCCGTCAGCGAGATCCTTGGCCGAGCCGCGCCGGGTGGGACGTCGGTGGAGCCGGCCTTCGATCTCGTCGACGAGGGGCTCGGTGCCCGGGTGGACCCGACGCGGCCGGCGACCGTCCGGGCCTACCTGCCGGCCCGCGATCTGGCGGCCGCCGAACGCGCGGCGGCCCGCGTCGCCGAGGCGCTCGGCCATCTCCAGGCGTTCGGCCTTCGCCCGATCGGTGAGCTGCGAACGCGGCTCGTCCACGAAGCCGACTGGGCCGAAGCCTGGAAGGCCTACTTCCCGGTCCTGCGCGTCGGCCGGCGGCTGGTCATCCGACCCACATGGCGACGCCATCGCCGCGTCCCGGGCGACGTCGTCCTGGCGCTCGATCCCGGGATGGCGTTCGGGACCGGCCTGCACCCGACGACACGGCTGTGCCTGGCCGGGCTGGAGGCACTCTCGGATCGGGGAGCCGTCGAAGGGAGCCGTGCCCTCGACGTCGGCTGTGGCTCCGGGATCCTCGCGATCGCCGCGTTGAAGCTCGGCGCCGCGGCCGTGCTCGGCGTCGACACCGACCCGATCGCCGTCGAAGCCACCCGTGCCAACGCCCGGCGCAACTTCGTCGCACGACGCCTGCACGCCCGCGAGGGCAGCCTGCCAACCGAGGACCGTCCGTTCGACCTGGTCCTCGCCAACCTGATCGCCGGCGTCCTCGTCCCCCTCGCGCCGCTGTTGCGGGACAAGCTGCGCCCGGGTGGCACGCTGCTTGCGTCGGGCATCTTCGTGGATCGTGAATCCGACGTGGGAGCGGCCTTCCAGGCCGCCGGTCTCGCCATCGTCGGTCGAAGCGCGGAAGGTGACTGGGTTGCCCTGGAGGCCAGGCGTGCTGGGTGATCCATCGCCGCAGCCGGCCACCACTACCGTCGCCCTACAATCGCCACCATGCCGTGGTTCGTTCCGTTCCTGCTGGTTGTGCACGTCACGATGGCCCTGAGCCTGGTGCTGCCATCGATCCTGCTGCCGTTCGCCCTTCGCACGCGCCGCGCGACCGTGGAGTCCGCGAACGGCGTCGTGCAGACCCTCCTCTGGGCGCAGTCGAACGGTGGCGCCGCCTTCGGGGCGGGGCTGGGCCTCACCGGCGTCGGGCTGGTGCTGTCGCTCGGCACGGGGTTGCTCAGCCAGGGATGGCTGCTGGTAGCCCTCGCGGTTTACGTCGCCATGCTCGGGATCGCGTTGTTCGTCCAGCGTCCCAACCTGCGCGCCCTGATCGGCATCCGGGCCACGGCCGACGACGCGCGGTGGCGTACGCGGGCCCAGCGGCAGCGGTACGTCTCGTACCTGATGGCCGGCCTGGTCGGCACGATCGGTTTCCTGATGAGCTCCAAGCCGGTGCTCTGGTGAGCGCGGGTGAAGCGCGAACCGGCGAGGGCCACGCGACGGACTGCCTCTTCTGCCGGATCGTCGCGGGCGTGATTCCGTCCACGCGCGTGCACGACGACGAGCTCGTGATCGCCATCCGCGACGTCGCGCCACGCGCGCCGACGCACATCCTGGTCCTGCCTCGCCAGCACATCCCGTCGGCCGCCGCGCTGACCGAGGCGGACGGTCCGCTGCTCGGCCGGCTGTTCGCGGTTGCCGCTCAACTGGCTCGTTCGGAGGGCATCGCCGACGGCGGGTACCGGCTGATCTCCAACGTCGGGCGTTGGGGCGGGCAAACGGTCGATCACCTGCACGTCCACCTGATGGGCGGCCGCCCGTTCACCTGGCCACCGGGTTGAGATCGGTCGCGCTCGCCTTCGTCTGCCTGGCGCTGGCGGCGGCCGGCTGCGCCACGACTGAGACGCCCGGCCAGACCTTCCCGGTCGCCACGATCGGTCCGGCGACCACGGTCAGCCCGGCCGTCAACCAGACTCGGGCGGCGCTGGTCGCCGCTCTTGCCGACCATCAGCTCGTCCTGACCGACACCCAGACCCCGGTCCGCCCAGTGGAGTCCCCACTCCTGGTCAATGCACCCAGGGCGATCTACCATTGGTCATGCCGAAGGATCCGACGAAGGGCTACATCGTGGTCTACGAGTTCCAGGATTCCTCGTCCGCCGCGCTGGCGGCGGCCGAGGAGCAGCACTACCTGGAGACCGGTCCCGGCCGGATCCAGTCACCGCAGGGCACGGTGCAGGTCCTCCGCCAGGTCGGCGTGACCCTCGTGCTCTACGAGTGGTTGCCGGGCGCGGCGCAGGATCCCGCGGCCCCCGAGATCCAGCAGGCCCTCGAGACCCTCGGGGTTGCCTTCCCGATCGGAGGGTAGGCGGCAGCGGCGCTGCGCAGCGCTACGTGTCGGAGCGCGACGGATCCGCGATCGCCCAGGCGCGGATGGGGGCGCGCTTGATCTTGTAGGTGTGCGTCCGCGGGAAGTCCTCCTCCGGCCACAGGCGCCAGGCGGCGATCCGCTGGTTGGGACTCAGCCGGGCGTTGGCCGCCTTCACCACGGCGTCGATCGTGCTTCGAAGTGCCGTCGCGTCACCACCGCCCGCCGCACCCGCCAGGACGATCGCCTCGACCCGTCCGGGGCGGGTCTCGACCACCACGGAATCGCGCAGGCCCGCGATGCGCAGGGCGTTCTCGATGTCTTCGGGGTAGATGTTGAAGCCGTTGGGCAGGACGATCATGTCCTTGCTTCGACCGGACAGGATCAGCCGTCCCTCCGGATCGAGGTGGCCGATGTCGCCGGTCCGGTACCAGCCGTCGTCGGTGAATGCGGCGGCCGCGGCGGCGTCGTCGTGCCAGTAGCCCTTGAAGAGCGGGGAGCCGCGGAACTGGATCTCCCCGTCGTCGGCGAGTCGCATCTCGATGCCGGCCGGTGGGCGGCCGACCGTGCCGAGTCCGTGATCCTCGAGCGTCGTGCAGCTGCCGGTACCTGTCTCGGTCGTTCCATAGCCCTGGAGCACCGTGACGCCGAGGTCCTCCCAGCCCTGCTGGAGCGCCGGCGGGAGGAACGCCCCGGATGAGACGAAGAGACGGAACTGACCGCCGAACTTGGCGTGAACGCTCCTGAACAGCCAGCGACGGACGCGCGCGGGCAGGCGCCGGCCGATCGCCCGGAGCCGGGCGAAGGCGGCGGTCTGGCCGCGTTTCGCGACCTCGCGCTCGATCTGGCTCCAGAAAACGTCGAGGATCTGGGGCACGACGATCATCGAGGTCACGTGGTGGTCGCCCAGCGCATCGAAGATGACTCGCGGATTGCGACTCCGGACATAGAGGACGTCGGCTCCGACCGACAGGGCGTAGTACAGCCCCACCGACTGCTCGAGCAGGTGCGAGAGCGGGAGGATCGAGACGATGCGGTGCTCCATCGGGGGCACGATCCGGTGGAACGATTCGACCGAGGCAAGCACGTTGTCGTGGGCGAGCATCACGCCCTTGGGTGTGCCCGTGGTTCCCGACGTGAACACGAGCTCGAAGAGGTCCTGTGGTGCCGGCTTCGGCCAGGCGGCGAGCAGCTCCAGCCAGTCGGCTGGGAACGAATCATCCGGCTCGGCCGAGAGGGCCTCGACGGTCGTCGTCGGGAAGCGATCGAGACCGGACTCGCGTGGGTCCGGTGCGTCGCGTCCGGTGCCGAGGATGAGATGCCGCGACTCCGACGCCCGGACCACCATCTCCACCGCGTCGGCCGACATGCGCAGGTCGAGCGGCACGATGATCAGTCCGGCGCGCATCGCACCGAAATACGCGGCGGGGAGCTCCGGCGTCGACGCCGACCAGGTCAGGAGCCGATCGCCCGGCTGCAGGCCGAGCGCCCGGAGTCGCCAGGCCGCCAGTCGAGACCGCCGGTCCAGCTCGCGAAAGCTCCAGGCCGTCGTCGACCCGTCATCCCTTCGCAGGCTCAGCGCCGACCGATCGCCGTATCGGGCGACGGCGTCTTCGAGCAGGTCGACCAGGGTGCCGGGCACGGGATGAGCGTACCGCGCGGCGGGCCGTGGCGGTCACCGAGTCGCGCGCCGCCGAATACGCGCCAGCTAAGCCGCCACGTCGGGATATCAAGACAGCTGCGCTACCCGGGGTGACTTATGGGCATGACCCGCTCTGCTCGGCGCCGCCAACCGGTCCCCGGGCCCGCTCTTCCCGGCCTCAAACCCCGTTTGACCGCGTCGGGACCCTCGGCTATGCTCCGCCAGCCTCGGACGGGGTACCGCCCGGGACGCGTCAGCGCCGGTGGCCGCGAGCGTGATGTCGATCGTACGAACCCAGGCCTGGGGAGGTGAACCGGGATTGGCAGAAGTCCGAGTGGGTGAGAACGAGACGTTCGAGAGCGCCCTGCGACGCTTCAACAAGAAGATCCAGCAGAGCGGCATCCTCGCCGAGGCTCGCCGTCGTGAGCACTATGAGAAGCCGTCGGTGAAGCGAAAGCGCAAGGAAGCCAAGCGCAAGAAGAACGCCCGAACGCAGGTCGGCTGAGCGGGCCACCGCCCGCCTCCCGAACCGTCCCCCCGCGGGTCCATGGGCGGCATGCCGTGAGCCACGGTGGCCCGTCCCAACCCGAGGTGCCAGACCGGTGTCGCTTCAGCAACGCATGCAAACCGATATCGCCGCCGCCATGCGCGGCGGTGACGCGCTGCGCCGTGACGTCCTGCGCATGGCGTCGAGCGCTGCCCACTACGCGGAGAAGCGGAACGGCCGGCCGCTTACCGACGACGAGTTCCTGGCGGTCCTGGCGAGAGAGGTCAAGACGCGGCGCGAATCGGTCGAGGCCTTCCGCGGCGGCGGCCGCGAGGATCTCGCCACGAAGGAGGAGCACGAGATCGCGATCCTGAGCGAGTACCTGCCCCAACCCCTGACCGAGGCCGAGCTCGGCGAGCTCGTCCACGAGGCGATCGCGGCCACCGGTGCCGCATCGGCGCGTGACATGGGCAAGGTCATGCGTTGGCTGGCCCCGCTCACCCGTGCCCGCGCCGACGGGAAGCGTGTCAGCGAGCTGGTCGCGCAGGCGCTCGCGAGGGCCGACCTTGCCGCGCACGACGGCGGTCGGAACTGAGCGCCGGGTGAAGATGGCGATGCCGAGATGCTGACTCGATCCATGACCGCCAGGGCCGGCTTCACGCGCAGCGACGCCTCGCGCCTGGCGATCGCGGCGGCGATCCTGGTCGCGGGTCTGGCGGCCATCCTGGGTGCCGACATCCTCCCGCAGCAGCCACTCCAGGTCGCGGTCGGCGACCTGGCGCCGCGCGACATCCTGGCGCCGCGGGCAATCGACTTCGAGAGCCAGGTCCAGACGACGGACGCGCAAGTCGCTGCTCGCGCCGCCGTCGAGCCGCAGTACGACTACACGACCGAGAACGCGATCGCGATCGCGGCCGAGCAGCAGCTGGGCTTCGAGCATCGGGTCCTGCAGATCGACACCACCTTCTCGGCCAAGCTGTCGGCGGCGACCCAGAGCACCCTCCTGGAATCCGCCATCCCCGACCTGTCGAGCATTGCGCGCAAGACGCTCGTCGGGCTCGACGCCGCCCGCTGGGCGGTCGTCCGCACCGAGGCGGCCCGCGTCCTCGACGCCACGGAACGGACCGAGCTGCGCGACAGCGAGGTCGCCGACGCGCGAAGCCGGCTCTCCGGTCGAATGGCCGGCGGCCTCGACGAGGCCGAGCGGATGCTCGCGGCCGAGCTGATCGGCCCGCTCCTGGTGCCCAACTCGTCGTTCAGCGAGGAGCTGACGGCCCAGGCTCGCGACCGTGCTGCCGAGGCCGTCGCCCCGGTCCGCGTCTCGATCCTCCAGGGCCAGGTCATCGTGCGCAACGGCGAACAGATCAGCCCCATCGAATTCGAGGAGATCCAGAAGCTCGGCCTGGGTCAGGCGGCCCCGGACGTCACGAGCTTCGCCGGCTGGCTCCTGCTCGCCGTCCTCGTCGTGGGCATGCTGCTCGGCTGGATCTGGCGCTTCCGCCCGGGCCTGTGGCATCGGAACAACGTGCTGATCCTGGTCGGCCTGCTCCTCGTCGGAGCGACGCTCGCCCTCAAGATCACCGCCGGCCGGCCAACGCTGCCGTTCTTCATCCCCACCGCCGCGATCGCGATGCTCGTCGCCGTCCTGCTCGACGCATCGATCGCGACCGTCCTGATGGCGTTCGTTGCGGTCATCGGCGGGGCGGTCAACGGCTCCTCGCTCGAGATCACGACCTACATCTTCCTCGGCGGGCTGGCCGGGATCGTCGCCATCCGCCGCGGCGACCGGTTGCAGGTCTTCCTCCAGGCGGCGGTCGCCGCCTTCCTCGTCAACGCCCTCGTCGTGCTGGTCTTCTCGCTGCTCGGCGCCCGCGACCTGCGCGGCGTGCTCGAGTTGTGGTTCGCGTCCGCCGCGTCGGCGGCCGGTTCCGGCGTCGCGGCGGTCGGGTCGTTCGCCGTCCTTGGATCGGTCTTCGGGATCCTGACCGTCTTCCAGCTGCTGGAGCTGGCCAACCCGTCGCAGCCGCTCCTGCGCCGGCTGCTGGTGGAGACACCCGGCACTTACCACCATTCGCTCATGGTCGGGAACCTGGCCGAGCGCGCGGCCGAGGCGATCGGGGCGGATCCGCTGGTCACTCGCGTGGCGGCCTACTACCACGACATCGGAAAGCTGGCGAACCCGCTCGCGTTCATCGAGAACCAGGCCGGCGGCGAGAACATCCACGACCAGCTCGACCCCGAGGTGAGCGCCGGGATCCTCAAGCAGCACGTGGTGGACGGGATCGATCTGGCCTACAAGGCGCACCTGCCCAAGGCCCTGATCGCCTACATCCCGCAGCACCACGGGACCGCGATCATGAGTTACTTCCACGCTCGGGCGAAGGACCTGGCCGGGCCGGGCGCGGCCGTCGACGAGCGCAAATTCCGCCACTCCGGACCCAAGCCGCAGACACGCGAGGCGGCCCTGATCATGCTTGCCGACGGGGTCGAGGCCTCGGTCCGCTCGCTGGCCGCGCGAGACGAGCCGTCGATCCGGGCGATGGTCAGCCGGATCATCGACGAGCGCACGACCGACGGCCAGTTCGACGAATGCGACCTCACCCTGCGCGACCTGGAACGGATCCGAGAAGCGTTCGTCGGGCAGCTGCTGGGCATGTACCACACACGCATCGCCTATCCGCAGAACACGGTCGTGGAGCTGGAGTCGCGACGCGCGGCAGCCGGCAGGACTGGCGGAGGCGGCGGCTCGGCTTCGTGACCCGTTCGCTCTACCTGGGGCCGTGGCGCATCGATGTGACGATCCGCGACGGCGTGGTCGCCCCGGTCGCTTCGGCGGCACTGGCCCGGGCCATGGCGCGCGCGGCGGAGGCCGCCGGGGCGCCCTCCCCGGCCTCCATCGGCCTGTTCCTGTCCGACGACGGGGAGCTGGCGGACCTCAACGCGGCATACCTCGGCAAGCCCGGACCGACCGACGTCTTGTCCTTCCCGCTGCTGCCTCCCGAGGCGTTTCCGGCACGTGACGGCGGGCCGCGGCCGCCTTCCGCTCCGACGGAGGCGTTCCCGCTGCCCCCGGGTCGCCGCCTGCACCTCGGTGACGTGGTGATCTCGGTCGAGCGCGCCATCGAGCAGGCCGTGGAGGGCCGCGGCGGCCAGAGCGGCATCGTTCGCTGGGCGCCGTCCGACGAGCTTCGCCTGCTCGCGACGCATGGCACGCTCCACCTGTGCGCCTGGGACCACGCCGAGCCGACCGAGGAGGCCGCGATGCGCGCGCTGGAGACAAGGCTCCTGGAGTCCGCGGGGGCTCGCTCACGGCGATCGCCGCTCCGGACTCGGCCAGGTCGGCCTGACCCAAGCCGATAGGTGTCGTGCGCCAGGCGGTCGTCCTGACCGTTGTGAGCCGGCAGGTGGGCGGGCCTTTGCGTGAGGCGCCAGGTCGTGGCCAGCCAGTTCAGGATCAGGCAGAGAATGTGCGCTCCACGCACCCCTGAGCCAGTCCGCCATCGCCGTTGGTCGTATCTGGCGCCACGCGCAAGCCGGGCATGCCAGGCGGGAGCCCGGCAGACGCCACGCCAAGCCGGGCAGCCGGGGCCCGAGAGCTGGCGAGCCGGCGCGACTGCTACCATCGCGCCAGGCCCTCCCGGCACGGGATCGGGCCCTGTTCGGCTGTCCGGAGGAACGCGTGAAGCTCGTGGTCGGCCTGGGGAATCCCGGGTCGCAATACGCGAGGACCAGGCACAACATCGGCTGGCAGGTCGTCGACCGGCTTGCCGACCGTGCCGGATGGGCTGGGCGGGGGCGCCAGCGGGACGCCTCGAGCGTCGTCATGGGCCGCTACAAGGGTCTCGACCTGACCCTGGTCAAGCCGCTGACCTACATGAACGACTCCGGGCTCGCCGTTCGCAAGGTCCTGGCCCGTGCCAGTGCACCGCTCGCCGACCTGCTCGTGGTGGCCGACGATTTCGCGCTGCCGTTCGGCAAGCTCCGCTTCCGCGAGGGAGGCAGCCATGGCGGCCACAACGGGCTGCGGTCGATCGTCGACGAGCTGGGCACGGAGAAGTTCAGCCGTCTCCGCGTCGGCATCGGCGTTCCCGAACGGGCCGCCGTCGACCACGTCCTGTCGACCTTTGCGCCCGACGAGATCGCCCGCCTGGACGAGTTGATCGGTGCGGCGGCGGATGCCGTCGAGGCCTGGGCGCAGGAGGGGACGAACAAGGCGGCCAACCGCTTCAACATGTTCGAGCTCCGGCCGGCCGACACGAGCCTGCTCGCCGAGCCGGGCGAGATCGGCGGACCCGCCGGGGCCGATGGCATCCGGCGAACGCGCACCGGCTGGCGCCGGATCCGCCCGGGCTCGGCCGACGACTGACGATGCCGGCGCCCACCCCACCACTCCGGGGACGTCGCGGGCGCGACCGGCGGATCGCCGAACGGGTCGCGACCGACTTCGCCGCACGCCACGCGCGGCCGACGCGCGACGCCCTCGATTTCGACGTCGCCGAGGTCGATCGGGAGGTCGAGGACGACCGACGGCGAAGCGCCTCGGCGTCCGACCGGACCACGAGGCGGGCCGGCTCGACCAGGGCGGCGGGCACAGCCGTCGCGGCCAAGGCCAGTGCGCACCGGCTCCCCGACCTGTCCGCGCTGCCGCCGCTGCTCGCCGGGACCGGGACGTTCGGCGCCCTTCGCGAGCGCCTCGGACGCGCGACGGACGATCCCCGCCGAGTCGGCCGGCACGTCGGGCTCGTGGCCGTTCCGCACGGAGCCAAGAGCTACCTGGCGGCGGCCCTGGCGCTCGGATCGTCCGGCGAGCGGCTGGTCTGGGTCGCCCGCGATGCCGAGATCGGGGACCGCGTGGCGGAGGAGCTCGGTGCATGGCTGGGCGATCCGGACGCCGTATCGACCCTCGAGCCGCGCACCTCGCTGGCCTACGAGCGAAGCGAGCTGATCGCCGACGAGACCGCCGCGCGGGTCGCTGCACTGGCGGCGTGGCGGAGCGGCCGGGCCCGCGTCCTGGTCGCCAGCGTCCAGGCCCTGCTGCAGCACACGATCGCGCCGGGCGACCTGCCGGCCAGCCCACGCGAGCTGCGCCAAGGAACCCGGATCCACCTCGATGGCCTGCTCCGCGAGTTGTTCGATCTCGGATATGTCCCGGTGACCGAGGTCGCGGGCCGCGGCGAGTTCGCTCGTCGCGGTGGGATCGTGGATCTCTTCCCGCCGTCGCTGTCGCTGCCCATCCGGATCGAGTTCTTTGGGGACGAGATCGATTCGCTGCGGGCTTTCGATCCAACGGACCAGCGCACGGTCGGCCCGGTCGACTCGGCGATCCTGCTGCCCGCGTCGGAGTTCCTGCTCCCGGTCGGTGGGGCGGCGACGATTCGCGACCGGCTCGGGCGAAGGGCGGGTCGGCTGCCGGAACGCCTGGCCGCAGACCTCGAGCGCTTCGACACGCCGCCACTGGAGGCTCGCGCGGCGACGGATCAGACTCGCGCCATGGCCGTCGGGGACGCCGCCGAGGTCTGGGCCGCCCACCTCGCCCCGGCCACCGGTCTCGACCACATCGAACCGGGCACGCTGCTGGTGCTCGACGAGCCCGGCGATCTCGCCGAGTCGGCGGGCTTCCTGTGGCGCCAGGCCGACGAGCGCCAGGCGGAGCTGGTCGAGGCGGGAGAGCTGCCGGCCGACTGGCCGTCCGGCTACCTCGGGCCGCGTGACTGGAAGGCACGGCTCGTCGCCTCGCGCACCCTCGAGCTGACCTGGGAGTCGGTCCCGCCCCAGCAGTCGTCGCTGGCCCGCGGGGCCCTGTCGTCGGGCGATCCGTTCGGCTGGCGCGAGCCGGTCCTGCCGCCGGGCCGTGCCGGACGGCTGGTGGAGGCCGTCGACGCCTGGCGCGCGGAGGGCGCCCGGATCGTGCTCGCGTCGGACCAGGCCCCACGCCTGGCCGAGCTCCTGGCGGAGGAGGGCCGGCCGACGGCCGTGGTGAGCCGGGTAGGGGAAGCGCCGCCGCCGGGCGCCGTCGTCCTCGTCGAGCGCAGCCTCAACGGCGGGTTCAGCGGCGGCCCGGACGGCCTGGCCTTCGTCACGGATCGCGAGCTGTTCGGGACCGTCCGCATTCGACGCCCGAAGGCGCTCCGGCGAGTCGTCCCGCGCGACATCCTGGAGCGCCTCGTGCCGGGCGACCTGGTCGTGCACATCGACCATGGCGTGGCGCGCTACGAGCAGATGCTCCGGCGCGGCGGCGCAGGCGAGGACCGCGACTACCTCGAGCTGTCGTTCGCCGGCGGTGACCGGATCTTCGTGCCGGTCGAGCAGATCGCGCGGATCAGCCGCTACTCGGGCGGCGAGCGACCAGCCCTCTCCAAGCTCGGTGGGGCCGACTGGCTGCGCGCCAAGCAGCGCGTCCGCAAGGCGGTCGACGATCTGGCCGAGGACCTCCTCCAGCTCTACGCCATGAGGGCCCAGGCGCGCGGCCACGCCTTCGCCGACGACACGCCCTGGCAATCGGAGATGGAGGCCTCGTTCCCATACGAGGAGACGATCGACCAGCTCCGCGCCTCGCTCGAGGTCAAGGCCGACATGGAGCAGACCCGGCCGATGGACCGGCTCGTCGTGGGCGACGTGGGCTACGGCAAGACCGAGGTGGCGCTCCGCGCCGCGTTCAAGGCAATCCAGGACGGCAAGCAGGTCGCCGTGCTGGTGCCCACGACCGTCCTCGCCGCCCAGCACCACGCGACGTTCTCCCAGCGCTTCGCCGCCTTCCCGCTCGAGGTCCGGCTGCTGTCGCGCTTCGTCGCCCCGTCGACCCAGGCGGCCACCGTTGCCGGGCTGACCGACGGAACGGTGGACCTGGTGATCGGCACCCACCGGCTCCTGTCCAAGGACATCCGGTTCAGGGACCTCGGGCTGGTCGTGGTCGACGAGGAGCAACGGTTCGGCGTCGCCGCCAAGGAGCGCCTCAAGCAGCTCCGGCGCGAAGTGGACGTGCTGACGCTGTCGGCCACGCCGATCCCGCGAACGCTCAACCTGGCCCTCGCCGGGATCCGCGACCTGAGCGTCATCGAGACCCCGCCGGAGGACCGGCTGCCGATCCAGACGCGAGTCGCCGAGGCGTCGGCCGGGTTGGTGCGCGACGCGATCGTCCGCGAGCTCGATCGCGGCGGTCAGGTCTTCTACGTCCACAACCGGGTCGAGACGATCGAGGCCCAGGCCGAGCAGCTCCGCCGGATGCTGCCCGACGTGCGGATCGTCGTCGGGCATGGCCAGATGGCCGAGGGAGCGCTCGAGAAGGTGATGATCGCCTTCGCCGATGGCGCCGCCGACGTCCTGGTCTGCACCACGATCATCGAGTCGGGACTCGACATCCCGAACGCCAACACGATCATCATCGACCGCGCCGACACGCTGGGTCTCGCCCAGCTGTACCAGCTCCGCGGCCGGGTCGGCCGTTCGTCGCGGCGGGCCTACGCCTATCTCCTGTACCGCCGTCGCGAGCGGCTGAGCGACGAGGCCCGCAAGCGACTGCAAGCCATCTTCAACGCGTCCGAGCTGGGCGCCGGGTTCCAGATCGCGCTGTCCGACCTCGAGATCCGCGGCGCCGGCAACATCCTTGGTGCCGAGCAGTCGGGACACATGGCGGCGGTTGGGTTCGACCTCTACTCACGCCTGCTCGCCGAAGCGGTCGAAGCGCGCAAGGCGGCGCTCGAGGGCCGCGCGCCGATCGTCGAGCCGCCGCAGGCGGTCGTCGACCTGCCGGTCGAGGCGCACCTGCCGACCGGCTACGTGCCCGATGAAGCCCAGAAGCTCGAGCTCTACCGGCGGCTCGCCCGGGCCCGGTCGGCGGCCGACCTGGCGGCCTTCCAGCAGGAGGTTCAGGATCGCTTCGGGCCGATGCCCGGGCCCGTGCTGCGCCTCGTCGAGGTGGTCGAGCTGCGCCTGGCGGCCGAGGCGGCCGGCGTGGCCTCGATCTCGCGCGAGGAGGGTTGGCTCGTCTTCCGCTTCGGAGCGGGCCTGACCCGTGCGACCGCGATGCGGCTTCTGGCGGGCCCGAGCCTGCCCGGCGTCCGGCCGAGCGACGTGACCTTCGCGAGCAACCAGGTCCGGATCCGGCTGCCACGGGATCCTGGCAAGAGCTGGGCGCTGACCAAGGCGGTGGTCGCGCGGTTCTCGGCGGAGGCGGCCTGACAGGCATGCACGCTCGTGCCTGAGCACCGATTGGAGGTGCTGGCCCTGGACCTCGCCGGCGAGGCGGCGCTCACCGGCTCGGACGGGATCCCTGCCCTGACCGAGACGCTCGAGCAGCTGCGCGAGGCCGGGGAGGCCTGGCTGGGTTGCTTCGATGCGAACGGTCTCAGTGGCGCCCTGGCCTGCAGATTCTCGGCGACGGCACCGTCGACATCTGCCGGCTCGTGGTTGCGCCCCGGCCCTCACCCTTTACGGCCGCCGTGGCTTCTCCCCGGTCCGCCAGCGCGAGGCCGCTCCAGGCCTGACGGTGACCGAGCTGGCGAGACCCGCGATCGGTAGCTGACAGGGCGCGCCCGAGGGTTCGCGTGTCAATGAACGGTGATGGCCCCGACCCGCGGGACTACCGGAAGAACCGCGGCAGGTGGCTGCGATTGGCCTCGAGCAACGCCGCCAGCAGCGGCTCGGCGATCTCCCATTCGCCCACCAGTGGGTTGGCGATGAGCGCGCGGAGGGCCGTGCGCCGGTCGCCCGTGCAGGCCGCCTCGACCGTCAGCTCCTCGTACGCCTTGGCCGCCTGGACCAGGCCGCGCATCTCCGGCGCGAGCGGCGCCAGCGGCAGCGCGTGGGCGCCATCACGGTCGATCCGCGCAGGAATCTCGACGACCGCATGGTCGGGGAGGTCCGGCAGCGCGCCGTCGTTGCGCATGTCCACGACCTGGACATCGCCGGCGCCGTCATACAGCGACGCGATCAGCTGTGCAGCAGCCTCGGAGTAGTAGGCGCCGCCGCGGTCGGCCAGCAGCGCCGGCTTCTCGGCCAGCCCCTGATCGCGATAGAGGTCGAGCAGGCGCGCTTCGATGTCGATGACGTCCTGGGCGCGGGTGTGGCCGTCGCGCTGCTCGGCCACGACCTTCGCCGTCTCGTAGTAGTAGTGCAGGTAGTACGAGGGGATCGCCCCCAGCGTCCGAATCAGCTCGACGGGCAAGCCGACGTGATCGGCCAGCCATCCCGAGTCGGTCGCCAGCAACTCCGGCAGTCGATCCACACCGTCCACTCGTGCCGCTCGCTCCCAGCTCAGGTGGTTGAGCCCGACGTGCTCCAGCGCCACGTCGTCCATGCCGACGCCGAGGCGTTCGGCGATCGTCCGCTGGATGTTGATCGCGACGTTGCACAGCCCGAGCGCCCGGTGGCCGTAGTCCAGGAGCGCCTGGGTCACGATCCCGACCGGGTTGGTGAAATCGATGATCCAGGCCCCGGGCGCTGCGCGCCGCCCCACGATGTCCGCCAGCTCGAGGACGACCGGCACGGTTCGAAGGGCCTTGGCGAAGCCGCCGGCCCCGGTCGTCTCCTGGCCGATGACACCGAATCGCGGGGGCAGGGTCTCGTCGACGAGGCGCGTCGCCTGGCCACCGACGCGCAGCTGGATGAGCACGAAGTCCGCGCCGTCGATGGCACTGTCCCGGTCGCCGGTCAGCGTCAGCCGGCCGACCCAGTCGAGGCGGTCGAGCATGCGCTGGGCCAGGCCGCCGACCACGTCGAGCCGCTCGAGGTCGATGTCGAGGAGGACCAGCTGATCGATCGGCAAGCGCGTCGCACGCCGCACGAAGCCTTCGATCAGCTCCGGCGTATACGTGCTGCCGCCGCCGACGACGGTGATCTTGAGGCCCACGGTTCACTCCCGAGGGGGCTTGACAGGATTGCTTATAACGTTATCAGCAATCGCCGCTCGCGCAAGCCCCGGAGTAGTCGACGCTCACCCGAGGTCCACGCCGCCGATGGCCCGTTTCCGACTCGAGCTCGGCCCCATTCCGCTCCACCACCAGGTCTACCTGGATCTCAAGGCCGCCCTCGATGCGGGCGAGTGGCAGCCCGGGGACCGCCTGCCGACGGAGCGCGATCTCGCGGTCCGCTACGGCTGCAGCTTGATCACGATCCGGCGGGCGCTCGGTGAGCTCGTTCGCGAGGGACGCATGGAGCGGACGCGCGGCCGGGGGACGTTCGTGCTCCATCGCCGCATCGATCGAGACTTCGCCGGCCATCTCTCGTTCACCGAGGAGATGCAGACTCGGGGCCTGGATCCCGAGACGCGCCTGATCGCCGCCCGTCCCGAGTCGGCCGGCGAGGCGGTCGCGACCGCACTGGACATCGAATTGGGATCGCCGACGCTCTACCTCGAGCGGCTGCGCCTGGCCGACGGCCAGCCGCTCCTGCTCGAGCAGGTCCACTTGCCGGCTGAGCGATTCCCCGGGTTGCTCGCCTCGGACCTCGAACGGGGATCGCTCTACGACCTGCTGACCGAGGGCTACGGCGTCCGCGTCGCGAGGGCGCGCGAGGTCCTCGAGCCGGTCCTGCTGCGCACCCGGGAGGCGCGGTTGCTCGGTCGCAAACGCGGCAGCCCGGCGCTCCTGATCGAGGGCATCGCCAGCAGTGCTGACGGCCGTCCGGTGGAGTTCGGGCGGACCTATGTGCGCGGCGACCGGACTCGCTACTACGTGGAACGGGTGGTCATCCGCCCGCATTGGATGCGTTCGAACCAGGTCGCGACGCCAGAGGAGGAGAGCAACCGTGCAATCGCTGGCCGACAGCTCACCCGGTAGACGAAATGGGAGGCAAGGGATGGAACGTACCGTCGGGCGCCTCGGCGTCCTCATCGCCGCAGCGGCCCTGATCTTCGGCGCCTGCGGCTCATCCACGACGAGCTCGGCGCCAAGCGTCGAACCGTCGGCTGCCCCGAGCAGCGAGGCATCGGCGGTCGCCAGCGGCGAGGCGTCCGCCGTTCCGAGCGCGATCACCGCCGGATCGACCGGCCAGCCGGGCGACGTCAACATCGTCTGGTTCTGCTGCCTGGGCACCGGCGACGCCCCGGAGCAGGTCACGGTCGAGGAGCAGGTGGCCGTGGCGTTCAACGCCGCCAACCCGGGGATCCACCTCAGCTTCCAGGCCTATCCCTACACCGGCGCCCGGGACGCCCTGTCGGTCCAGATCGGCTCCGGCAACGGGCCGGACCTCGTCGGGCCGATCGGGATCGGCGGCGCCAACGCCTTCCATGGGCAGTGGCTCGACCTGCAGCCGCTGATCGACAAGAACTCGTTCGACATGAGCCAGTTCCCGGCGTCGACGGTCAGCCTCTACAACGTGGGCGGCGAGGGCCAGGTCGGCATCCCGTATGCCATCTACCCGTCCGTCCTGTTCTACAAGGCCAGCCTGTTCAAGGAGGCCGGTCTCGCCGAACCGCCGCACCAGTGGAACGGCACCTACACCATGCCCGACGGCACGAAGGTGCCGTGGGACTACGACACGGTCCGCAAGATCGCGCTGCTCCTGACCGTCGACAAGAACGGCAAGGACGCCACCGAGGCCGGCTTCGACCCGGAGAACATCGTCCAGTGGGGCTTCGAGCCCCAGCGTGACGACCTGCGCCAGACCGGCGCCTACTGGAAGGCCGGCTCGTTCGTCGCCTCGGACGGCAAGACCGCCCAGATGCCCGACGCGTGGGCCGCCGCCTGGCATTACTTCTACGACGGGATCTGGAAGGACCACATCATGGTCACGGGTCCCCAGTTCCTCAACACGGACTTCAACCCGAACGGCTATCCGTTCTTCACCGGCAAGGTGGCCATGAGCGAGAACTACCTCTGGTCGCTGTACGGCATCTCGGACGCCGGCGACGACTGGAACATGGCCGCGACGCCGTCGTACCAGGGCCAGACGACGGCCGCCTTCAACGCCGACACGTTCCGTATCCTCAAGGGCAGCAAGCATCCTGACGAGGCGTTCAAGGTCCTGACCTACCTGCTTGCCAACCAGGACCTGCTCAAGCTCTACGGCGGCATGCCGGCCGTCGAGTCCAAGCAGGACGCATTCCTCCAGGGCCTCCAGGCCGACTACACCCAGAAGATCGACTGGAACGTCGCCAGGGAGGGCGTCCAGTTCGCCGACGTGCCCAACTTCGAGTCGTACACGCCGGCCTACAACCAGACGCTCAACCTGATCAACACCTTCGGGACCAAGTGGCAGGCCACTCCCGGTCTCGACCTGGACAAGGAGATCGCCGACATGAAGACCCAGATGCAGGCCATCTGGGACCAGGGCGGCAACTGACCTGGATGACCGCCCCCAGCGCGGCACGCTCGCGCAGCCGGCCTCGCTTCTCCGGCCTGGCCTGGCGACGTGCTCGCTGGGGGTACGTCTTCATCGCGCCGTGGATCATCGGGTTCCTGGCGTTCACCGCCCTCCCGATGATCGCGACGCTCGCCTTCACCTTCACCAACGTCAACCTGAACCAGGCCGAGCCGCTCCAGTTCGTCGGCCTGCGGAACTACCAGACCCTGGTCTCCGATCAGCGGACCTGGGATTCGCTCGCGGTCACCCTGAAGTTCGCGCTGCTGGCACTCCCGGTCGGCGTCTGCCTTCCGTTCGTCGTCGCGCTGCTGTTGCATTCGCGGCATCTGCGAGGGTCGGGAGCGTTTCGAGTCCTCTTCTTCCTGCCATACGTCGTGCCGTTCGTGGCCGGCGTCTTCGTCTGGCAGGGGATGCTCAGCGCGGACACCGGCTGGGTCAACGGCCTCCTGAAGTTCCTCGGGATCAGCCACCCGCCGGACTGGCTCCAGGACCCCACCTGGATCTACCCGGGCCTCGTGATCATGGGGCTGTGGGGGATCGGCGGCGGGATGATCATCTACCTCGCCGGGCTCAAGGGGATCCCGTCCGACCTGTACGAAGCGGCGAAGATCGACGGCGCCGGCGCGTTCGCCACGCTGCGCCACATCACGATCCCGATGATGTCGCCGGTGATCTTCTTCACCATCGTCCTCGGGGTGGTGGACGTCCTGCAGTACTTCCTCGTCCCGCTGGTCCTCAAGAACGGCACCGGTGAGCCCGGCGGCTCCACGAACTTCTTCAACCTGTACCTGTACCAGAACTTCTTCACGTTCCAGAACATGTCGTACGGCGCGACGCTCGCCTGGCTGCTGTTCGCCATCTCGCTCGGCCTCACCCTGCTGCTGTTCCGCAGCGCCCGGCACTGGGTCTACTACGCCGGCGAGGCGCGCTGAAGCATGGCCGGCGTCAGCGCCGCGGATCTCCAGGACCTGACGGCGCGTCCACGCCTGTTCGGGAGGCGGCGCGCCGCGGCCGGCGGGAGCCGTCCGCCGCGCGAGCGTGGCGATTCAACCCGGTCGTTCGTGCTGACGCTGATCGCGATCGTGGGCCTGGCGCTCTTCCTGTCGCCGATGCTTCGATCCGTCGTCTACGCGGTCAAGAGCACGGACCAGATCACCCAGGCGGGCACACCGCTGTGGCCGGCCGATCCCGTGACCTTCTCCTACCAGGGCAAGGAGCTGCCGCTGCTCCTCGTTCCGCTGCCCGATGGCAGCATCCGCCAGCTGGCGCTGTTCGAGCCCGGGCGGAAGTCGAGCACGTTCGTCGATCCGGCCGCGCCCGATGCCGCGCCGATCACCTGGCAGGGTTCGTGGCGGACGCTCGACCACATCTGGCAATTCGCTCCGCACTGGGAGAACTTCGCCAAGGTCTGGGACCTCATCGACTACCCGCGGTTGCTGTTCAACACGCTGGCGATTGCCATCATCTCGACGATCGGGACGCTGCTCTCGTGCACGCTCGTGGCCTACGGATTCGCGCGGTTCAGGTTCCCGGGCCGCAGCTTCCTGTTCACGCTGCTGATCGCGACGATCTTCCTGCCGACGGCCGTCACGATCATCCCGACGTACACGATCTTCCAGAAGCTCGGCTGGGTGGGGACCTGGTTGCCGCTCCTCGTCCCGACCTTCTTTGCCAACGCCTACGACGTCTTCCTGATGCGCCAGTACTTCATGACGATCCCGACCGAGATGGACGAGGCCGCGGCGATCGACGGTGCGGGCCCGTTCAGGACGCTGATCTCGGTGATCCTGCCGCAGGCCTGGCCGGTCGTGATCGCCGTGGCGATCTTCCACCTCGTCTATGCCTGGAACGACTTCTTCGGGCCGCTGATCTACCTCTCCAGCAACCCCGATATCCAGACGATCGCTCTTGGGCTGCAGCGCTTCAATGGCGTGCACTATCGCGACCCCGGGCTGATCCAGGCGGGCACCCTGATGACCCTGATCATCCCGGTGATCGCGTTCCTGTTCACCCAGCGGTTCTTCACCCGCGGCATCGTCATCACCGGCGTCGACAAGTGAGGGCCAGATGAGCGTTCGAGTCGCGTTGACGTTCGACGCGGAGCATCCCGACCGGCCGGCTCCGGCCGGCAACGCCGAGGCGCTCCTGGCCGTCCTTGCGCGGCGCGGCGTCCGGGCGACGTTCTTCGTGCAGGGTCGATGGGCGGAGGCGTACCCCGATACGGCGAGGGCGATCGCGGACGGCGGACACCTGGTCGGCCACCACTCGCAGTACCACGCGAGACTGCCGCTGCTGACCGACGCGGGGATCGCCGCAGACGTGCGCGACGGCGCCGCCGCCGTCCTGGACGCCACGGGCGTGGACCCGGCGCCGTGGTTTCGCTGCCCGTTCGGTGCCGGCGCCGACGACCCGCGGGTCCTGGCCGCGATCGAGTCGGCCGGCTACCGCCATGTCGGCTGGCACGTGGCCGCCGACGACTGGGACCCCGCACATTCCGCGGCCTTCGTGACCGATGCGGTTGTGCGCGGCATCGAGTCACACGGCGACGGCGCGGTCGTCCTCCTGCACGCCTGGTCGACGGCGACGCTCGAGGCCATCGGTCCGATCCTGGACGGGCTCGGGGCCGCCGGCGTGGAGCTCTGCCGCGTCGACGAGCTGCCGGTCGTCCCGGCGAGCGTGACGTGAGCGCCGATCGCGACCGCGCAGCGATCCTCGCGGTCGACGGCGGCAACTCCAAGACCGATGTGGCGCTGGTCGCGGCCGATGGACGGCTCCTGGCGGTCCTGCGCGGGCCGACGACGTCGCATCAGCAGGTGGGCCTCGAGGCCGGCGCCGACCGGCTGGCCGCCCTCGTCGCGACCGTCCGCGCGCGAGCCGGGCTGGCACCGGACGGTCCGCCGGCCGACATCGGCGTCTACGCCCTGGCCGGCGCCGACACGCCGGCCGATACCCGTCGCCTGACGGCCTCGCTGGCCGCGCGCCGCCTGGCGGGTGGCGGCCTCGTCATCAACGACGCGTTCGCGCCGATCCGTGCGGGCTCCCAGCGGGGTTGGGGGATCGCCCTGATCTGCGGCTCCGGCATGAACGCTGCCGGGATCGCGCCCGATGGCCGGACCGCGCGACTCGCCGCGCTCGGTGGGATCTCGGGCGATTGGGGCGGCGGGGGCGACGTCGGCCTGGCGGCCCTGGGCGCGGCTGTCCGCGCGCGCGACGGGCGCGGACCCAGGACCGCCCTCGAGACCGGCGTGCCCCGGCAGTTCGGCTTCAGCCGCCCGATCGACCTCACCCGGGCGATCGAGCTCGGATCCGTGCCCCAGGCTCGCCTGCGCGAGCTCTCGCCGTACGTCTTCCAGGTGGCCGCTCAGGGCGATGCCGTCGCGCGCTCGATCATCGACCGGCTCGCCGACGAGCTGGTCGCCATGGCCGGTGCGATGCTCCGGCGCCTGAACCTCACCCGGCGCGACCCGGACGTGGTGATGGCCGGCGGCGTCTTCAACGCCCGCGACGAGGCCTTCGAGGCAGCCATCGCGGTGGGCGTGCACGCCGTCGCCCCGAAGGCGAGGCTCTGCCGATCCGATGCGCCGCCCGTCCTCGGCGCCGCCCTCCTCGGTCTCGACCGACTTGGTGAGCCTGGATCGGCCAACCGCGACGCTGCCGAGACGCGCCTCCGGAGCGCGCTCCGAAGCTGGGTACCCGCGAGCCCGTAATCGGTCGGCGGCGGCCCGTGGTCCGGCGCGCAGCGTCGATCGCCCCGGCGAAGCGCCGAAGCAGCACGGCCGGCGACCCGGCATGCTTGGGCGATGCACTCGGCGCCCCACCGAACCGACGGCCTGTGGTCACCCCAACGGCGCTCGCTGACAATCGGCCTGGTCCTCACGATCACGCTCGTCGCCTTCGAGGCCCTGGCGATCTCCACGATCATGCCCAGGGTTGCCCGCGAGCTCGACGGTCTCCAGCTGTACGGCTGGGTGTTCACCTCGTTCCTGCTCGGCTCGCTGATCGGGATCGTGGTCGTCGGCGGCGCGATCGATCGCCGAGGCCTCGCGGTGCCATTCGGGCTCGGGCTGGCGCTGTTTGCGATCGGGCTCCTGGTCGGCGGGCTGGCGCCGTCGATGCCCGTGCTGGTCGCCGCACGGTTCGTGCAGGGACTCGGCGGTGGCACCGTGCCGCCAATCGCCTACGTGGCGATCGGTCGGAGCCTGCCCGAGACGCTGCGTGCCCGGATGTTCGCCACGATGTCCACGGCCTGGGTCCTGCCGGGCGTCATCGGTCCGGCGATCGCGGGGGCGGTCGGTGAGTGGGTGGGCTGGCGCGCCGTCTTCCTCGGCCTGTTGCCGCTGATCGGGCTGGTCGGCGGCATGACGCTGGGCGCGCTGCGGGCGGTGGAGGACGCGCCGGGGGACCGGACCGCGGACGGCATGCCTGCAAACGTCGGTCGGAGCCGCCTGCGGCTGGCGATCCTCGTCTCGCTCGGGGTAGGGCTGGTGACCGTGGGCCTCACCGTCCCGGAGCTGGCCGTGGCTGTCTCCCTGTCCCTCCTGGGCGCGGTCGTCGGCCTGTTCGCGCTGCGCCGGCTGACACCGCCGGGGACGCTGGCGGCCCGCCCGATCCTCCCGGCGGCGGTCCTGCTGCGCGGGCTGCTGACGTTCATGTTCTTCGGTGTCGACGTCTTCGTGGCGCTCGTGCTCGTCAGCTGGCGCGGCCGCTCGTTGACCGAATCGGGGATCGCCCTGACCGCGACGACCGTCCTGTGGACGGCCGGGTCGTGGGTCCAGGCCCGGAACAGCACTCGCTGGCCCACGTACCGCTTCGTCCAGGCGGGGTTTGCCACCGCGCTGCTCGGGCTGGCCGGGTTCATGATCGTGCTCCGCCAGGACGTCAGCTGGCTGGTCGGCATCCCGACCTTCGCGCTCGCCGGCTTCGGCATGGGCCTTGGCTATTCGCCGCTCGCGCTGATCGTCCTTCGTGAGGCCGCTCCGGAGGCCCAGGGCGCGGCATCGAGCGCGTTGTCGCTCACCGACTCGGTCGGCACGGCGCTCGGGACCGGCATCGCCGGGGCGATCGTGGCAGCCAGCGTGCGGACCAACGGCGAGCCGGTGCCGGGGCTGGCGATCGCGTTCGCGGTCTCACTCGCGGTCGGCCTCGGTGGGCTGCTCCTGACGGGCCGTCTGCGGCCGCGGGCCGTCTCAACCCTGGCCCAGCCGGCAGAGGCGTCCTGAGCCGAGTCGTGGCGGCCCGCCGGGTCGAGCCGTCGCGGCGCCTGCGGTAGACTTCGGAACGCTCAAGCCCGCCGCTCACGGCGCGCGCCCCAGGATCATGGAGGCCTCGATACCGTGTCTGCCGAGGAGCTGCGCGCGAAGATCCGCGAGGTTCCCGACTTCCCGAAGCCCGGCATCCTCTTCTACGACATCACCACCTTGCTGAAGGACGCTGCCGCCTACCGCGAGGCGATCGACCTGATGCTCGAGCCGTATACCGGCGAGCCCATCGATATCGTGGTCGGCATGGAGTCACGTGGGTTCATCTTCAGCGCGCCGATGGCCTACCAGCTGAACGCCGGGCTGGTCCCGGTGCGCAAGCTGGGCAAGCTGCCGGCCGAGACGATCACCGTCGAGTATGCCCTCGAGTACGGCTCGAACACGCTCGAGATCCACCGCGACGCGATCCAGGCCGGGCAAAAGGTCCTGGTCGTGGACGACCTGCTGGCGACCGGTGGCACGGTCCATGGCACGATCGAGCTGGTCGAGCGACTCAAGGGCGAGGTTGTCGGGCTCGCGTTCCTGGTCGAGCTGGAGTTCCTCAAGGGCCGGGATCGCCTCAACGGCCGGCGCGTGACGAGCGTCATCAAGTACTGACGGCCGGACGCACCGAGGCCACGCCGTTGACCGAGCCAACCGGCGATCCCGTTCGCGACCAGGCGCCGCCGTCCCAGGCGGAACCGGCGCCCGAGGTCGACCTTGGGCGGCGCGGCTTCTTCCGGGCATTCGCGGGCGAGCTGTTCCAGACGGCCGCGACGGTGGCCGGGGCCGCCCAGGCGCTCCAGCGGGCGTCCGCCGAGGCCGCCAGCGCCATCCTCGACCCGGCGTCGGCGGCCGGGCTCCTGGGCGCGGCCGACGACACCGCCACGCGCGGTCCGGAGGCGCCGCGAGGGTTCCGAACCCCATTCCGTGAGGACGACGGCGTCCTGTACCTCATCGACCAGCGGCGGCTCCCCGATGCGCTGGTCGAGTACTCGTGCCGGTCCGCCGGCGAGGTCGCCTTCGCGATCCGCGAGATGATCATCCGCGGGGCGCCGGCGATCGGCCAGGCGGCCGCCATCGGGATGGCGCTGACCGCGGAGAAGATGCGCGAGTCACGGCCCTACGCCCGGCGGGCGACGCTGCGCGGCTCCGCCAATGCCCTGATCAATGCACGTCCGACCGCGATCAACCTGCGTTGGGCCGTCGACCGGCTGATGGCCCGCTATGCCGAGATCGGCGACCTGTCCGAGGACGGTGGCGCGATTGCCGACGCGCTGCGCGCCGAGGCCGATGCCATCGTCTTCGAGGCGACCACGGACCACGGGCGGATGGCCGGCTTCGGCCTCGCGGTCCTGCCGTCGCCCGAGGATCGACCCGTCCACGTTCTGACCCACTGCAACACGGGGCCGCTGGCGGCCGGCCAGTTCGGCACGGCCCTGGGTGTCGTCCAGGCTGCCCACAACGCGGATCGACCGCTCCACGTCTGGGTGGATGAGACTCGTCCGTACCTCCAGGGCGCGAGGCTCACCGCCTGGGAGCTGGCCCAGGCCGGCGTCGCCCACACCTTGATACCGGACGTCGCGGCCGGTCACCTGATGGCTCGCGGCGAGGTCGACGTCATCCTCGTCGGGGGTGATCGAGTGGCGGCCAACGGCGACACCGCCAACAAGATCGGCACCTACACCCTGGCCGTCCTGGCGGCTCGCCACGGGATCCCGTTCTACGTCGTGGCCCCGACCAGCTCGCTCGACCTCGACACGCCGGACGGCACGACCATTCCGATCGAGGAACGCAAGGCCGAGGAGGTCCTCGAGGTGCGTGGCGTCCGGGTGGCGCCCGTCGGCACCGAGGTCCGCAACCCGGCCTTCGACATCACCCCGGCCGAGCTGATCACCGGGATCGTGACCGAGGAGGGGGTGATCCGCGCCCCGTTCGAGGCCGGTCTTCGCGACGCGGTCGCGTCCGCCCGCGTTCGCTGGCAGACCGCAAGGCCCGTCTTCTCAGGGGTCCCGCCCGAGGCCGAACCGACGCCGGCCGCACCGACCTCCGGAGCGGATTGATGGCGACGGTCGCGCTCGGCAGGCGAGAGGCCGTCGTCGCCCGGCTCACGACGGATCGGGCGCTGCTGCGCTCGTTCCTCGAGCAGGATCGGTTGTACGCCGCCTACGCGATCTGCGACCTGGAGGAGCACGAGTTCTCGAGAACCCGCTGGGGCCTGGCCTCGGACGGCGACGCGCCGGTTGCCCTCGTCCTCGAATACAGCGGACCGACCCCGCAGCCGTTGTTCGTCATGGGCCGGCTCGACGGGATCGGCGTCGTCCTGCGCGACCTCATCCGGCCGCGCGTGGCGTTCGTTGCGGCACCGGCCGCCGTCCTGCCCGCGGTCGCGACCGCCTATCGCGTCGACCCGGGTCCCTCGATGGTCCGGATGTGGGTCGACCGGGAGCGATTCAGACCGTATCCGGCGACGGTCCAGCGCCTGCTGCCCGTGGAGATCGGGGACCTGAACCGGCTCTATCAGCTCGGGTTTGCCTCGTGGTTGCCATCGACGACGATCGCCGACGGCGTCTACTACGGTCTCCGGGTCAACGGCCAGCTGGTATCGGCGGCCGGCACGCACGTCATCAGCCGGACGGCCCGCCTGGCCGTGGTCGGCAACGTCCTGACCCACGTCGACTTCCGCGGGCGAGGCTTCGCGACCGCCGTGACCGGCGCCGTCACCGCCGAGCTCCTGCGCACCTGCGACCAGGTCGTGCTCAACGTCCGCGCCGACAATCCGCCCGCCCTCAATGCCTACCGCCGGCTCGGGTATGCCGAGCACGTCCGCTTCGAGGAGCGGCTCGTCCACCGCCTCGGCTCGCCGTGGCCGGACCTCGCCACCTCGTTCCGCCGCTGGTTCAACCGCAAGGAGATCGACCGCTGATGACCCCCGCCCAGACCACTCCAGCCCACGACGTGACGGACCTCGGCCTGGCGGGCGAGGGGATCCGGCGCATCGAGTGGGCGGAGCGCGAGATGCCCGTGCTGCGCCTGATCCGGGAGCGCTTCGAGCGGGAGCGGCCACTGGCCGGGCTGCGCATCGGCGCCTGCCTGCATGTCACCACCGAGACCGCCAACCTGATGCGGACGCTCACGGCCGGCGGCGCCGACGTCGTGCTGGCGGCCAGCAATCCCCTGTCGACCAAGGATGACGTCGCGGCCGCCCTGGTCGCGGAGTTCGGCATCTCGGTCTATGCCAGGCGCGGCGAGGACCGCGACACGTACTACGCGCACCTCGACGCGGTCGCGGACACGCACCCGCAGCTCACCATGGACGACGGCTGCGACCTGGTGTCGCTGCTCCACAGCAGCCGGCCCTCCCAGGTCAAGGAGGTCCTGGCCGGGACCGAGGAGACCACGACGGGCGTGATCCGGCTGCGGGCGATGGCCGCGGACGGCGCCCTCGGATTCCCGGTCATCGCGGTCAACGAGGCGCAGACCAAGCACCTCTTCGACAACCGCTACGGTACCGGCCAGAGCACGCTCGACGGGATCCTTCGCGCGACCAACATCCTGATTGCCGGCCGCAAGGTCGTGATCGCCGGCTACGGCTGGGTGGGGAAGGGGATCGCGTCGCGAATGGCCGGCCACGGCGCTCACGTGACCATCGTGGAGGTCGACCCGGTCCGCGCCCTCGAGGCGCTGATGGACGGCTTCGGCGTGATGACCGCGGGTCAGGCGGCGGCGTGGGGCGAGCTGTTCGTGACGGCGACCGGCAACGTCAACGTCTTCCGCCGGGAGCACTTCGAGGCCATGGGCGATGGCGCGATCATGGCCAACTCGGGCCACTTCGATGCCGAGCTCGACCTGGCAGCGCTGCGCGCGCTAGCCGAGGGCCACGTTCGCGACGTGCGCGAGAACGTCCAGGAGTTCGACCTGGGCGGCAAGCGCCTCAACCTGATCGCGGAGGGCAGGCTCGTCAACCTCGGCGCGGCCGAGGGCCATCCGGCGGCCGTCATGGACATGAGCTTCGCCAACCAGGCGTTGTCGGCCGAGTACGTCGCGCTGCACCATGGTGAGCTGGAGCCGCGGGTCTACGTCGTCCCCGAGGCGATCGACGCCGAGGTCGCCCGGCTCAAGCTGGCGGCGTTGGGGATCACGCTCGATCCGATGACCGCCGAGCAGGCCGTATACGTCGCGTCCTGGCGACACGGAACCTAGCCGGATGGCCGACCCCGCGATCGCGCCGTACGGTGCCTGGGCGTCCCCGATCCGGATCGACGACGTCGTGGGCGACCTGATCGGCCTGGCCGAGCCGTGGCTCGACGGCGACGAGACGTACTGGCTCGAGGCCCGCCCGTCCGAGGGCGGCCGGCGTGTCCTCGTCCGCATGGCCCTCGACGGGACGATCGCCGATCTGACGCCGCCGCCGTTCAACGTGCGCACCCGCGTCCACGAGTACGGCGGCGGGTCCTACACGGTCTCGGGCGGCGTGATCGTCTTCTCCAACTTCGCGGACAACCGGCTCTACCGGTTGGATCCCGGCGGCGGGGCGCCGGTCGCGATGACGCCCGAAGGTCCGTGGCGCTTCGCCGACCTGCGCATCGATCCGCGGCGACTCAGGGTGCTCGCCGTGCGCGAGGACCATTCCGGCCCCGGCGAGGCGAAGACCTCGATCGTCGTGGTCCCCCTCAACGGGGCGGCCCCGCCTGAGGTCCTGGTCGGCGGGCCGGACTTCCTCGCTGCGCCGCGGCTGTCGCCGGACGGTGGCCGGCTGGCCTGGCTGGAGTGGGATCACCCCGACATGCCCTGGGACGGGTCCCGGCTCCGGACCGCGGCGTTCGCGGCAGACGGCAAGCTCGAGGCCCCGGTCCTGGCCGCCGGCGGCCTCGGGGAATCGATCGCGCAACCCGAGTGGTCGCCCGAAGGTGTCCTCCATTTCGTCTCCGATCGGACCGGCTGGTGGAACCTCTACCGGCTCCTTGACGGCCCGGTCCTCGACCCGCTCGGCAAGATGGAGGCCGAGTTCGCCGATCCCGCCTGGATCTTCGGGCGGTCGTCGTATGGGTTCCTGCCCGACGGGACGCTGGCGGCGACCGGACGGTTCGGTGGACGAGACCACCTGTTCCATGTCCGGCCCGACGACCTTCTCGGCGAGGTGGAGTCGCCCTACACGGAGTTCGAAGGGCTATGCGTGGCATCGGGCGGGGTGGTCGCCGTCGTCGGATCGCCCGCGGAGCCCGCGGTCCTCGCGCGCTTCGATCCGGCCACCCTCGCCGTCGCCGGCGTGCTCCGTCGGGCGAGCGGCGTGGCGCTCGATCCGGCCGTCATGTCCATCCCGGAGACCATCGATTTCCCGATGCCAAACGGTCGGGTGGCGCACGCGCTCTACTACCCGCCACGCAACCCGGGATTCGCGGCGCCGGACGGTGAGCGCCCGCCGCTGGTCGTCCAGTCGCACGGCGGGCCGACCTCGAACGCGTCCACGGCGCTCGATCTCGGCAAGCAGCTCCTGACCAGCCGCGGGATCGCCATCGTGGATGTCGACTATGGCGGCAGCAGCGGCTACGGGCGGAGCTACCGCGCTGCGCTCGACGGTGCCTGGGGTGTCGTGGACGTGGACGACTGCGTGGCGGCCGCCCGATTCCTGGCCGACCGCGGGGACGTGGATCCCGAGCGACTGGCGATCTCGGGTGGCAGTGCCGGCGGGTACACCACGCTCTCGGCGCTGGCCTTCCGCGACGTCTTCGCGGCCGGCATCAGCCTGTTCGGGGTCGGCGACCTCGAGACCATGACCCGCGACACCCACAAGTTCGAGTCGCGCTACCTGGATCGGCTGGTCGGTCCGTACCCGGAGGCCGCCGAGACCTATCACCGGCGATCGCCCGTCCATTTCCTCGAGCAGATCCGATGCCCCGTCCTCGTCATGCAGGGTCTCGACGATCGAGTCGTGCCACCCTCGCAGGCCGAGGCGATCGTGGCGGCCCTCAAGTCGAACGGCATCCCGTACGCCTACCTGCCGTTCGTGGGCGAGGGCCACGGCTTCCGTGGCGCGGCCGCGATCCGGCGCTCGCTGGAGGCTGAGCTGTCGTTCCTCGGCCAGGTGTTCGGCTTCGTTCCCGCCGATCGCCTCGAACCGCTCGCCATGCCCGGTCTCGATCGCTGGCTCGCGCGCTCGTCGCGCCGGGCCGGCAACGTGGCGGAGGCCGCTCGCCCGGGGGCCTGACGGCCGCGTGCTAGGCTTCGCGGCCATGAGCATCGTCGACGCTGCCCACTACCTCTTCACGTCCGAATCGGTCACCGAGGGCCACCCGGACAAGATGTGCGACCAGATCTCCGACGCGATCCTGGACGCCATCATCCACGAGGACCCCGACGCTCGCGTGGCCTGCGAGACCGCCACCACGACTGGTCTGGTGATGGTCCTCGGCGAGATCACGACGAGCACCTACGTCGACTTCCAGTCGATCGTCCGCGACACGGTCTGCGACATCGGCTACACCCACGCCGACTACGGCTTCGATTACCTGACGTGCGGCACGCTGGTGTCGGTCAAGGAGCAGTCGCCCGACATCGCCCAGGGCGTCGACGCCGCCCTCGAGGTCCGCGACGACTCCGCGCCGGCGTTCGAGCTGGGTGCGGGCGACCAGGGGATGATGTTCGGCTTTGCCTGCCGTGAGACCCCCGAGCTCATGCCGCTGCCGATCGCGCTCGCGCACCGCATGGCGCGGCGCCTGGCCGAGGCCCGCAAGTCGGGACAGCTCTCCTACCTGCGGCCCGATGGCAAGACCCAGGTCACGGTCGAGTACGAGTACGGCATCGCGAAGCGGGTGCGAACCGTGGTCGTCTCCGCCCAGCACGATCCCGACGTGCGACCCGAGCGCCTGCGCTCCGACATCATCGAATCCGTGATCCTGCCGGTCATCCCGCACGACCTGCGCGAGACCGATCCGGTGATGCACGTCAACCCGACCGGCCGCTTCGTCGTCGGCGGTCCGATGGGTGACGCCGGGCTGACCGGGCGCAAGATCATCGTTGACAGCTACGGCGGGATGGCCAGGCACGGCGGTGGCGCGTTCTCGGGCAAGGATCCGACGAAGGTCGACCGTTCCGGCGCCTACGCCGCGCGCTGGGTGGCCAAGAACGTGGTCGCGGCCGGGCTTGCCGACCTCTTCGAGGTGGAGGTGGCCTACGGGATCGGGATCGCGCATCCGATCAGCTTCTCCGTCGATTCGTTCGGGACGGGCCGGATCGAGGACGCTGCGATCCAGGCCTTGATCGAGCGCCATTTCGACCTCCGCCCGGCATCGATCATCGCTGCCCTGGACCTGCGCCGCCCGATCTACCGCCAGACGGCGGCCTACGGGCACTTCGGACGGCCGGACCTGGATCTTCCGTGGGAGCGCACCGACAAGGCGGCCCTGCTCGCGAGCGAGGCCGGCCTGCCGGATCCGGAAGCGGCCACGGCGGCGCGGTTGTCCGCCTGACGTCGAGCGCTGGCTAGCGCCCCTCGTCGAACGCGCGAACGGCCGCTTCGACCGCCCGCTGGTCCTGGCTCGCGTCCCCGCCACTGACCCCGACCGCGCCGACCAGGATCCCGTCGCGCTCCAGCGGCAGCCCGCCGGCGAAGACGATCGTCCGGCCGCCGGCCGCCGAGGCGTAGCCGTAGAACTCGGCGCCCGGCTGGACGACCGGCGCGAGGTCGGCCGTCGACATCCGGTTGGTCAGGGCGGTGAACGCCTTGTCCCGGGCGAGCGTGATCCCGACGAGGTCCGCCCCGTCCATCCGCTCGAAGGCGACCAGCTGGTCGCCGGAGTCGACCACCGCGCAGCTCATCGCCACGCCGAGCTCGCGAGCCACGGCCTGGGCGGCGTCGACGATCGCCCGTGCGGCGGCCAGGGTCAGTCCGCTGGCCTGCGACGCCGTCGGTCCCCGCCAGCTGTCGACGTTGTCGAGCGGAAAGGGGCGCGTCACGACGAGGCTCAGCGCTCCGTGACGATGGCGGTCATCGAGCCGTCGCGGCGCCCGCTCCGGCGACCCTGCCAGGCCAGCACGGCCTGGCCGACGAGCAGCATGCCGACGGTGAATGCCAGGACCATCGTGGCCACCGCGTTCGTCTCTGGGCTCACGCCGCGCTTGACCTGGCCGAAGATGTAGATCGGCAGCGTCGTGGACCCGGGTCCGGTCACGAAGTTGGTGATCACGTAGTCGTCGAAGCTGAACGTGAACGACAGCAGGAACCCGGCCACGATCGCCGGCAGGAGCTGCGGGAACGTGATCTGGCGGAAGGTCCGCCATGGCGTCGCGAACAGGTCCTGGCTGGCTTCGACGAGCGTCCGGTCCATGCCGGAAAGGCGCGCACGCACCAGCAGCAGGACGAGGCTGGTGTTGAACAGGACGTGTGCGGCGACGATCGTGAACTGCCCGAACCCGAGCTTGAAGGCCCCCTTGCCCCCGCCCTGCAGGTTGGCCAGGACCGGGTTGACCACGTCGAAGGTGGAGGCGAAGAAGACCAGCGTGGCCAGGGCGATGACGATCTCGGGGACGATGATGCTGATGTAGGTCAGCACGTCGTAGCCCTGTCGGGTGCGCTTCCCCACGCGCTGCAGGCCGAGTGCCGCCATCGTTCCGAACGTCGTCGCCAGGATGGCGTTGGAGAAGGCGATGATCGCGCTGTTGCCGAGCGACTTGGTGACGACCGCATCGTTGAGGGCGATCCCGAACCAGTCCGTGGTGAACCCGGTCCAGATCGTCGCCAGGCGATTGGCATTGAAGGCAAAGACGACCACCACGACGATCGGCAGGTAGAGGAACGCGTAGACCAGTGTGGCCTGTGTCCGGAAGAGCCCGTCGATCAGCCCGTTCATCCGCTCGGCGGCGATGAGCGTCCGGCCGCGCCCGGCCCTCGGCATGGCGACGCCCGGCGTGCTGACGGCGGGCGCGCTCACAGGACGCTCACCTCTCGGGCCTGCCGGCCGCGGTTCACGAACCAGACGTAGACCGAGATCGTGACCAGCATGATCCCGATCAGGACGACGGCCTTGGCCGAGCCGAGCGGCCAGTTGCGCGCCTCGAGGAAATCGAGGACCAGGTCGTTGCCGATCAGGAATGTCCGCCCGTAGCCCAGGATCTGGGGAATGACGTACTCGCCCATCATCGGGATGAACACGAGGATGCTGCCGGTCACCAGCCCGGGCAGGGCGATCGGCAGCGTGATCTGGCGGAAGGTCGCCCAACGCCCGGCGCCGAGGTCCTTGGAAGCCTCCAGGAGGGAGCGGTCCATCCGCTCGAGGGTCACGTACAGCGGGAAGATCATCAGCGGCAGGTAGCCGTAGACGAGGCCGAGGAGGATCGCCCCGGGCGTCCCCAGCAGCCGGAAGTCCGGATTGCCGAGCAGCGTGCCCAGGAACCCCCCCAGGTTGCCCTTGCCGAGCACGATCAGCCAGCTGTAGGTCCGGATGAGGAAGCTCGTCCAGAACGGGATGACCAGCAGGAGCACGAACAGGCCCTTGCGGCGGCCGGCCCGGGTCGCAAGGAAATAGGCCAGGGGCAGGGCGACCAGGAGGGTCAGGATCGTCCCGGCGGTGGCCAGCTTGAGGCTTTCGAGGAAGGGGTCGGCGCCCTTCATGACCTGGCCGTAGTTGTCCAGGTTGAAGGCCGGCGTGTAGCCGCCGTTCTTGGCCTTCTGCCCGAAGCTGAAGACGACCACGAAGGCCATCGGCAGCACGAGCAGGAAGAGATACCAGATGCTGGCCGGCAGCAGCAGGGCGCCGGTCAGGAGGGCGGATTTGGCCCGCCCCCCATCCGGCTTCACCGGTTTGGCCGTCAGCGCGGTGGCCATCGTCGCGGGTGTCGAGTCTGTGAGCCGGCCTCAGCCGCCGATGCTCGACTTGAACGCGGTCCAGACGGCGATCCGGTCGGCATTGTCGGTGACCGTCGGATCTGCGCCTTCCAGGTTCTTCATCACGTCCTCCGGCGGGAAGATGGACGGGTCGTTCAGGAGGTCCGGCGACAGGAGCTTCTTGGCCTCGAGGTTGGGCGTCCCGTAGCCCGTGTACTCGGTCTCCTTGGCCTGGACGGGCGGCCGCTCAACGTAGTCGAACCAGGCGTAGGTCGCGTTCGGGTGGGGCGCATCGGCCATCATGACCCAGGTATCCAGCCAGAACAGGGTCCCTTCGCTCGGCACGACGTACTTCGTGTCGGCGGTCTTGGGATCCTGCCGGAGGGCGAGCAGCGGGCCGGTCCAGCCGAGGCACAGGACGGCCTCCTCGGAGGCCAGCTTGTCCTGGTAGGTGTCCGAATCGAGCGCCAGGACGTGCGGCGCGAGGTCGAGCAGCAGCTTCTTGGCCTGGTCGAGCTCGCCCGGGTCGATCGAGTTGATCGAGAAGCCGAGCATCTTGAGCGGCATGGCCAGGACGTCACCGAGCGAGTCGACGATCACGACCTTGCCGCTGTACTTGCCGACCGACAGGTCGTAGAACTCCTTCCAGGACGTGATCGGCTCCTTGACGATCTTGGAGCGGTAGAGGATGCCCGTCGTGCCGAAGTCCTTGGGCACGTGGTACTCGTTGTTCGGGTCCCACTTCTGGCTCAGGATGGCCGGATCGATGTACTTGAAGTTCGGGATCCGGCTGAAGTCCAGCTTCTGGATGAATCCCTGCTCGGCCATCTGGGGGATGAACTCGGCCGTCGGACACGACATGTCGTAGCCGGTGGCGCCGCCGGACAGCTTGGCCAGCAGCTCCTCGTTGTTGGCGAAGATGTCGTACTGGAAGTTCTTGATTCCGTACTCGGCCTTGAACGCTTCCATGTTGCCCGGGTCGACGTAGCCCGACCAGTTGAGCATCCAGAGCTCGTCCTCGATGGCATAGGACGGTGCCGCCGTCGGGGCGGCGCTCTCGGCCGCGCTCGCCTCGGTCGAGGGCTCGGCACTGGGCTCGCTGCTCGGGGGTGCCGCGGTGGTGCCCGTGCTTCCGGTGCACGCCGCCAGGGCGGCACCGCCGCCGATCAGGCCGGCAGCGGCGAGGAAGCTGCGTCGATTGACCTTGGTCCGGGCCAGCTTGGCCATGAACGCGTCGCGATCCAGATCAGCCACCAGTGCTCCTCCTCCACGTCGTGGTGACGACGCCTGTCGGCCCCCTCATCCAGCAAGGATGAGATTGGCCGTCTCGTGCCACCGGACGACCACCGGGTCGCCCGGGCCTCCCCCGAGGGCGCTCCCCGCGCCCACCGTGTTCTGGCGCCGGACGATCAGCTCGCCGGCCGCGTCGGTGACCACCCGGTATTCCGAGTGGTCGCCGAGATAGGTCCCCTGGTGGATTCGCCCGGCAAGCTCGGTCCAGCCCGGCTCTGCCTGCGGGGCGGGGTCGTCGCCGACCCGGACCTCGAGCCGTTCCGGGCGGGTGGCCACGGTGACGGCGTCGCCGGCGGCGACCGTGGCCGCCGGATCCGTCACGGTTCCCCGCAGGACCAGGCCGCGCTCGCTGCGAACGGTTGCCCGGCGAGTGCTCGATTCGAAGCCCTCGACGGTGGCCGGAATGAAGTTCGAGCTGCCGAGGAAGTCGGCCACGAACCGGTTGGTCGGCCGCTCGTAGAGCTCGCTCGGACCGCCCTGCTGCAGGATCCGGCCGTCGCGCATGACCACGATCACGTCGCTCATGGTCAGGGCCTCTTCCTGGTCGTGGGTCACATACACGAAGGTGATCCCGACCTCCCGCTGGAGGGCCTTGAGCTCCAGCTGCATCTCCTTGCGCAGCTTGAGGTCGAGCGCGCCGAGCGGCTCGTCGAGGAGGAGCACCGTCGGGTGGTTGACCAGTGCCCTGGCCAGGGCCACCCGTTGCTGCTGGCCGCCCGACATCTCCCAGGTCCGTCGCCGTTCGTAGCCTGCCAGCCGGACGAGCGCCAGCGCCTCGCCGACGCGGCGCGCCTCCTCGTCCTTGCTCGCCTTGCGTTGCCGCAGGCCGTAGCCGACGTTGCGGGCCACGTCCATGTGGGGGAACAGGGCGTAGTGCTGGAAGACCGTGTTGACGTTGCGCCGGTAGGGCGGGATGCCGGCGATCGGCTTGCCGTCGAGGAAGATCTCGCCTTCGGTGGGCTGCTCGAAGCCGGCGATCATTCGCAGGGTGGTCGTCTTGCCGCAGCCCGACGGTCCGAGCAGGCTGTAGAACTCGCCGCGTGAGATCGACAGGCGCATCCGGTCGACCGCGGTGACCGTCCCGAACCGCTTGGTGACGTCGACGATCTCGACGTCCGGGGTTGTGCTCGCGGCAGCCGCCGACACCGTTGCGCGCGCTCCAGCCAGGCTCGGGCGGGACGCGGTCGTGACGTCCGGGGTCAGGGAGGTGGTCAAACGGCGGCCCTCGAGGTGCGGCTCCGGGGCGCTTGGACGATGGATCCTGTAGCGGCGCTACAGGATCGCTGCATGGTACGGGCGAGGAGAGCGAGCGTCAACGCGGAAATGCTGCGAAATTCGCACGAGCAGGGTTCGTTCCGGTATCGATGTCGCGACCATCTGTACCTATACTTCAGCTCAGTGAAGTCGCCGCGAGGAGTGGGAATGGCCCGCGAGCTGCAGCTCGGAGCCCGGATCAGGACATTGCGCCAGGCGCGCCGGCTCACCCTGCGCGACGTCTCCGAACGCGCCGGCGTGACCGAGAGCTTCCTGTCGCAGGTGGAGCGCGAGGTCACCAGCCCATCGATCGCCACGGTCCAGCGCATCGCCAGGGCGCTCGACCTGTCGATCGCCCAGCTGTTCGCCGACGAGCCGGAGGCTGGCCGTGTGGTCCGGCGCGAAGCGCGCCGGAGGATCGCCTACCCGGGCCTGAAGGCCGTCGACGAGTTCCTCACCTCGAACATGGCCGGCCGGCTCCAGGTGATCCTGTCGACCATCGAGCCCGGCGGTGGGACCGGTGACGAGCCGTACACCCATGACTCCGACGAGGAGGTCGTGGTCGTGCTGGCGGGCGTCCTGGACCTGTGGGTCTCCGACGAGCATTACGTGCTGCGAGAAGGCGACGCCATCACCTTCCCCTCGCGCTTGCCACACTGGAACATGAACCGCAGCGACGGCCCGGTCTCGGTGTTGTTCTGCGTCACGCCGCCCAGTTTCTGACGGTCGAGCGGCGCCCCTAGAATGGGTGGACATGTATGCGGTCATCCTGGCCGGGGGCGGCGGCACGCGACTCCATCCCCTGAGCCGGCCCGAGCACCCCAAGCCGTTCCTCCCCCTGGTGACCAGCGAGACGCTGCTGCAGGCGACGGTGGCGCGCCTGGCCGGGGTCACGGACGACATCACCATCGTGACCGACCGGCGCTACGAGCGGCTCGTTCGAACCCAGCTCCCTGGCGTCCAGCTGCTGCTCGAGCCGCTCGGACGCAACACCGCTGCGGCGATCGCCCTGGCGGCCCTGGCCCTCGACCGTCCCGACGACGAGGTGATGCTGGTCCTGCCGGCCGACCAGGCGGTGCAGCAGCCCGGCGTCTTCGGGGGCATCCTGCGCGACGCCGCCGAGGGCCTCGCGACTGGGGCGTTTGGGATCGAAGATCCGCTGGTGACGCTCGGCATCCGGGTCGACCGACCGGTGACCGAGTACGGCTACCTGATCCCGGACCTGGCGCGCGGTGAGCGGATCCACGCGCTCCAGGGCTATCCCCTCGAGCGCTTCGAGGAGAAACCGAAGCCTGCCCGGGCGGAGGAGCTGATGCAGCAGCCGGGCGTCGCCTGGAACGCCGGCATCTTCCTGTGGCGCCGCCGGGCGATCCTGACGGCGCTTCGGCGCTATACGGGGCTGGTGCAGTCGCTCGGACCGATGGTGGCCTCGCCGCAGATGCTCGATCGTGCCTACGAGTCCATCCAGCGTGCCGTGTCGATCGACTACGCGGTCATGGAAAGCGCGGCACGCAACGGATCCGTCGTGATGGCCGCCATGGACGTCGGCTGGTCGGATCTCGGTTCGTGGTCGTCGTTGCTGGCGGCGATCGGTGCGCGCGGCAGCGGCGCGGTCGTCCAGGCCGGTGAGACGGTCACCGTCGAGATCGACGACCTCGTCGTGCGCCGGGTCGGCGGACGGCTCGGCGTCATCGCGCCGCCCGAGCGGGGTAGCATCACGGCCACGCAGCCGCTGGCCGTGCTGCGCGGGTCGGGCCCGGACGTGGCCCTGGTCGAGGCGCTGATCGAGCGCTGCTCGGAACCGGAGGGTTGAGTTGACGTTGGTCCGCCCCGCGCCCGAGCCCACGACCATCGTCTTCGGCACCGACGGCTGGCGGGCCCGGATCGCCGACGAATTCACGTTCGACGCCGTCCGTCGCTGCGCGGACGGCGTGGCGAGCTACGTCGTCGGGCGCGGCGAGGTGGCCAAGGGCGTCGTCATCGCCTACGACCGCCGCTTCGCGTCGGAGCATTTCGCGGCGGCCGCCGCCGAGATCCTGCTCGCCCACGATATCCCGGTCGCCTTCGCCGACCATGCCGTCCCGACCCAGATGAGCTCGTTCGAGGTGATCCAACGGGGCGCGGCCGCCGGCATCGTCATCACCGCCAGCCACAACCCGTGGGTCGACAACGGCTTCAAGGTCAAGGCTCCGACCGGGGCGGCGGCTGGGGCCGACATCCTGGGCGTGATCGAAGCCCGCCTGGCCGCCAACGGGACCGAGGCGATCGCCCGCCGCCCGTTCGCCGATGCCGAGGCAGCCGGGCTGGTCGAGCGGTTCGACCCGTTCGAGGGCTACGAGCGGTTCGTTCGCCGCACGGTTGACCTCGATGCGCTGCGAGCGGCCGATCTCAGCGTCCTGGTCGATCCGATGTGGGGCGCCGGCAGTGGCTGGATCTCGCGCCTGCTGTCCGGCGGGAGGATTCGGGTGACCGAGATCCACCAGGAGCGGAACCCGTATTTCGGCGGCGTCAACCCCGAACCGATCCGGCCGAACATCGACGAGGCGCTCTCCCTGATGGCCGCCGGCGGCTACGACCTCGGTCTGCTGCTCGACGGCGACGCGGACCGGGCCGGAGCGATGGACGAGCGCGGGACGTTAATCCACCAGCTCCAGGTCACCGGCCTGCTGATGTACTACCTGGCCGAGCACCGAGGCTGGCGCGATCCGGTCGTGGTCAGCGTCAACAACACCTCGATGGCGGCACGCCTCGGCGAGCACTACAGGATCCCCACCTACGAGACCCCGGTCGGCTTCAAGTTCATCGGCCCGAAGATGATCGAGACCGGGGCGATGATGGGCGCCGAGGAGTCCGGCGGGTTCGGATTCGGGATGCACCTGCCCGAGCGCGACGGGGTCTACGCCGACCTGCTCCTGCTCGACCTCTTCCTGCGTGAGCGCGGGGCCGGCCGCTGGCCGGTGTCGGAGGCGATCGCCCGGTTCCACGAGCTGGCGGGACCATCGTGGTATCTCCGGGTGGACATCCACGTCGAGCGCGCCAGATACGCAGAGACCAAGCGCGGCTTGCTCGTCGACCTGCGCGATCAACCGCCGACCGAGCTTGGCGGTCTGTCCGTGATCCGAACCGTGCCACTCGACACGGCGGACGGGTTCAAGTTCTGGGTCGCCGACGGGTCGTGGTTGCTGATCCGGGCGTCCGGCACGGAGCCGCTCGTCCGGGTCTACACGGAGGCCACGTCCGAAGTGACCCGCGAAGCGCTGCTCGTGGCCGGTGAACGACTGGTACGAGGCTCATGAGCGCGACCCCGGTGGATGCCGGACGGCGTGTCGACAAGCCCTGGGGCTACGAGCTCATCTGGGCGAGCACCGACCGGTACGTTGGCAAGATCCTGGTCATCGAGGCGGGCCGGCGACTGTCGCTCCAGCGGCACCTGGTCAAGGACGAGTCGATCTACGTCGCGGCCGGCCGGCTGCGCCTGTTCCTGGAGGATGACGAGGGGACAGTCTGCGTGGAGGAGCTCGGTCCCGGCGAGTTCCGGCGGGTGCCGACGGGCCGGATCCATCGGTACGAGGCGATCGAGCGCTGCGAGCTGATCGAGGTGTCGACCCCCGAGCTCGACGACGTCGTCCGCCTCGAGGACGACTTCGGTCGCGAGGGCACGAGCGCCCCGTAGTCAGGGGCGGGTCCGTTGGGGTCCCAGGGTGTGGTCAGCGCAAGGCGCCGGCAAGGGAGGGAGCGAGCGCACTCTGGAGTGCGTGAGCGACCAAGCGAAGCCGGCAACGCCGCGATGGCCGCGCCATGGGACCCCAACCAGGACGATTTCGGGGGTGACCGGTTGGGGTGTCGGGTGTAGGCTTCTGACACGCGACCGCCATCACCGGTCGAGGTGCATGACCGGACGGCGGACCCGCGAGCGCCCACTCGGGCGACGGAGGTAGCACCGCGATGCACAGCTCCCTGATCGGCAAGGTCGAGAAGGCAAATCGCTACGCACGCGAGCTCGATCGAATCACCATCGACCGACTCTCGCTTACGTTCCGCGGCGACAACGACACGCACCATGTCGACCTCGATGCCGGCCAGTGGCGATGCACCTGCCACTACTTTCACAGCTGGGGATCCTGCGTTCACCTTCTTGCCCTCCAGAAGGTGCTCGGCGTGATGCTTCCGGAAGAGGCCCAGGTCTCGATCTTCTCGGTGGAGTCTGTCGCGACCGCCTGACCCGGAGGCCACCCTAGCGAGGTGGGAAGCAGCGAACACGGCGCGGACGATCTGATCGCCCGCGCCGTTCTGTCTCTGGCCGCCGTGGTCGATCAGTCGTGCCCGGCAGACCAGGCGGTCACTCCACGGTCATCGCCCAGTAGTAGACGGCGTCCCCGAGGTTGTCGCCGAACCGGACGGTGACGGCCACGGACCAGCTGCCCGCGGGTGGCGCCTCGAAGGTGATGCTGCTGCCGGTACCTTCGGCCATGCCGATCACGCCATCCCCGCCTGGGACGGCGGTAGGCGGGACCCGGGAAGCCTGCCAGGTGTCGATCGGCACGCGGTCCGACATGTTGAACGTCAGGCGCTCGTTGGCGCCCACGTGGATTGGGTACCCGGGCAGCCAGGGCGCGTCCGACGCCGCATTGTTCCAGCTCCAGGTGCCCTGCTCTCCGACCACGGGATCGCCACCCTCGACCGCGAGCGTCGCGTCCGGCGGCGGGACGAGGGTGGGCTCCGGCTGGGGCGAACCCGTGGGAAGCGCGACGGACGATGGTGCGCCAGGGGCCGGGTCGGCGGAAGCCGAAGGACTCGCCGACGGCCGGGCCGGCGCGTCGGTCTGCACGGGACTCGGCGAGGGCGAGAGGGACAGGATGGCTGGCTCGGACGACATCGATGCCGCCGTGCAGCCGCCGAGGAGGATACCGACGAGCACGAGCACAAGGGTCACTGGAGCCGATCGTTCGGCGTGCATGCCGTTCCTGTTCGTTGGCAGTCGGAACCCCCATCCCGGCGTCACTGGCCGACCGAGACGGTCACGGGCGGAGAGGTCGAGCCGACGAGGCCTTCGTCTGACGGCGCTGCGAAGACGGCCCGGAAGTCGGTTCGTGCCGTGAGGCTCAGCGCCATCGTGTACGTCCCCGACGTCGAACCGCGAGGCATGGTCCCAACGGTCGTCCAGCTGCTCGTGCCGGATGGGCGGCGTTGCAGGGTCACCGTGCGCAGGGCGACCGGGTTGAGCGCCAGGCGCGAGTAGCTCGCGACGTCGGCGACCTTCAGGGTGGCGGTGAGGGTTGTCGTGCCGCCCTTGGCGACTGCCGTCGGGCTCGCCGCGATGGCCAGCGTCGTGGCAAGGCTCAGGCACGTGGAGTACTTGGCACCCCAGCTCTGCATGTCGTACTGAACCTGGAGGGTGGCAACGTCGCATCGGCCGAAGCGGTGCGTGCTGTAACCGGCGGAGGGCTTTGTTCTGGACTTCGTCTGGACAACCGCATCGAGGTAGTCCGGTTCGCCTGACAGGTTGGCATGATGGTTGAGCATCTCCACATGCCCGAGCTCGTCGAGGATGATGTTCTCGACGTCGTAGCAGCCATCTGGCCACGACGAATAGGCCTGGCACCAGCGCAGCGAACCCCAGTCGA
>JBGPVC010000009.1:0-36891 GCA_041491485.1 Candidatus Limnocylindria bacterium
ACAACGTATCGGTTGACTCGCCCTCCGAGCGACGCCTACGCTGGAGCCGCGACGACGACCGCCGAGGCGAGCCTCGGACGTTCCCGGATCCCGCGCGTGAGGTCCTGAGCAACGAGCGTTGCCGGGACGGGGACAGGTGAGAAGCATGTTGCATCTCATGAACGTCGACACCGACGCACCCGCGACGAACGCCGGCCCATCGCCGGCCAGCGGTTCGGCTGTACATAGACACCGGCTGGACCTGGGCTCCCGGTCCTCCCTCACCGACGCGGCCGAGCCATGGGAGATCCCGGTTCCCAAGGCCGAACGCTACGAGGTCGGCCGTCGGCTGGTCGAACGTCCGCTCCGACCGGCCAAGGCGGAGGATGTCCCGATGCCGGCGATGGCCGCGCTCGAGGCGGTCTGCGGCCCGCTGCCCTTCGAGCGCCTCTTTGTCATCCCGCGGACGACTCGTCTCGTGTCGCGCAAGCAATGCGTGATCACGCCGGCCGAAGTCCTCGCATTCGGGGAGCGGACCGTCGCGCTCTGGGTCGACCACGGCCCTGATGGTCGCGTCCTGTCGATTCCAGTCGATCGGCTGATTGCGGTCGACGATCGCACGATCCTGCTGTACGGCCGGCTGCGTCTCATGGCCCACGATCGCCAGCTTGTCGTCCGGTACAACACGGTCGCTCGGCGGGATCTGCAGGAGAACCTGTGCGACCTGCGAAGCCGGATGGCGACCAGGCAGCAGCCCGTCGAGTCCGGGTTCTTGTGGCTCGATCCTCGGAACGAGTGGATGAGCCAGCGCGACCTGCCGCACAAGTGGCGCGTCGTCCTGGAATATCCGACGGTCCGGTTGAACCTCGACGAGCCGGCGACCATCGCCGTGGGCGACGTCACCGAGATTCGCGCGCGCTGGAACCGCCCGTCCGCGGGTGTCGCCGTGCTCGGGTCGCGGGAGCTGGTCATCGCCAACGAGCCGTCCGAGTTCCTCGAGGCCGCCCGATACGGGGTCGACATCCTGGCCGTGCCTCGTGAACGCCTCGACGCGCTCGGTTGGGACGGTCGATCGTTGACCGTGCACCTCGCCCAGGACGCCGCCGTCGTCGAAGGCGCCGGGTCCGTCAGCCTGACGCTGGACCGGCACCTGATCGAAGCCATGCGAGTGGCCTTCGGGTCCGCCGTCCGGTGGGCCTGAGATCCGTGGACAGGTCGATGGACGATGCGTGACTGGCTCGACGGGCTGCGGGCGGATCCGTTGCCGTGGCTCCTCGATGAACGTGCCCCGGCCGTGCGGCACCTCGCCTTGCGCCAGCTCCTGGGTCGGCCGGGCGACGACCCCGAGGTGCTCGACGCTCGGATGGCGGCGATGCGGAGCGACCCGATCGCCTCGATCCTCGCGGCGATGAATCCCCCCGGCTGGTGGGCGAAGCCCGGGTCGGGCTACCTGCCCAAGTACACCTCCACCGTATGGCAGATCGTCTTTCTCGATCAGCTCGGGGCGGACGGCACCGACTCGCGGATCCAGGCCGCCTGCGCCTACCTCCTCGATCACGCCCAGACCTCGAATGGAGGCTTTGGCGGGTTGGCGCAGGGCGAAGCGAGACCTGCGCCGTCGACCGCGATCCACTGCCTCAACGGGAACCTCCTGCGCGCGCTCATCGGCTTCGGCTGGCTTGACGACGAGCGGGTCGGGAGCTCGATCGACTGGCAGGCCGCGGCGATCACCGGCGAGGGCGAGGTCCGGTTCTATCGGTCGTCGATGCCGGGACCCGGGTTCCGCTGCGGGGCCAACGACGGTGTGCCGTGCGCCTGGGGCGCAACGAAGGCGGTCCTGGCGCTCGCCCGGATCCCAACCGCGCGGCGCACTCCACCCGTGCAGCGGGCACTTGACGCCGGGGTGGCGTTCCTGCTCAGCCGCGATCCCGCGACGGCGGACTATCCGATGGGCTACGGCAACACGAAGCCGAACGGGTCGTGGTTCAAGCTCGGCTTCCCGTCGGGGTATGTGGCCGACGTCCTCCAGGTCCTCGAAGCGGTCTGCGAGGCGGGAGTGGGCGGCGACCCGCGGATCGGCAGCGCGGTCGACTGGATCCTCGCCCAGCAGGACGAGCCGGGACGGTGGACCAATCGGTACGCGTACGCCGGCAAGATGATCTGCGACATCGATGTCCCGGGCCAGCCGAGCCGGTGGGTCACCCTCCGGGTGTGTCGGGTCCTCAAGGCCGTCGCCGAGAGCAGCCTCGTCCTGACGGCAACCTGAGGCGCACGGCCGGAAGTGCGGACGCCCCGCACGGCTTGAGCATCGCTCTCAGCGGCACAGGTACGCGAGCCTGGTGCGGGGAATCGAGGCAGACGACGTCCGCCAGGCACTCGCGGCGGGTTTGGGCTATTTCGCCCTCAGGAGTGGCTGCCGCCTCATTGCCGAGGGTGTCGAGTCGGAAGGGCGAGGCGGCCACCCTGGAACGACTCGGCGTGGACTTCGCCCAGGTCTACCTGTTCGAGCACCCGGAACCGATCGCGGCCCGATCGGTCCTCGCGGTTCGGGTGGGTTCGCTGCCTCCCGTCCCGGCCGCGATCCCTATCGCGGAACGGCCGTGACTCGCTGGTCGCTGTAGCCGTGCTCGGCGATCTCCGCGGCGCGGGACCGGTAGGCCTCGGCGGTCGGTGGCGTCCTGGCCCGGAACCCATCGACCATCCGGTTGTACATCGAGAACGCGGCGGCGATGAGCACCGCGAGCTGGACATCGGCATCGGACGCGCCGCCGTCGTGTGCCGCGGCGACGTCGGCGGCGGTCAGGTCGCGCGGCTCGCGCCGGACGGTTCGGGCGATGTGGAGCAGGGCGCGCATCTTGTCATCGAACCCCTCGGAGGACCCGAGCTTGATCGTCTCGACCAGCGGCAGGAGCTCGGTCGCCCCGCTCCGCTCGAGGACCGCGCTCGCGAACGCACCATGCGAGTCCATGCAGTAGAAGCAGTCGTTTGCCGCGGAGACCGCCGTCGCGAGCATCTCTCGCTCGCCGCGGCGAATCGTGGCTCCCGGAAAGTCGTTGACGAGCAGCTCGTCGGCGAGGCCGCGCAGGTGGACTCCAAGACCGGGCGTCAATCGGATCGCGGCAAGGATTCCCGGGACATCGGGCAACCCACCGACGATCGGCTCTTCCCGCGAGCGCACGAGTCGCTCTTCATCGCGTGCCATCTGCGGCATCTCCTGTCGTTCAGCTGTCCGGTCCGACGCAGTATGCCCGACCGCCCCAAACGCGCTCATCGCCGCCGGTCAGCTGCCGGTCCCCGGTGGCAGCACGGCCACGTTGAGCCAGCGCCCGCCCGTCGCCCGGCGCACGGCGAAGGTGAGCGAAAACGGGGAGGTCTGCCGCGCCTGGACGGCGCCCCCGGCGTCGTAGGTCTCCTCGGTGACGGTCCCCTGGGCCTGGAACCCAAGGCTGATGCCGGTCTGGACGCCGAAGGGCACGATCAGGACCACGTGCACCGCGTCGAACCGGTAGTGCGCGATGGTGGTCTGGCCCGACGTCGCGGCGGCCTGCAGTCGACCCTGCATCTCCTTGAGCCGGTCGCCGTGATCGACCGCCGCAAGGAGGCTCCCATCCGCCCGCAGGAGCGCCCGGTTCTCCAGCTCCAGATTCTGGGCGAGCGTGACGAGGATCTCCGGCGCTGCGTCGGCGATCGCATGGTCGAAGTCCGCGACGTCCTGCGCGACGGTGATCGCCGGGAGCGTCGCCGGATCGACGGCATGTGGCACGCCGCTGAGCATCTCGGTCGCATCCGGAACGACCAGCCCGCGCGCCGGGGCGCCGGCGGCGACGACCGCGACCCCGAGGACGAGGACGGCCGCAACCGTCAGCCCTGCGCGAATGCCACCCCGGACGAGCCCGGAGCCCGTGCCGCCACCGATCACCAGCCGCATCGCGAAGCGGCCGAGCTCGTCCGCCGCCGACCGCGGTTCGGGCAGCGCCCGATCGAGGATCGGCCGCACCGCGCAGAGGGCGACCAGCCCGGCCAGGAGCCCCACCTTGGTCCCGAACTCGTTCGTCTGCGGGGCCATCAGCAGCGTGCTCGTCATGGCCACGAGGAGGCCGAACACGACTCGCCCGACCCGCCCGGCCGGCACGGTCTTGGGGTCGGTGATCATGAAGAACAGGAAGATCATCACCTCCGGCGAGGTGACGATGACCCGCCAGAAGTCGAAGCCGCAGACCGGAGCGAACGCCCAGTTCGCGGTCATGCAGTGTCCCGAGCCGGCGAGGATCCCGGTGCCGGCCGCCAGTCCGACCCAGAAGGTGGCCGCCAGGGTGAGGAGACGCAACCGCCTCGTGATCAGGAGGCCGCCGCCGACGATGACGACGTAGGCCGCGATCATCCACGCGTTCAGTGGCGCCCACCAGAAGTCGAGCGGCTCGACGCGCGAGCTGCCGAGCACGACGAAGGCCAGGACCAGGCCGACGTTCGACGGGTTGAAGACGTGCGAGCCGTGGTAGCGGATGACGTACTTGGTCAGGAGCGACAGGCCGGCGACCCCAGCGAACACGTACCAGGCCGAGGTGCTCCAGGGGTCGTCTGCTCGCGTCCCCACGACGCGAAGGATGAGCGCGACACCGCTGCCGGTGAGCATCGCGCTGGCCGGCCACACGAACGACCGGCTGTGGCGAACGGTCAGGACGATCTCGATGATCGCCGTGGTCAGGATCGCCGCGAGGATCTGCGGGACGCTGACCCGGAAGTGCAGCCCGACCTGGCCGAGCACGTGGATCGTGATGATGACCGCCGCGACATGCAGGCGCGGATCGCGGATGCTCGGCAGAACCAGCGGATAGCTGCTGCCGCCGAACGTGAGCGTACGGCTGGTCACATCGGCTCCCGACCCAGGGCCGCCCGGATCCCGGCGCCGAGCGGATGTCGCACCGCCGTCGCTTCACGAGAGGTACGAGACGATCTCGATCGATCGCAGCGGACCCTCGATCTGGCGACGGGTCACCCGAGTCTAGCGTCTTCGCAGGGGCGAGTTGCCACCCTACCGGGTCGCTTGCCCTGGCACCGCGCCCTGTACGATGTCATTTCCGACTAAACCGACGGCTCCATCCAGGATCGGCGTCGGCCGTCGGGCGGAGCGCGAACATGGGCAACGTCCGTCACGCCCTGTCTCGTCCGGGCCTCCCGGCATGAAGAGGCGCCCGCGCCTTTCTGCGCGTGGAATCGTCATCGCGTACGCCCTGGTCGCGGGGCTCTGGATCGCCTTCAGCGATCGCGTGGCCGCCGCGCTGGCTCCGAGCCAGGACGCCCTCGCGACGATCTCGACGGTGAAGGGCTGGGGGTTCGTCGTGGTCACCAGCCTGCTGCTGGCCGTCATGCTGTCCGGCTTCGGCGCCGAACGAGCCCGCCGGAACGACCAGCTCGAGACGGAGGTCGCGGAGCGCGAGCGCGCGGAGGAGCACCTGGAGCGGCTCAATCGCGTGCTGCGGACGCTGGGCCTGGCCAACCAGGCACTGGTCCGTGCGCTCGAGGAGCCGGCCCTGCTGCGGGAATTCTGTTCCGTGATCGTCGAGCAAGGCGCGTTCCTGGGCGCCTGGGTGGGCTACCGCGAGGATGATCCGGCCGGCACGATCCGACCGGTCACCTGGGCCGGTCCTCTGGACGGCTACCTGGGCAACATCAGCCTCAGCTGGCTGGACCCGGAGCGTGGAAGCGAGGGACCTGGGGGCACGTCGATCAGGGAAGGCCGCACGGTCCTCAGCACCGACGTTGCTGTCGACGCGACGCTTGCCTGGCGTACGGAGATGCTCGAGCAGGGGTTCCGCGCCGTGGTGGCGCTGCCACTGAAGATCGACGACGAGGCGTTCGGCACGCTGGTCATCTACGCCGGGGACTCGAATGCCTTCGGGCCCGATGAGATCGCCCTGCTCGAGGAGCTCGCCTCGGATCTCGCTTACGGCGTCAGGACGATCCGCACGCGAATCGCCGCCGCCCAGATGGAAGTCGAACGCCGCCGCCTGGTCGTTGCCGTCGAGCAAACCGCAGACGCGGTCGTCATCACCGACACCGCCGCCCGGATCGAATACGTGAACCCGGCGTTCGAGCAGGCCAGCGGGTACACGCGCGACGAGGTGCTTGGACAGAACCCGCGAATCCTCAAGAGCGGCGAGCACGGACCGGCGTTTTACGCGGCCATGTGGGCTGCGCTGTCGAGCGGGAGCTCGTTCGTCGGGGACCTGACCAACCGACGCAAGGACGGCAGCCTGTACCACGAAGAGGCCGTCATCTCGCCCATCCGCGACGAAGGCGGAACCATCACGAGCTACGTCGCGGTCAAGCGCGACGTGACCCGCGAGCGAGCCCTGGAGGCCGCTCACGAGCGGATGACGCGCGAGCGCGCCATGATCGCGGGGACCCTCGCCGACCTGCCCGTCCTCCCAACCGCGACCGCCACCGCCGAGGCGATCTGCCGCCAGGTGCTGGGCATGTCCGGGGTTGCGACCGCGTCGCTCGCCTACTTCACCCTCGAAGGGCCGGCCATGGCCCTCGCGTTTCTGCGGGCCGATGGCGTGCCGGTGCGGCTGCGACGCATCCCGTTTCAGCGCAGCCGAACCCTGCGAGAACGGGCCGAGGAGGGGCCCTGGGTGGAGGGCTGGGTTCGTCGGCCGTGGCACCCCTACGACCGGCTGCACCAGGAGCTGACCACCAGGGGCCTCGCCTACGCGCCAGTCCGCCAGGGCGGCCGTCTCATCGGGATCATCACGGTCACCTCCGCGGAGGCGGACGCCGTCGCGCAGCTAACGGAATCGCTCCCCGCGCTCCTCGAGTTCGCGGGGTTCGCCGGCGCGCTTGTCGGCCCGGCCGTGGCAGACCTCACCGAGGTCGGCCGAGTCCGCGAGCGAGTGGCTGAGGTCATCAAGGCTGGCGCCTTCTCGCCGGTCTTCCAACCGATCGTCGACCTGGTGACCGGTGAGCACACCGGCTACGAGGCCCTGACGCGCTTCTCGAGCGGGACCGCCCCCGACCTTGTCTTCGCAGACGCGCGCGAGGCCGGGCTCGAGGCCGAGCTGGAGCTGGCGACCCTGACGACCGCGATCTCCGCAGCGGCGGGGCTGCCCGGGGCTGCCTGGTTGAGCCTCAACGTCTCGCCGGACCTCGTCGCGGCGAACCGCCAGCTCGCTGGAATCCTTCACCGAACCGACCGCCCCGTCGTGCTCGAGGTGACCGAGCACGTCCCCGTCGCCGACTACGCCGTCCTCCGTGCCGCGATCAGCCGGCTCGGCCCGGAGGTGCGCCTTGCGGTCGATGACGCCGGCGCCGGCGTCGCGAACTTCGCCCACATCGTCGAGTTGCGGCCCGCCTTCGTGAAGCTCGACATGCGGCTCGTTCGCGGCATCGATGCGGATCGGACACGACAGGCGCTCGTCCTTGGGCTGCTGCATTTCGCGAGCGAGTCGCAGAGCCAGACCATCGCCGAGGGCGTCGAGACAGAAGCGGAGCTGGCGACGCTGCGCGAGCTCGGGGTCCCGTTCGCCCAGGGCTACCTGCTCGCCCGGCCCGCTGCGGTCGACGAGTGGACAGCGGCCCCCGACAAGGGCGCCGGCTAGGCCTCCGCGATCACCCCGATCGAGATCCGGAAACCGGCGCGACGCTGCAATGACGGCATCAGCGTGCCCTGGCCGACCGGCGCCTCGCCCGGGAACCAGCGCACCCATTCCTCATAGAACGTGTCGAACTCGGCCGGGTCACGCAGCGACCAGTTCGCCCAGACCACCTTGTCCATCGAGCTCCCCGCGGCCTCGAGCCTGGCCTTGAGGTTGTTCATGCACTGGCGTGTCTGCTCCTTGATCGAGGCGCTGACGACCCGGCCGGTTTCGGGGTCGATCGGCCCGATCGACGAGACGTACACCATGCCGCCGGCCGTGACCGCGCGCCCAAGACCGACTGGTGCCGCCAGCGTATCGACCACCTGCAGTCCCTCGCCGGCAACCAGCCCTCCCTTGTCCTTGCCGAGTGGACCCGGCCGGTTGGGATCCTCCGCCGGGATCCCGAACTCTTCGGGCGGCAGCTGGATGCCGCCGGTCTTGAACCGGCGCATGAACGTCGGTCGGATGCCGGTCGGCTTGAGCGACCCCTCGATCTTTCCGTCCTTGAAGGCGGTCTGCTCGAACGCGAAGATGTCCTGGGTGAGGATCTCGTCGTCCTCCATCCCGTAGACCTCGGTGATGTTCACGACCTTGCGGCTGCCGTCCTTGAGGCGTGCCGTGTGGACGATGAGGTCGACCGCCGAGGCGATCTGTTCACGGATCGCTCGGAGCGGCAGCTCGTAGCCGGTCATGAGCACCATCGTCTCGAGCCGACGGAGCATGTCGCGCGGGCTGTTGGCGTGACCGGTGGACAGCGAGCCTGCCTGGCCGGTCGTCATCGCCTGGATCATGTCCAGGGCCTCGCCTGCGCGACACTCGCCCACGATGATCCGGTCGGGACGCATGTGCAGCGCGTTGCGCAACAGGTGGCGCATCGTGATCTCGCCCTCGCCTTCGAGGTTCGGCGGGCGGGACTCGAGCGTGACGAGGTGCTCCTGGCGCAGCTGGAGCTCGGCGGCGTCCTCGATCGTGACGATCCGCTCGTCACTCGGAATGAACGACGAGAGCACGTTGAGCGTGGTCGTCTTGCCCGAGCCGGTTCCACCGGAGACGAACAGGTTGAGCTTGGCCTCGACGCAGACACGCAGGAATTCGAACATCTCGGCCGTGGCGGTGCCGAAGCCGATCAGGTCGTCCACCGTGTACGGCTTGGCGGAGAACTTGCGGATGGTGATCACCGGCCCGACGAGCGAGAGCGGTGGGATGATGCAGTTCACCCGCGAACCGTCGGGAAGCCGCGCGTCAACCCGCGGGCTCGACTCGTCGATGCGCCGCCCGAGCGGCGTGATGATCCGGTCGATGATCCTCCGGACGTGCTCGTTGCTCTGGAAGGCCGTATCGACGCGCAGGATCTTGCCGGCCCGTTCGATGTAGATGTGGTCGGGCCCGTTGACCATGACCTCCGTGATCGAGTCGTCGAGCAGGAGCGGCTCGAGCGGCCCAAGTCCGATGACCTCGTCGATCATCTCCTCGATCAGCCGCACCCGTTCGTCACGAGTGACGGCGAACTCGTGCACGCCGATGACGCGATCGACGATGCCTTCGATCTTTGCCCGGACGTCGGTCGGGTTCTTGACATCGAGCTTCGGGTCGAACGCGCCGATGGTCTCGTCCACGAGGCGCAGCCGGATGCCACGCAGCATCTCCTCCCGCGCGGGGTTCCGCGGCGCCTGCGGCTGCGCAGGAACGAGGGCGCGCGCCGTGACCGGCTCGCGGGCCGGACCCTCGTCCTCCGCGATCTCGGCCTTTCGTTGTGCCTTTTCGACCCGTTGGCTCAGCGACACGGGTGGTACCCCCGGAATCGAACGTCTGTCCCGCGCCCATCGACCCCGGCACGGGTTGCGCCATAGAGACGCTGGGCTCGGTATACCAAGCCAGTCAAGAGCCCTTCGTCGCGAAGGGTCCCGCCGGTCGCCGCAGCCGATCGGACGCAGGCGCGGTGGCTCGTGCTCGCGTTGCCTGCGTGCCACGGACTTGGTGCTTAGCCACGGCGCCCCCATTGCGCGCCGGATCGCGCGGTCGTACATTGCCGCGAACTCGTCGTCCAGCCACTCACCGGAGGTCATCGGTGCGCCGCTTCCTGCTCGTCCTCGGCGTCGTCTCCACCATGCTTGCCGCAGCGGTTCCCGTCGCCGCAGCGCCCCCTTCGCCCGGCGATCCCGCCGGTCCGTCAAACGAGATCCTGGGCGTCGTACCCACGCTCGCGAACGGGAACGCCGGCGCCGCCCGTGGATCCGGCAGCAATCTCAGCTACCACAACGGGCCGGTCATGCGCGCCAACAACGTCTATGCCGTCTACTGGATTCCATCCGGCTACAGCGTCAGCGCCAACTACCGGAGCCTCATCGACGGGTACTTCAACAATGTCGCCGGCGACAATGGCAAGACAACGAACGTCTACTTCAGCGACACGCAATACTCCGATACCGGCGGCAAGATCGCCTACAACTCGACGTTTATCGGATCCGTCATCGATACCAGCGCCCTACCGTCAAGCGGTTGCACCGACAGCGCCACGACGGTCTGCGTCACCGACGCCCAGCTGCAGACCGAGCTCAAGAAGGTGATGAACGCCAACGGCTGGACGGGCGGATCGGACAAGGTGTTCTTCATCTTCACCGCCAAGGGGATCGGCAGCTGCGCCGGCTCGTCGTGCGCGTTCACCCAGTACTGCGCGTATCACAGCTGGATCGGCAGCGGCAGCAGCGCGATCCTGTACGCGAACATGCCCTACGCGGACACGGTCTCGGCGGCCTGTGACGCGGGCCAGCACCCGAACGCCGACGACGCCGATGCGACACTCAACGTGACCAGCCACGAGCACAACGAAGCGATCACGGATGCGCAGGGTTCGGCATGGTATGACCGCCGCGGCTACGAGAACGGCGACAAGTGCGCGTGGAAGTTCGGGACGGCGCTCGGGTCGACCGGTGGGTCGAACAGCCAGTACAACCAGGCCATCGGGACTGGCAGGTACTACCTGCAGCAGGAGTGGAGCAATTCGAGGTCGGGTTGCGTGCTCACCGGTCTATGAACGGCGGGTGACCGTCTCCGCACACGACGTCACGGGATCCGATCTCCGGGAGCGGTGACCTTTCGGCATCCCGTGGCCCGGACCATCGGGTCCTCGTCACCGCAGCCCGATCACGGGAAGCTGTCGACGCCGGGGTAGGTACAACGCTCGGTAGTCATATGTCCAGTGCCCCACGAACCCCACGATTTCGTCGGCCCCGCCATCATCGTGATCGGACGCGCCCGCACGGCGGTCGAAATGGCGCCCCGTGGGCGACGACCGCGACATGATCGACCTGTACGAGGTCCTGCAGGTCGACCGGCGTGCCGAGCCCGAGGTGATTCGCGCGGCCTATCGCGCACTCGCCCGCAAGAACCACCCCGACTTCGGCGGTGACGCGCGGTCGATGGCCTCGATCAACGAGGCCTGGGCTGTCCTCGGCGATCCGGCGCGCCGCGACGCCTATGACGGGGAGCCGCAGGCGCTGGCCGATCGGGAGGCAGATGTCGCGGCACCGTCGACCGGCGCGTCGACGGCACCGCCTGGCACCGGCCGGGCAACAAACGGCGCGGGTCGGGGCCTGTCCGGGCGGCGGCGACCAGCGCCACAAGCCGGCGGGAGCGTCCTGGACGTCGGCCGCTACGCAGGCTGGACCGTCGGCAGCCTCGTCGACCACGACCCTGACTACCTGCGGTGGCTGGCACGCACGCCGATCGGCCGGCGCCTGTCAGCCGAGATCGACGTGGCGCTCGTGCTCCGCGCCGACCAGGCCGCGGCGCACCCGGGCAGTCAGCAGGCACCGCGAAGGCGCGCTTTCCTCTGATCTGATCTACCGGTCGGCGCAGGCGACGAGTCCCTCGCCCCGGCATCGGTTCCGGACCAAGCGACGCCGAGATCGCGACGATCAGGCAGCTGTTCGTGGCGGCAGGGATCGATCCGACGACGTATCCGGCGCTCGCCTGACCACCGCCCAGCACTGAGGACCCGGCGGCTCAGGCGTCTCCGTTCGGGTTCACCGCCCATTCGCCCCTCGGCCTCGCCCGCCGCTGCCCCGCCGCGGGCCTTGGCGCCCGGTGCCCGAGATTCGTGACATATGGCCCGTGACTGATATATGTATATGACATATATCATGGCGTGCCAGATAAGAGCACGGGCTCCTTACGGAATCGGAGAACGCGACGGTGCTGAACGCCACGAATGAGATCGAGGTGATCCAGGCATCGCTCCTGCGCACCCTCGCCAGCGTCCACCGGCTTCGGATCATCCACTTGCTCGGGCGCGGTCCGCAGGAGGTCCACGAGCTCGAGGTTGAGCTGGGTCTTCCCCAGGCCACCGTTTCCCAGCACCTGTCGGTCATGCGCGGCGTCGGGCTGGTCACGGCCACCCGTGACGGCAGGACCGTTCGCTACGAGCTCACGGACCCCGAGATCCTCGCCGCCTGCGACCTCATGCGCAGCGTCCTGGTTCGCCGCCTCTCGGCGCTCGGCAGCCTTGCCGCGGCCGCACACGCCGACGACCGCCGCCGCCTGCAACGACCCGCCATCCCCCACAGCCAGCAGCCCAGGTGAACCTCCGATGAACGACAGCCTTTCCCTCGTCCTGTTCTCCGGCACGGCGGACAAGCTGCACGCCGCGGCGACCGTCGCGGCCGGTGCCGCCGCCATGGGCCGGCCGGTGAACGTCCTGCTCCAGTATTGGGCGCTCGACGCGTTCCGGGCCGACCGGATCGATCTGGACCACGGGCTTGCCTATGACGCCACCGCGGCCGGGTCGAGCAAGCCGGTGCATGGCGTGGCCGCCATCCCCTGGCTGGAAACGTTTCGCATGGCGAAGGAGCTCGGCGAGGTCAGCATCCAGGCGTGCTCCGGATCGCTCGAGACGCTCGGGTTCGACGCCGGCCGGCTCGATCCGCTGGTCGACGGTCCGTGCGGGATTGCCGCATTCCTGATGGCCGCCGAGGGCGGCCAGATCCTGTTCATCTGACCCGATTTGCAGCGCGAAGGAGCAGGTCGATGGCCGACACGGAAAAGCTCGTGTTCATGGTGTTGCACGGCCCGAGCGAGGCCGAGCACGCGACGATTCCTTTCGTGATGGCCTGCGCGGCCCTTGCCTCGGATGTCGACGTGGTTGTCGGACTCCAGGCGGACGGCGTGGAGCTCGGCCGAGTCGGTGGGGTCGAAAGCGTTGAGGCTGCCGGGTTCCCGCCGCTCCTGAAGCTCGTCGCCGACTTCCACGCGCTCGGCGGCCGGATGCTCGTCTGCGGACCCTGCCTCAACAGTCGGGGCATCGCGCCCGACCAGCTCATCGACGGCGCGGAAGTCGTGGCCGCCGGTCGGTTCATCGCCGAGATCACGTCGGCGACCAACAGCCTCGTCTACTGACAGGAGGAACCACTCATGACCGCCACGCTCACGGAGCTCGAGACCATTACCGCCGCCAAGATCGTCGACGCCCGCGGAGCCGCGTGCCCGGGGCCGCTGCTCGAGGCGAAGAAGGGGATGGGCACCGTCCCCGTCGGGTCCGTCATCGAGGTCTGGTCGACCGACCCGGTCACCAAGACCGACATCGGCGCCTGGTCCGGCAAGGTCGGCCACGAGTTCCTCGGCGCGATCAGCGCCGACGGCTACGACCGCGTCTTCATTCGCCGCGGGAAGTAGCGCCACGATGCCAGCCCTCGCGGGCCGCCCGCAGGCGCGTTCGCGAGGCTGGGCAGCCACAGGAGCCATCGTTCGATGACCGCCTCCGTCGCAATGGCATCGCCGACCGCCGAGTCCAGGTTCGTCCCCCGGATCCTCGTCTTCTCGACGTACAACATCTCCGATCCGGGGATCGACCTGGCCGGCAGCTCGCACATGCACTACTCGCCGGGCGTCCGGGTGATCGGACTGCCCTGCACCAGCGGGATCCGGCCGTCCTGGATCGTGCGCGCCCTCGAGAGCGGGTTCGACGGGGTGTTCATCGCTTCCGACGGCGACGAATGTGCCTACCTCTCCGATTGCGCCGCGCGGTCGTCGAAGATCAGCAGTGACGCCCAGTCCCGGCTCCGCGAGCGGGGGATCGACCCTGGGCGGATGCGCATGGCCGCCATCTGCTCCGTCTGTTCCGAGCCGTTCACCCGACACATGCAGCAGTTCTCCACCGCCCTCGAGGCACTCGGACCGGCGGTGGCCAGGTGAGCGCCGTGAGCGAGATCAACGCGGCGATCCGGGACCGCGGGACGAGCTCAGCCACCTACGACGTGCTCGTGGTCGGCAGCGGTATCGGCGGGATGGAGTCGGCCCTGAAGCTCGGCGACATGGGCTACAAGGTCCTGCTCGTCGAGAAGGAGGCCAGCGTCGGCGGGAAGATGATCCTGCTCAGCAAGGTCTTCCCGACGCTCGACTGCGCGAGCTGCATTTCGACGCCGAAGATGGCGGCGACCATCCACCATCCGAACATCACCGCCCTGACCTACAGCCGGGTCGACGGAATCCGGCGAACGGCCGACGGCCGGTTCCACGCCTCGGTCACCAGGAAGGCACGCTTCGTTGACGAGGCCGCCTGCACCGGCTGCTCGCTGTGCGAGACCGCCTGCACGGTCGCGGTGCCCGATCAGTTCAACGCCGATCTCGTCGCCCGGCGCGCCGCCTACATCGCGTTTCCCCAGGCCGTCCCGAAGAAGGCCGTGATCGATCGAGCCGGAAGCTCTCCGTGCTCTTATGCCTGCCCGGCCGGGATCCAGGCGCACGGGTATATCTCGCTGATTCGGAGTGGCGAGTACGAGAAGGCCTACCGCCTGGTGCTCGAGGCGACGCCGCTCGTCGGAACACTCGGGCGCGCGTGCTACGCCCCGTGCGAGGTCGAATGCACGCGCGGATCGCTCGAAGGAACCCTTCCCATTCGCCGCCTGAAGCGGTTCATTGCCGACGCCCACGACGAACGGGCCGGCCTCGGTGCCTCGCAGGATGGCGATCCCGGTGAAACCCTCGGGGTCAGTGTCGCCCCACCGAACGGCCGGCGGATCGCGATCGTCGGCTCGGGGCCAACCGGGCTGACGGCGGCCTGGCAGCTGGCGCGTGCCGGCTACTCGGTGAAGGTCTTCGAGTCGGCCCGAGTGTCCGGAGGCTTCCTGCGGCTGGCGATCCCGTCCTATCGCCTCCCGATCGAGGTCGTCGAGCGCGACATCGACAACGTCCGTGCCATCGGCGTCGAGATCGCGACGAGCCAACGCGTCCACGACCTGGCCGCCCTGCGGGCGGAAGGTTTCGATGCCGTCCTCGTGGCCACCGGCACGCATCGCTCGACCACCCTCGGGGTCCCCGGCGAGGATCGCCTGGGCGTGGTCGCCGGCATCGACTTCCTGCGCAAGGTGAAGCTCGGCCAGCCCATAGACCTCGGTGGCAAGCGCGTCGTTGTGGTCGGCGGCGGCAACGTCGCGATGGACGCGGCCCGCACGGCTCGCCGGCTCGGGGCGACCTGCGTGACCGTCGCCTACCGGCGCGGGCGCGACGAGATGCCGGCCCATCACGTCGAGGCCGGCGACGCGGAGCGGGAAGGCGTCGCCTTCACCTTCCAGGTCGCCCCGATCGAGGTCGTCGGCGACGAGGCCGGCTCGGTCAGCGGTCTGCGCTGCACCCGCATCAAGCTCGGGGCGCCGGATGCGTCGCGTCGCCGCCGTCCAGAACCGATCAGCGGCAGCGAGACGGTGCTGCCGTGCGAGCTCGTCATCAGCGCGATCGGGATGACGCCGGACACGAGCGCCTTTGCGGACCAACTGACGACGAGCGCCGGTGGCAGGCTCAAGGCCGATCCGATCACGCTCCAGACCGACGTTCCGTACGTCTTCGCGGCCGGCGACGCGGTCAATGGCGCCACGGACATCACGCGTGCTGTTGGCCAAGGCCGCCGCGCGGCGCACATGATGGATCGCTGGCTCAACGGGGGGACCCTCGACGGCTTCGACGATCGTCTGCCGGTCGTCGACAAGCAGCAGGTCCTCGCGCGGCAGAAGGCCTACACGCTGCGCGCGCCGCAGACCGACGGCACCACGCTCAAGAGCGCGCCGGTCGACTTTACCGAGGTCGAAGCGCCGATGACCGAGGCCGAGGCCCGGGCGGCGACCAGTCGCTGCCTCGACTGCGCGGTCTGTGCGGAGTGCGGGGAATGCGTGGCGGCCTGCCCGGCGGACGCGATCGACCTGCGCATGCGCGACGAATCCTTCGAGGCCGAGGTCGGCGGGGTCGTCGTGTCCACCGGCTTCAAGCTCTTCGCCGCCGACCTCAAGCCCCAGTACGGCTTCGGCACCTACAAGAACGTCATTACCGGGATGCAGATGGACCGCCTGCTCGCGCCGACCCGGCCATTCAACACGATCCTTCGCCCCGGCGACGGCAAGGTGCCGGAGCGGATCGCGTACGTCATGTGCACGGGCTCCCGTGACGAGGCGCCTGGCCCTGGCGGGCGAGGCGGCGTCGGCAACCCGCTCTGTTCGCGCTTCTGCTGCATGTACTCGATCAAGCAGAACCAGCTACTCATGGGGGCGCTGCCGCTGGCTGACGTGACCGTCCACTACATGGACATCCGCGCGCCGGGCAAGCGCTACGACGAGTTCTACGAGGGCGCCAGGGCGATGGGCGCGAACTACATCAAGGGCCGCGTCGCCCAGATCACCGAGCAACCCGACGGGAACCTGGTCCTCCGCTACGAGGACATCGAGCATGGCGGGCGGCTGGTCGACGCCGAATACGACCTGGTGGTCCTGGCGGTCGGCGTCCAGCCGAATCGCGACGCCGAGCAGCTGTTCGAGGTCGGCGAGCTGGCCCTGGACGAGTGGAACTACGTCGCCGAGCCCGAGGAGGACCTCAATCCGGGCCAGACGAGCATCCCGGGCGTGTTCGTTGCTGGCGCCGCGTCCGGTGCCAAGGACATCGCCGACTCGATCCTCCACGCGGGTGCCGCGGTCGCCCAGGTAGCGGCGCACCTCGAACGGGAGAAGTCGACGCTCGACATCGTTGCGGTGCCGGCTTGACCGAGCCGCAGCTCCCCGCCGAGCCCCGTCGGATCGGCGTGTATGTGTGCCATTGCGGCGGCAACATCTCCGACTACGTCGACGTTGAGGGCGTGATCGCGAACATCCGCGACGCCGGCGACGTCGTCGTGTCGAAGACCGCCATGTTCGCCTGCTCGGACGCGACCCAGCAGGACATGGTCCATGACATCGAGGCGCAGGGGCTCGACGGGCTGGTCGTGGCCTCGTGCTCGCCGAAGCTCCACACCTACACGTTCCGAGGCGTGGCGGCCCGTGCCGGGCTCAACCCGTTCGAGTACACGCAGGTGAACATCCGCGAGCAGTGCTCCTGGGTGCACACCGACGACGAGGCCGCGGCGACCGACAAGGCGACCGCGCTGGTCCGCGCCGGCATCGACCGGACGAGACTCGCGACGCCGCTGGTCCCGCTGGTCGTCGAGACGCTGCCGCACACGCTGGTGATCGGCGGCGGGATCGCTGGGCTGCGGGCGGCGATCGGCCTCGCCGACATCGGCCTCCGCGTGACCATCGTCGAGCGTGAGCTGCAGCTGGGCGGCTGGGTCCGTCGCTTCGGACCGATGTTCCCGCACCAGAGGGATGGTCGCGAGCTGATCGCCACGCTGGTCGCGGAGGTCAAGCGCCGCCCGGCGATCACGGTCCTGACCGGGGCCGAGGTCGTCGGCAAGTCCGGCAGCTTCGGCAACTACCGGGTGAGCGTCCGGATCGGCGACGCGGGATCGGGCGCGATCGAGGTCGCGGTCGGCTCGATCGTCGTGGCGACCGGCTTCGACGCGTATGAGCCGGCGGTCGGCGAGTTCGGCTACGGCATCGACGGCGTGGTCACGCTGCCCGAGTTCAAGGAGCTGGTCGACGCCTCCAGCGGGTCCCTTGCATACCACGGCCGGCTTGTTCGCAGCCTGGTCTACGTCTACTGCGTTGGCAGCCGCCAGCCGGCCGACGCCCCCGACGCCAACCAGTACTGCTCGCGCTACTGCTGCACGGCGACCGTCCACACGTCCATCCAGGTGGCCGCGCTGGACCCGTCGATCCGCCAGTTCCACCTGTACCGAGACATGCGGACGTACGGCAAGTTCGAGCCGCTCTACACCGAATCGCGCGAGACCGGGTCCGTATTCCTCAAATACGCCCAGGAGGCGCCACCGGCGGTGGCCCGCAACGATGACGGCAAGCTGACGGTCACGGTGCGCGACCTGCTGACGGACGACACAGAGCTCGTGATCCCAGTCGACCTCGTGGTCCTGGCCACTGGCATGGTCCCCCGCAAGAACGAGGAGCTGGCCGGCGTCCTCAAGCTCCCGGCCGGGTCGGACGGGTTCTTCAACGAGATCCATCCCAAGCTGCGGCCGGTCGAGACCGTCGTCGACGGGGTGCTCATCGCCGGTACCTGCCAGGGTCCGAAGACCTCATCCGAGAGCGTCGGATCGGGTCTTGCCGCGGTCACGCAGAGCGCGGCGGTCCTCAAGAAGGGCTTCACCGAGCTCGACCCGCTCGTCGCCATCGTCCATCCCTACGCCTGCAATGCCTGCGGCGCCTGCCTGACCGCCTGCCCGTACGACGCGATCTCGATGGGCGAGGAGGGCTCGCGCCACATCGCCCTGATCAGCCCGACCGGCTGCAAGGGCTGCGGCGGCTGCGTGCCGCTCTGCCCGGAGAACGCCATCGACCTGCTCGGCTACACCGACGGCCAGGTCAGCGCGATGATCGACAGCCTGGTGGAGGTGCCCGCCTGATGCCCCCGACGATTCGAGAGGTGCGCGAGATCGTCCGGGAGGAGCCGGTGATGCGCCCCCGGATCCTTGCCGCACTGCGCGACGGACCACTGACCGTTCCCGAGATTGCTGGCGCGATCGGCGAGCCGACCCGGGAGGTTGTGATCTGGGTCATGGGGATGCGCCGCTACGGCTGGCTGGCCGAGATCAGGAGTCCCGCCGTCGACGGCTACTTCCAGTACGAACGAACCGGGCGGGTGTCCTGATGACCGCCGCCATCACGACGGTCGACCTCGGTCTCTACCCCGAGCTGCAGCGCTATGGCGCGACGGATGTCAGTGCCTGCTTCAGCTGCGGGACGTGTACCGCGTCCTGCCCGCTGTCGCAGACGGACTCGACCTTCCCGCGGCGGATCATCCGCTACGCCCAGGTCGGCATGAAGGACGCGCTCCTCACCAGCAAGGAGCTCTGGAGCTGCTACCAGTGCGGCGAATGCGCCGAGACGTGTCCGACCCAGGCCGATCCGAGCGAGTTCATGGCGGCCGCCCGCCGCTACGCGATCGCCGGCTACGACCGGACCAGGATCGCGCGGACGATGTACACGAGGCCCCTCCTCGGGACCGTGCTCGCCGTGTTCCTGGCGATGTTCTTCGCCCTGTTCATGTACTCGGCGCACGGACCCCAGAGCGGGGAATCGCTGGCGATCTTCGCATTCATCCCCGAGGAGCTGATCCACAACACCGGGATCGTCGTGATGATCCTCGTCGCGCTGGCCGGACTCAGCGGGGTCGCCAGCATGGCCAAAGGGATCGCGCGGCGGGAAGGTGTCGGCTGGCGAAGCCTGGTCGGCAGCCGGCCGGCGATGGTCCGGTCGGCGCGCGCGGCCTGGGCCGCCGTCGCCCGTGAATCGCTTGGCCAGGACCGGTTCCGGAAGGAATGCGAGGCGGACGCCGTGCCGGTCGCCTGGTACCGGCGCCGCTGGCTGCTCCACGCGGTCACGGTCTGGGGCTTCCTGGGCCTGTTCGCCGCGACCCTGCTCGACTACGGCCTGGCCCTCGCCGGGATCAAGGCCACGGGCGCGCCGGTGCCGATCTGGTACCCGATCCGCCTCCTGGGGACCGTGGCGGGCTCGATGCTGATCTACGGCACGACGTCGCTGATCGTTGAGCGCTACCAGGCCCAACACCGGTCGGTCAGACGATCGACGAACGCGGACTGGATGCTCCTGGGGCTGCTTTGGGTCACAGGCGTCACCGGGTTCGTGCTGGAACTCGCCCTGTACCTACCGAGCGCGCCGTCATGGGGCTACTGGGTCTTCCTGGTCCACGTCGCCGTCGCCATGGAGCTCATGCTCCTGGCCCCGTTCATGAAGCTGGCGCACGCGGTCTATCGGCCGGTCGCGCTCTTCTTCGTCGCGCTCGCGCAGTCGTCCACGGAAGGTGACGCATAGAGATGCACCGACTTGCCTCGCCCCGGGCGTCCCGCCCGATCTTCGGGACACGTTCAGCCGACCGCAAGTGCCGGCGTATTGCCGAGGAGGCCTGACATGACCGAGACCCTGCCGCAGGTGGCGCATCAGCACCACGAGCGGCTCCTACAGCACGTCGATCGCATGCCGGAGATTGGTGAGCTGATCCTGACCGCTGACGCCGTCGCCGTCCGCCATGCCGCGCACGAGACCAGCGAGTTCCTGACCGGAACGCTCGTCCCTCACGTCGACGCGGCGGAACGAACGCTCTATCCGGAGCTCGAGCGGATGCTCCAGAACCGCCACTCCATGGCGCCGATGCGCCGTGAGCACACCGACATGCGCCGGCTGGTCGAGGGATTCGCGCGCCTGACCCAGCAGCTCGATCCCGGATCGATTCCGCTCGGCAAGCGGTTGGCGCTCAGGCGCGTCCTGTTCCAGCTCTACGCGCTGCTCAAGATCCACCTGGCCGAAGAGGAGGCCTACTTGAAGGTCGTCGACCATGGCGTGTCGGCCGACGTCGCCGACTTGATGGCGGCCGCCCTGGATCACCCGGGCTTCCAGTCCGCCTGAGGTCGGGCCTTTCGCCGCCTGGCCGCGCCCCACGACCGGCGCCATCGCCGGCGATTGGTCCTGTTGGCACTTGCCCTCGCCGATCGAGGAGGCGGATTCTCGGCGCTGCACGGGGAACATCGACGCGCGGCCCAGATCCTGGCCGCCGGGACCGCGCCGAGTCACTGGCGAACCCGACCCGCCCGCAGTCGGAGTGGGCCATGAATCACGTGAAAGAGGAGATCCGGATCGAGGCGCCCGTCGAGCACGTCTGGGCGTTCTTTTGCGACACGTCGCGCTGGCACGACTGGGCCCCGCGTCTGGAGACCTCGAATTGGAGCGGGCCGCTCGACCAGGTCGGGACGACGTACGTTTCGACGGTCAAGATGCTGGGCTTCGAGATGAAGCAGACGAACACGGTCGTCGAGGTGGAGCCGCTGAAGCTCATCCACCAGCATACCGACCAGGGCCCGGAGGACGACTACTATCGGTTCGAGCGCGAGGGCGACGCGACCCGGGCAATCGTCGAGGGCGACTATGAGACGCCGGGGTACATCCCCGGGTTCATGACGAAGAGCTTCTTCGAGCGGCAGATGCGCCACATGCTCCAGGACTTCAAGGCGCTCGCCGAGGCGACGGTCCCGGCGCACGCCTGACGCGTTCGTAGCTCGGGGTAGGCAGTTGGGGCCGCGGATCTTGCCCCGCGGCCCCACTTCGTGAATCTCTCGTCTCGCCGGGCCGCCCAGTCGTGGCTCTTGTGGGTTGGGCGCCGGCATCACGCGTCGCACTTGGAGTCTCGATTCACCAACTTCCCTCGCTCACGCGGCGCCGAGCCTCTATGCTCCCGGGGCATATGAATGCGCGGGCCTCAGAGCCACAGCCCGATCCGGGGGTCGCGCCTGCGGAGCCGGGCGCGGCTGTGCCTGCGGTCCCGGATCCGTTGCTCGGCATTGCCTCGGACCACGACGAGGCCGGCATCCCCATCCATCGCGGCTGGGCTCCGACCGGGAGCCACCACCGCTGGATGGAGCCATTCGTGATGGTCCTCCTGTCCGTCGGGCCAGCCCACGGCTACGCCATCGTCGGCGAGCTGGCCGACCTGGGGATCACGAACGGCTCCGTCGACCTCGGACAGGTCTACCGGACGCTGCGCGACCTCGAGGGGGCCGGCCAGGTCCGTTCCGCCTGGTCCACGAGCGGATCTGGCCCGGCGCGACGCGACTACGAGCTGACCGCCGCCGGATACGCCGCCCTGGACGAGTGGGCCGCCGTCATCAAGGAGCGCGCGCGCCTCATCGGCGAGTTCGACGCCCGGTACCTCGAGTCGCTCACTACCCGGCGGACGACCTGATGGCCCAGCTCGACGGACGCGTCTAGAGCGGCTCCGCCATCGCGTGGTCGATCCCGCGCGCGAGCAGGTCCTTCTCCTCGTCGGTGAGGTTCTGGTCGAGGACAGCCAGATAGAGCTCCTCCTCGGCCAGGTGCACCTTGAGGATGGAGTGGAGCCGGTAGAGGGCTCGCCGGAGCGCGAGGCCCTCGACGCTGTCCCAGCTGCATCGCTCGGCATGGCGTCGATAGCGGCCGAGCTCCTCGATGAGCTGACGCATGACGGCGTGTTCCTGGCGCATCGGCGCCATCGAGTGGCGATGGTCCATCAGCTGTTCGAGCTGGCCGTACAGGGTGCTCTCGATCGCCTCGATGTGGGGGACGAGCTGGCCGACGATGAACGCGTACTCCGCGTCGAAGGTGTCGTGGATCGCGGAGCAGTCCACCTGACCGATCATCTCGGCGAGGTCGAGCAGCCGATCTACGTGTGGCAGGAGCTTGGCGTGGTGGTCCTGGGTGGTCGCCCGCAACGACAGCATCGGTTCCTCGCATCCGCGGTGGGAGCCCATAGGCTCCCTGTCGAGCATGCCACGTCCGGCTCGCTGCGTCGTGGCGATCGCGACGCCTCGTCGCACGAGGCTGCAGGGTCCATCCGTCGCGCTGAGCAGGTGATGACCATCGGCCCCGCCTGATGGGGCGAGACGGCTCTGAGCCGCCCGTCGGGTGCGCGCCATCCTGTCTCCGACACATCGGAGGCGTGGATGTTCGGTGGGGGCTCGTTCCACATGATCGGCGCACGTCTGCCCATGCCGACGAGGCGGCTCACGATCGCGCTCGGCGCCGTCGTGCTGGTTGGCTCGGCATCGCTTTCCGGACTCATCGCCGCGGGGCCTGTCCATGCCCAATCCATCCCGCACCTGACCGGCCAGGTCACGGATGCATCCGGGGTCGTCGGCGGCCGCACGGCCGACATCACGGCGGCACTCGACACGCTGCTTGCCAGACGCGGCGTGCAGCTCTACGTCGCGTTCGTGCCCACCACGGGCGGCGACGTGCCGCAGTCGTTCACCGAGGTCACATTCGAGCAGAACGGGCTGGGTGGCAACGACATGCTCCTGCTCGTCGCGACCGACGACCATCGCTACGCCTGGTGGGAGAACGGTGCGGTCCCGTCGCTCCAGTCGAACGAGATCGACCAGCTCATGAGCCGGACGCTCGAGCCGCGTTTCCGAGCCAGCGACTATGCGGGTGGAGTGATTGATTTCGCCAGCGGGCTCGCCGCCGTGCTCGGCGGCGCGAGCGGAGCGACCGGGCGCACGGCGGTGCCGGTCACGCCGCAGCCCGGCGGCGGTGTCACCGAGCCTGCCCGCGACGTCGGGCCGTGGCCGGGGATCGTGGTCGGCATCGTCCTCCTGTTCGCCGGCCTGTCCCTGTTGTGGGCGTGGTTGCGGCGCCGACAGCTCGGCCGGTTGAAGGCCGAGGAGCGTGATCGGCGCACCGGCGAGCTCGCCCGCCAGGCGAATGCCCGGTTGATCGCGGCGGACGATGCCGTCCGAGACGGCCAGCAGGAGCTCGGATTTGCCGAGGCCGAGTTCGATCCCGCGGATGTCGACCCGCTGCGCGCGGCCCTGACCGGCGCGCAGGCCGGGCTGACCGCTGCGTTCACGGTCCGTCAGAAGCTCGATGACGAGATCCCCGAGGATGCCGACACGCGCGAACGGATGCTGACGGAGATCGTCGAGCGCTCGACCCGCCTGACCGGCCAGCTGGACGAGCAGCATAAGCGCCTTGCCGCCCTGCGCGATCAGGCCGTACAGGCCCCGCAGGCCCTGGCCGCGATGCCCGACCGCATCCACGCACTCAACGCCCGCCTCCCGGCGACCCAGGCCACCTTCGAGCGACTCCACGCCTACGCCGATTCCGACACGCAACCGGTGAAGGGCAACGTGGAGGAGGCGCGAAAGCGGATCGCCGCGGCGTCGACGGAGGCCGAGCATGGGCAGGCATCGCTGCGGGCGACACCGCCCGACGCCAAGGCAGCCGCCCGATCGGTCCAGCGCGTCCAGCGGGCCCTCACCGAGGCGACCGCGTTGCTGGATGGCGTTGACCGCCTGGCCGCGACGCTCGACGACGCACACGCCCGTCTCGACGGCGAGATCGCCGCCGCGGAATCCGATCTCAAGGCGGCCCTCGCCGCGACCGGGCAGGCGCCGGCCGGTGGCGACGTTGCGGCACGGCTGGCCGAGGCGACGACGCTCCTAGCCGGAGCGAAGGCGCAGGCGGCGTCAGCCACGCCCGCCGTCCTCGTCGCGCTCAAGGATGCGCAACACGCCAACTCCACGGCCGACGAGGTCCTCGCCAGCATCCGCCAGGCCGAGGAGCAGCGGACGCGCGAGCGAACGGCTCTCGACACCGCGCTGCGAACGGCCGAGGCGAGCGTGGCTCGAGCGCAGGACTTCGTCGCGACACGGCGCAATGGCGTCGACCGGGAGGCGCGGACCCGGCTCGCCGAGGCCCAGCGTCATCTCGACGGGGCGCAGGCCCTGTCGAAAAGCGACCCCGTGGCGGCCGCCGGCGAAGCCAGGCTGGCCGCGCAGCTCGCCGACCAGGCGTACGACCTCGCCCGGTCCGACTTCGATGACTGGGATCGCGGGGGCGGCCGGCGTCGCGGCCCGGACCTCGGCCAGGTCATCCTGGGCGGGATCATCCTCGGCAACGTCCTTGGCGGGATGGGTCGACGGGGTGGCGGTGGCTGGGGCGGCACCCCGTGGGGACTCCCCGGAGGCGGCCGGGGTGGCGGCGGGAGCTGGGGCGGCTTCGGTGGCGGCTTTGGCGGTGGCGGCGGAGGTGGCCGCGGCGGCGGCGGGGGTTGGTGATGCAGGCGCCGGACCAGGTGTTGCCGGCCAGACCAGATGGAATCAATGTTGGAAGCAGTAAGGAGTCAGACGATGGCGCAGACCACGATCCTTGGGCGTATCGGGCAGCTGTTGCGGGCCAACGTGAACTCGATGCTCGACGGCGCCGAGGATCCCGAGAAGATGCTCGACCAGCTCATCCGCGACTACACGAACAACATGGCCGAGGCGGAATCCGCGGTTGCCCAGACGATCGGCAACCTGCGCCTGGTCGAGGACGATGCCAGGGAGGCACGCGCCGCCGCCGCCGAGTGGGGCAGCAAGGCCGCCGCGGCCTCGAGCAAGGCCGACGAGATGCGTCGTGCCGGCACTGTCGCCGAGGCCGATCGCTTCGACAGCCTCGCCAAGCTCGCCCTGCATCGTCAGCTGAGCTTCGAGCAGCAGATCCAGACGTTCGACACCCAGATCGCCAACCAGACCGAGCTGGTGGACAAGCTCAAGGATGGCCTCAACAAGCTGCGCGTGCGGCGCGAGGATCTCGTCCAGAAGCGTGACGAGCTGGTCAGCCGGGCGAAGATGGCCCAGGCGCAGACGCAGGTCCAGCAGACCCTGCGGACCGTCTCGGTCATGGACCCGACGAGCGAGCTCAATCGCTTCGAGGAGCGGATCCGCCGCCAGGAGGCCTTGGCCCGGGGCATGGAGGAAGTGACCTCGTCCTCGCTCGACGAGGAGTTCGCCAAGCTCGGAGACACGGAGGATGACCTCGAGGTCGAGGCCCGGCTGGCGGCCATGAAGTCGCAGACGCCCCAGCCCATCTCCAAGTAGCGACCGGTCAGAAGCCGCATGTCCATGCGGGCCGGGCGCCGGCTTCCCGACCTCGGCCCGCGCGGTGAGGGCTGGTTCCTCATCCAGGTCGTGATCCTGGGTGCCATCGCGATGGCGGGTCGCCTCGGGCCCGCCTGGTCGGGTGTGCCGCGAGTCCTCACCGCCGCCGTCGGGGCCGTGCTCATCGGCGCCGGTGGCGTGCTCGCTGTCCGGGGCATCCTCGATCTGGGCGGCAACCTGACGCCGTTTCCGAAGCCGCGCGAAGGCGCTGGCCTGGTGGACACCGGTGCATACCGGCTCGTCCGCCACCCGATCTACGGGGGCCTGATCCTCGGGGCCTTCGGCTGGGGTCTGCTGACCGCGTCGCCACCCGCGCTGCTCGGCGCCGTCGTCCTGGTCGCCTTCTTCGACCTGAAGTCGCGCCGGGAGGAGGCGTGGCTGGTCGAACAGCTCGACGGATACGAGCGCTACCGCGCTCGGACGCGCCGCCTGCTGCCCTGGCTGTACTGACTGACCGGCGGCGGCCGGCAATCACGGTAGGCGCGCGAGGCTAGGCTTCGAACAGCACGTAGTCGTGCAGGCTGCCGTCGACCAGGTGCGTCGAGAGCTCCTGGTTGGCGGCAGCGAAGTCGGGATCGCCGTGCGCCGCCTCCAGTGCGGCCAGGTGGGCGTCGATGCTGTCGAATTCGGCCTCCGTGAAGACTTCCTGGACCGTCCCGAATTGGGACTCCCAGATCCGGTACGCGGGCAGGCCAACGTTCCGGGCCGCCGCGTTCCAGGCAGCCATCCCGTCGATGAAGCCCTGGTAGTGGCCGAGCTTCACGATGTGTCGAATCATGTGCCGCAAGGCTGTCGACCTCCGTCCGCTGCTGGCTTCCGATGTGCCGCCGATCAGGGCGTCGGCACGGCTGGGATCGTGGCGGCCTGATCCGGCCCCGCGGCATTGTCCGGGCTGACGATCATCCAGCCGAGCGCCGGTGACGCGGCGAACGCCGACCGGTCGATCCAGAGCGACACGTTCCCACGCTTGCCGGGCGCCAGGACGAGGTGATCGCCCTGCGAGATCGCCGGCTGGAACGGATTGAACGAGGCCAGCACGGGGAGCTGGTACGTCGTCGGCGACAGCAGCGATGCCGCGGCCGCGCCATAGGTGAACTGGCCCCCGCCGACGCCGATCGCGCTGGCGAGCACGCCGCAACGGATGGTGGAGCTGTTCGCCGGTGCCTTCGTGAACGTCGCGTCGGTGATCGTGTCATCGGACACGCGGAGGACGAAGCAGCCTTCCTCGCCGTCGGGTGTGCCGCTGGTGACGATCCCGTGATCGAGCGCACCAATGACATACGTCGGCTGGCCCGAGGGGTCCGGATTGATCACGATGTCGAACTCGTCAGCCGCGGCGGCGGTCCAGGGCTGCCACGTGTTGATGGCGAAGACGAGCAGCCGATCGGACGGAGGCACGGCCTGGCCGTCCGGCCCGACCGTGAGCGACTGGACGCCCACCGCCCGAAGGTCGGCCGACCCGGCGTTGACCGAGCCCGCACGCAGGCCCCAGGCGAAGACGTCCGCGCTGCCGGCCCGTATACCGCCGTTGGCCAGACCGGCCGATCCGGTGTCGCGGTTCGCGGTCGCGTCCTGGCTGAGGCTGACCGTCGCGGGTGTCGTGATTCGCGAGAGGGCGCGTGGCACGAGCAGGAATGGCACGCGCAACGGGAACAGACCCGCGCCTTTCGTGGTCGGCGTGGCCACGACGGCACCGCGAATCGAGGTGAGTCCACCGACCTTGTCCGACGGCGCATCCGCCGAAGGCAGCGCAGCGACGGCCCCGGCCGCGAGCGTGAGCCTGACCGAGACCGAGACTGTACGGCCAGCCGCGATCGTCACGGTCGACGGCGCGATGGCGACGCGTGCGCCGAGCGCCGAGCCGACGAAGCTCGACGTGAGTCGGTAGGTGATCGAGACCCGGCTCGTGTTCTGGATCCGGATCGTCTTCGACGCGGCGTACGCGGCATCCAGCGCCGGGGCTCCGAACGAGAGGCTGGCGATCCCCGCGCCGGTCGTGGCGAGGGCGACCGTGCTGACGGCCGAGGCCGCCTGGACCAGTCCGGCGCCGCCGATCCGCGGGTCGTAGCCGACGATCGCCTTGGCGGACGCGGTGTTCATGATGGCGGCCTTGACCTGTTCGGGCGTCCAACTCGGGTGGGCCTGCAGGACGAGGGCGACGATGCCCGCCACGTGTGGCGTCGACATCGACGTCCCGGACTCGCGGACGCCTCCCGTGCCGGTGCCGACTGCGGCCGAGAAGACCGACAGCCCCGGCGCCGCGATGTCGGGCTTGAGGCTGCCATCGGCCGCCGGACCGCCCGACGAGAAGTCGGCCACGGCCTTGTAGGCCGGATTGGCGAGGGTGATGCCGCCGCTGATCGTGACCGTCGTGCCGTTCGCCGCCTGGAGGTCGGCCGCCCCGGACGGCGTGACCCCCAGGAACGGAATGGTCACGTCCTTGATCGCCCCCTCGAGCGGCGGATAGACATCCTTGTCGGTGTTGTTGACCATGATCACGGCCGCCGCCCCGGCGGCCTGACCGAGTGTCGCCCGGTCGGCTCGCGGGCAGTCCCCCCGACGGGTGACGACGATGTCGCCGGGTTGCACGTCGGCGTAGTCGTCGGCGCTGCAGCCGAGGCCGATCTCCCCGACCGTCGCGGTGGTGAGCACGTCCAGGCGGCCGGTCACCGGGAAGCCGGTGGACTCGTTCGCGTCGATCGCGGACAGCCCGGTGCCGACCGCGATCGTGGCGCCCGGGAAGCTCGGGATGGCGTCGACCGCCGCGACTTCGATGGCGCGCGACGACGCCCCGGGCACGCTGTTGGTGTAGGCGGCAGGGCCTTCGTTGCCGGCCGCGGCGACCACGACCACGCCGGCCTTGGCCGCGTTGTCGGCGGCCACGGCATCGGCCGACCGCGGGTCGCCGAAGATCGAGCCAAGCGACAGGCTGATCACGTCGAGATGGTTCTTGACCGCCCAGTCGATCGCATCGACGACCATGTCCGTGGTCCCGGTGCAGCCGAAGATGCGCAGGGCATAGAGCGTCGCCCCGGGCGCCGAGCCGGGGCCGACCAGGAACTGCTGGCCCGACAGCGTCTTGGCGTCGTACGGCCCGTGGAAGGTGGTGCCGTCTGACAGGACGCCGAACCCGGCGGCCGTCGCCGCGGTGTGTGTCCCGTGCCCGTCGCAGTCGAGCGGATCGAGATCGGGGTGGGGGACGAGCGCCGCGCCGGTCCCGCCCGCGTCGTAGTCGTCGCCGACGAAATCGAACCCGCCGGCGACCTTGGCGTTGGGGAAGGCCGGTGTGCCGATCGCCGTGCCGTCGTCGGCGGTGAAGTCCGCTGGAACGCCCGAGCCGCCGAAATCGGCGTGGTAGTAGTCGATCCCCGTATCGACGATGCCGATCTTCACGGCGCGACCAGTCAGGCCACCCGCCGCCGCCCAGGCCGCCGGAACGCCGGTGTACGCGTTGCTGGCCACGTTGGCGAGGCGATAGACGGGCACGGGCACGACCTGCCGGACCCCGGGCAGCGCCCGGATCCGGGCCACATCGCGAGCGGCCACCCTGACCTTGATTCCGTTGTAGGCATCCTGGTACTGGCCAAGGACCCGTGCGCCCATCGCGGTCAGCGACGGCAGCAGGGCGTCCTGACGCGCCCGAAGCTCGGCTCGGATGAAGGTCTGACCCAGGGTCGACAGTTGCCTGCCCTGCTGCAGCGCTCCTGCCTCGTGTTCGGCGACCGGCGATCCGGCCAGCTCGATGACCACGGTCGACTGCCGCGCCGAATCGAGGACGGCCGGACGCCAGGTGGAGCTCGTGGCCCGGAGCTGCGCCCGGTCCCGGTTGCTCGCGGCAGGCGCGGTGCCGGCGGACAGCCTCGAGTCGACTGCCGCCACCGGCGAAACCGACATGGCCAGCGCGGCCAGCGTCACGACGGCGACCGCGTGCTTGCGTATCGACATCCTCCCGGTCGCGCGTCGCGAGGCGATGATCGCGCCAACGTGGTGCCCGGCCGACGGGGATCCGTTCACGAGTTCCTCCCTGTTGACGTTCCGGCCGGACCAGTTCGCAGACGAGGCCGCGCTGCCTCGCGTTGGCCGACCGGACGTCAGCTCGCTGCGGCTCCCATCTCCGTGACGGGGTCCACACGCGAGTTATACGCCGGGCGCCGATCCAGTGCAGCCGGCGGTCATCGCGCGGCGAGCGTCTCCCGGACGACCTCGGCGAACCTGGCGCCGGAGAAGGGCTTCTCGAGCAGGGTGACGCCGGGCTGGATCGGGCGCCCGATGGTCAGCGCGGTGTACCCGGACATGAAGATCGCGCGGAGCTCGGGTTGCGTCCGGCGCGCCCGGTCGAGGAGGTCCGGACCGCTCATGCCGGGCAAGACCACGTCGCTCAGCAGCAGGTCGATCTCGTCGCCGAGGCGATCGATCAGCCGGACGGCTTCCTCGCCCGTGCTCGCGGCCATGACCCGGTAGCCAAGGCGCTCCAGTGCGGCGACAACCATCTCGCGGACGACCGCCTCGTCCTCTGCACCAATGGCCACCGAGGCGCAGGACCAATGGAGCATGCCCTGACGGATCGGGATGCCCGACGATGGACGGAGGCGTGTGGAGGGTCATCCTTTTCCCAACTCGACTAGACTCAGGACCACCCACATGACCGAGACCGCTCTGCGCCGGCGTCGAGCCATCGATCGCGGCGCAGCGCTGCTCCTCTCGACCCTCCTTGCCGCGGGCAGTGCCGCGCTCGGCTCGACAGTCGCGTTGGCCGGCGTTCCGGCGACGCCGCTCCAGGCGGGCCTTGACGCACCCATCCACGCATTCGACTGGCCGACCAGTGCACCCGACGACCCCCTGTTCGCCAATCAGCTGGACCTGTCGGCGATCGCCGTGCCACCGGCCTGGCTGCGAAGCACCGGAGCCCCGGACGTCGTGGTGGCCGTCCTGGACACCGGGATCGACGCTACGCATCCGGAGTTCGGGGGACGCCTGGTGCCCGGCTTCGACGCCCTGACCGGAGTGGCCGACAGCGCCGGCGACTTCGGGCCGACGAACGACGACGAAGGACACGGCACCCACGTCTCCGGGACCGTGGCGGCGGCAGCCAACAACGCCCAGGGGATCGCCGGCATCGCGCCGAACGTCTCGATCATGCCCGTCAAGATCCTCGACGCCACCGGTGAAGGCGATTTCAAGGGCATGGTCAACGGCCTGAACTGGGCGATCAGTCACGGCGCCCGGATCGTCACCATGAGCCTGGGCGGCACACTCGACCCGGCCGGCGTGGCGAACGTGCAATCGACCTTCGATGCCGCGTTCGCCGCCGGCGTCGTGGTGGTGGCTGCTTCGGGCAACGACGGCACGTCGTTTGACGAGTACCCGTGCAATTTCGTCCACGTCATCTGCGTCGGCTCCACGACCCGGGATGGCAGCACCGTGAGCACGTTCTCGACGCGGACGGCTGCCCTTGCCCTCGTGGCGCCGGGAGAGAGCATCATCTCCGCCCTGCCCGGCAACCGGTACGGCTACGGGACCGGAACCTCGATGGCCACGCCGCACGTGACCGGCGCCGTCGCCCTGCTTCGCTCGGTCGACCCGGCGATCAGCGTTGACCAGGTGTTCGCCGACCTCACCCAGACCGCGAAGCCGCTCGTCCCGGGTGGTCGCAATGCGGATTCCGGGTACGGCCTGCTGCAGGTGGGCCAGGCGCTCGACCTGGCCACCGGCGGGCTCGGAACCCCGATGCCGACGCCCACCCCGGTCGGTGCCCCGACACCCACGCCGGACGCCAGTCCGACGCCGACCCCGGCCGCCACGCCCACGCCGGACCCGGCGGCCAGCCCCACGCCCACGCCGACCCCCGCCGCCACGCCCGCGCCTGCCCCTCCGTCCGTGCTCGCAACCACGCCGCACAACGGAACCCGCAACGTGCCCCGATCCACCCGGCCGCGGCTGACGTTCTCCGTCCCGATGGCCGGAATCTCCACCCGGACGATCACGCTGATCGACCTATCGCGTGGCCGCCGCGTCGGCATCCGGATCAGCTACAGCGCGTCGAGTCGAGTGGCGACGATTAGCCCCACGATCCGGCTCGCCGCGAATCATTCCTACCGGATCCTGATCGCGGGGATCACCTCGGCGACTGGCGCCATCCCGTTGCAGCGATCGGTTGCGGTGACCTTCCGGACCGGCTACCGCTGAGCGCCCACACAGGTTGATCGCCGCCACCTTGCCCTCGGCCGTCGCGCTCTCTACCGTTGCCGTCACGAGGGCCTCCGGTCCTCACCACGCACGCAGGGAGGCCAACGTGGCGAACCACAGCGGCTCGGGGACCAAGGCGGATCCGTGGATCCTGCAGACGCCCCCAGGGACCTCCGGCTACTCGATGCACCTCGATGAGGGATCGGACCCGCCCTCGATCGTCTGCCAGGTGGGCGGAACGCAACTGCGCTACGACCGTCGCGCCATCGACGACCTGCACGCGATGCTCAAGGCACACGGCGACTGGATGCCGCTGGGTGGGGCCGACGAGCAGAAGCCGGCGCCGGATGGGAGCGTCGAGGCGTGGGGCCGCTCGGCCGACAACCCGGTCGGCGGGTGGTACGGGCTCAAGAAGGGCCTCCGCGGCCGGTTCGGCGTCTACATGCCGCCCCTGCTCGAGGCGCTGGGCCTGGCCGAGCTGACCCACGATCCCAAGAACAATCGGATGCGGGCGCGCTGACCCCATGACCGCCACCGAGCGGCAGCGGAAGTCCGGGCGGACAACCCCACCGCTGTCGCTCGGCGTCCTCGTCGATCGCCTGGACGGCGACTACCAGGCGGCCGTCATCGGGGGCATGGCGGACGCCGCCGGTGAGGCGGCGATCAACCTGGTCTGCCTGAGCGGCGGCGAGCTCCATGCCCCGACCCGCTTCAGCGAGCAGCGCAACGCCGTGTTCGAGCTCGCCGGTTCGCGCGACCTCGACGGCCTCGTGGTGCTGTCGGGGACCATCGCCAACCATTGCGGCCTGGACGACCTGGCGACCTTCTGCGAGCGCTTTGCGCCGCTGCCGATGATCAGCATCGCCGCCCAGGTGGCGGGCATGACGAGCCTGCTGATCGACGGCGACTCGGCCCTCCGCGAAGGGATCCGGCATCTGGTCGAGGCCCACCGCTACCGGCGGATCGCCTTCCTGACTGGGCCGGAGGGCAACCCCGAGGCGCAGGCCCGGCTGCGCACCTACCGCGAGACCCTGACCGGCTACGATCTCGCGCCCCCGGAGGCGCTGATCGCGGCCGGGGACTTCAAGTACGAAAGCGGCGTCGAGGCCGTGGCCGTCCTGCTCGACCAGCGGCAGCTGGCCTTCGACGCGATCGTGGTGGCCAACGACCAGATGGCCCTCGGCGTCGTCGACGCGCTGCGCGCTCGCGGCGTCCGCGTACCCAGAGACATCGCCATCATCGGCTTCGACGACATCCAGGAGGCGCGCTACACGGCCCCGCCCCTGACCACCATCCGTCAGCCACTCCGACAGCAGGGCCGGCTCGCGATCGAGGCGATCCAGCGGCGACTGCGAGGCGAGCTGCTCGAGGACGTCCTCACCCTGCCCACCGAGCTCGTGATCCGCCGCAGCTGCGGCTGCTACTCGGACGCACGCCGGGTCTACATGACCAGCGACCTGGTCACCGGCGACCTGGAGGTCGCGTCGGTCCGTCCCGGACGCGAGCTCACGGTCGACGCTGCCCTCCGACGTCGACGTCCGGAGATTCTCAAGGCCATGCGCGAGGCGGTTGCCGGTCTCACGGACGGAATCCCCGAGGCATGGGAGGGCGACCTGCTGGACGCCCTCGTGGGGGAGCTGCGCGGCGGTCCGGCCAGCGGCTTTGCCGATCGGGTCAACGCGCTGCTCGAGCACGTGATGCGGGCCGGCGCGACGGGCAGCGCCTGGCAGCCGGCCCTGTCGGCGCTTCGACGCGAGATGATGCCGTGCCTGGTCTCGGATCCGGTGATGCGGTCGCGCGCGGAGGACCTCTTCCAGGAGGCCCGAGTCCTCGTCGGTGACGCCGTCGAGCACAGCCAGGCCCAGCACCGCCTCACGATCGAGCGACGCGCGCGGACGCTGTCCGACGCGGCCGAGGCCCTGAGCGCGGCATTCGACCTGGCGTCGCTGACCGAGGCGTTGCGCGACTGCCTGCCGAGACTCGGGATCCCGAGCGCGTTCGTCGTGCTCGACGATGCCGGAGGGGCGGACGGCGCACGCGTGGCCTTCGCCTACGACTCGGGGCGGGAGACGGCCGAGCTGGAAGCGTTTCGTGACGCCAGGCCCGGCCGGTTCATTGCTCCCGAGGGCCTGCTCCCTGCCGACCACAGCTACGGGATGGCCGTCGAGCCGCTCTTCTTCAAGGACGATCCGTTCGGCTACGCGATTTTCGAGATGGGACCACCCGGCGGCGGGGTGTACGAGACCCTGCGCGAGCAGATCAGCGGCGCGCTCAAGGTCGCGTTCCTGATCGACGAGCTCAAGGTCCGGGCCGGCGAGCTGCAGCAGGCCTACGGCGCGCTCCAGGACAATCAGCAGCGGCTGCTGAGCGCCGAGAAGATGGCGACGCTGGGCCGGATCACGGCCAACATCGCCCACGAGATGAATACCCCGCTGGCCGCGGTTCGGGCGGCGCTCCTCGAGATCGACAAGCGGGCCGTGGAGTACCAGGCGTCGGCCGGCGACGACGAGGTGACCACCGAGGACCACCTCCAGATCGCGGCCGAGATGCGATCCTCGATCCAGCTCGCGCGCAGCGCCGCCGAGCGTGCCGCCGGGTTCGTCCGGGGCATCAAGACCCAGACGCGCGACCTTGCCCCTCAGGAGAAGGCCCGCTTCGACCCCGTCCCGGTCATCGAGGAATCGCTGCTCCTGCTCAGTCACGACAGCCGGCGCGCCTCGGGAGGCGTGCGCTTCGACGCCCCGGAACGGTCGATCGAGCTGCTGGGGACGCCCGGCCGGCTCGCACAGATCGTGACCAACCTGGTGACCAACGCGCTCGACGCCCTGCCCGAGACCGGCGAGGGCCGGGTCACCGTTACGTTGTCCAGCGACGACCATGTCGCTCGGCTGGTGGTGCAAGATACCGGCAGCGGAATCCCGCTGGACCTGCGCGACAAGGTCTTCGAGCCCATGTTCACGACGAAACCACTAGGACAAGGGACCGGCCTCGGCCTGTCGATCGTCAAGGATCTGGTCGGCGGCTACTTCGGCGGCACCATCGATCTCGACAGCGAGCCCGGTCGGGGAGCCACGTTCACGGTCACCTTCCCGCTGGCAGGAGTCGACTGAGCGTGCCCCGGACGCATCGCCAGACCGAGGATTCGGGACGGACCGTGGTCCTCGTCGACGATGACGCCGATTACCTGGAGGCGACGCGGGCGTTGCTCGAATCGGAGGGCCACCAGGTCCTGTGCGCCACCGACGGCAGCGGCGCCCTCGCGGTCCTCGGCACGCAGCCGGCCGATGTGCTGCTGCTCGACTACTTCATGCCCGGCCTGACCGGCGAGGAGGTGGTGACCGAGCTCCGCAAGACGAACCGGCGCATCCAGGTCGTGCTCCAGACCGGCTACAGCACCGAGCGGCCACCGCGAGAGATGCTCAAGCGGCTCGACATCCAGGGCTACCACGACAAGAGCGACGGGCCGGACAAGCTGCTGCTGTGGGCCGACGCCGCGCTCAAGCAGGCGGCGGCCCTCCAGGAGGTCCACAAGAACCGCCAGGCGCTCAGCTACATCCTGGAGGCCACGCCTGAGCTCCACCGGATGCAGCCACTGACCGAGCTGCTGCCGTTCGTGCTGGAACACGTGATCGGGCTGATCGGCGCGACGGATGCGTTCCTGGTGGTGCTTCCCGAGGGCGAGATGCTGCGGGCGTCGGTCGAGCCGGACGGCTTCCTGGCGATGGTCGCCGGGGACTCCGACCTCGTCATCCAGGCCGGATCGGGGCGGTTTGCGTCGAGCTCCCAGGTCGACGACGTGCTGTCGAGCGACGAGGTGGCGCGGCTGCTCGACTGCATCCGTCGTGGCGAGGCGACCTGCACGGGTCGATCGACGATCGTCCCGTTGCGCGCCGGCGACACGACGCTCGGCACCATCTACCTCGACCAGCCGATGGCGACGAGCCAGGACCTGGAGCTGGTGCGCATCCTGGCCAACCAGGCCGCGGTGGCCATCCAGAACGTCCGCCTCTATGAGATGGCCGCGATGGATCCGCTCACCGGCGTCCACGCGCGCCGCTTCTTCGAGACGTGGATCCAGAAGGAGCTTCACGCCGCGTTCCGGACGCCGGGTCCGATCTCGGTCCTGATGATCGACGTCGACCACATGAAGCAGATCAACGACCGCGCGGGTCACCTCGGCGGCGACCGCGCGCTCCGCCGGATCGGCGAGGCGCTCCGTGCGTCGACGCGGGACAGCGATGTCGTGGGCCGCTACGGCGGGGATGAATTCGCGATCATCCTTCCCCACACGGACCTGGGCGGTGCCGAACACGTCGGCGCGAGGATCCTGGCCGCCCTCGACGGCGAGTGCGTCGCCGGCGCCGACGCCGAGGTCCCGGTCCGGTGCAGCATCGGCGCGAGCACACTGGCGATGAACGGGCATGACCCGGCCGCCGCTGCGTCGCCGCATTCCCCGGCCTACTTCGCGTCCGTCGCCGAGGCCCTGATTCGCAATGCGGATGCGGCGCTGTACCGGGCCAAGGCCCTGGGTGGCGGGCGGCTCCAGGGCGGCGAACCGGTCAGCTGGCCGGCGTTGGCCGGCTAGGATCGCGTGGCGGCCTCCGCGAAGGTGGCCATGTCCGGGTAGGTCACGTCGGGATGCGCCTCGGCGGATGGCGTGGCCCCGGATCCCGCCCGACCGTGTCGACGATCGATCCAGATCGACGACAGCCCCAGCCGCCCCGCCGGCACGTGATCGTGGAACAGGCTCTGGGCGACGTGCAGGATCCGCTCGCGCGGTAGCCCCAGGCGCTCGAAGGCGATCGTGAAGTTGCGGGGATTCGGCTTGTAGCTGCCGACGGACTGGGCCGTGACGATCCAGTCGAACTCGACGCCGAGACGGCGATTGGAGCCGGCGAACAGGTCGTCGTCGCAATTGGTGATCACGCCGAGGCGGAACCTGGCCTTCAAGCGGGCCAGCGCGGCCGCCGAGTCCGGAAACGCGGGCCAGTCGGAGACGGATGCGCCGAAGGCCGTGACGGCCTCCGCGGTCGGCTCGACGCCGTAGCCACGGCAGACCTCGCCAAGACATCGCGGCACGATCTCGCGGTATGGCCGGTACGGGCCCGATTCGAGCGCGGCCTCAGCCCGGCTGTAGCGCTCGAGCAGCTCGTCGTCCGGTGGCTCGACGCCATGGCCCCCGAGCGACCGGCGCAGCCCGGTGAGGATGCCGGTCTCCCAATCGATCAGCGTCCCGTAGCAGTCGAAGGTCAC
>JBGPVC010000010.1:0-36137 GCA_041491485.1 Candidatus Limnocylindria bacterium
GAGCGTGTTCGACAGCTTGAGACCGAAGCCGAGCTCGCGGTCGGCGGCGACCCGCTGGAGGCGCCGGAACATCGGCACCGCGTCCGCGTACTTGAGGTCGTGGCCGAAGGCCGTGTCCGGGATCGGCACATCGGTGAAGCCGAGGTCGTCGTTGACGATCCCCCGGACGAGCTCCGGGCCGAGCAGGGTCGGATTGCACTTGACCGAGGTGTGCAGGCCCTTCTCCACGAGCAGGTACTCGGAGATCCGCTCGATCTCGTCGGGCGGGCAGCCATGCATCGTCGAGAGCGTGATCGTGTCCGACAGTCGAGTAGGGATTGCGATGTCGCGGACCGCCGGCTCGTGGCGGGCGACGATGTCGACATACGCCGGGAGGTACGCGGACGCGTCCGCCATCGCGTCGAAGTACCACTGCACGTTGGGCCGGAGGATCCCCTCCAGGTTGTAGCCGACGCTCATGTTGAAGAGCACGCCGGGGATCTCGCCCGGCCAGCCGAACCGCCGGTGGAGGGCGTGGATCAGCACCCACGCCCGCAGGTACTCGTCGAACGACTCGTGGACCCGCAGCTCCTGCGACCACTCGACGTTGTAGCCCTCGTCGGTGACGTCGATGCAGGGCTTGTTGACCTCGAGCTCGTCGAGCGTCTGGATCGTCTTGAGCTCGATGACGCGGGCGCCGGCGAGCCAGGCGGCGACGATGTTCTGGGCCATCTGCGAGTGTGGGCCGGCGGCCACGCCGAACGGCGTCTCAAGCTGGACGCCGTACTCCCGCATGCGGAAGCGGTGATCCAGGCGCGGGACGAAGAACGCCGGGCGCGGGATGTTGAAGAGCGAATCCTTCTGTTCGAGCTCGGTGAAGACCCAATGGGTCAGCTGCTCCATCGAGATGGGATGGAACCGGTCGGACATCGGGAAGTTCCTCTCAAAGACGGGCGTGGAGACGGGCGGCCTGTTCGCGGGCCTTGGCCCGGATCTCGCCGGCGTCGACCCGGGTGGGCCGGCCGTCGCGGAGGACGACCTCGCCGCCGACCGTGATCTCGAGCGGCCGGATCCCCGGGGTGAACGCGATGTGCCAGGGATCCATCGGGTCGTATGACCAGGTGACGGTGTCATCGCGCGCTTCCGGGACGAGGGCCCATCCGGTCGCGAGCCAGCCCCAGGCGGTGTCCGGCCCGCACGTGACGTCGACCGACCGCTCCAGGACGTAGGCGAGCCGGAACGCTTCGAGGACGTTGCCGCCGATCCCGTCCGTGCCGAGCGCGACCGGATTCGAGAAGCGGACGGGGTTCGCGTAGCCGACCGCGTTGTTCAGGTTGGACATCGGGTTGTGGAGGATCGTGCCCCGCAGGTCGTGATCCGTCGGCAGACGGACGCAATGGGCGAGGAGCCAGTCGTCGCGAGTGAGGCCCGCCAGGCGGCGGGGCGCGTCGGCGTCGCCGACCCCCTCGCACACGTGGATGTGCACGCCAACCCCCAGATCGGCCGCGAGGCCGGCGGCCGCGGCCAGCGACTCGTCCGAGCAGGTGAACGCCGCGTGGATCCCGACCAGGCCCCGGCCGCCCGCCCGGATGAACCGCTCGTTTTCGGCCAGGCCGCGCCGGGCGCCGTCGGCACCGTGCCGGTCGGTGATCCCGTACGCCAGCAGCGACCGAACCCCGACCTCGGCGCACGCGTCGGCGATGACGTCGAGGCTGCCCTCGATGGCGCTGGGTGATTCGTGGTGATCGACGATGGCGGTGGTGCCGCTCTCGAGCGCCTCCAGGGCGCCGAGCATGGCCGACCAGCGGATCATCTCGAGGTCGAGGGCCGAGTCGAGACGCCACCAGACCTGCTCGAGGATCTCCTGGAAGCTGGTTGCCACCTTGGGCGGCGCCGGCATCCCGCGGGCCAGCGCCGAATAGAGGTGGTGGTGAGCGCAGACGAGACCCGGGGTGATCGCGGACATCGTCATGCCCTCCCGTCCGCGGTCAGCGCTGCGCCCGTGCGAGGAGCCGGGCGACGTTGGGGGCGGCGGCCCTCGCCGCGGGCGTGTCGCGCATCGGCAGCGTCGTGCGATGAACGCCGTCGAAGGCGAAGAGCGCACCGGCGACGGCACCCGGCGTGGGCACCAGGACCGCTTCGCCCGCGCCCTTGGCACCGTACGGACCTTCGGGCTGCGGTTCCTCGACCAGGATGCACTCGACCGGCGGCATGCCCGACGGCGGGATGATGCCGAGCTGCTTGAGGGTGCCGACCGGCATGCCGTCCCGAAGCCCGAGATCCTCCGACAGGGCCATGCCCAGCCCCATGTGGACGCCGCCTTCGAGCTGGCCCTCCATCGTCGTCGGGTTCATGACCCTGCCCACGTCCTGGGCCGCGATCACGCGGCTGAGCCTGCCCTCGTCGTCCAGAATCACGACCTGGGTCGCCCAGCCGTAGGCGAAGTGGGTGACCGGCTCGGCGGCGTCGTTGCTGGTCGTCCAGTCGACGATGTACTCGCCGGGGAACTCGCGACCCTCGAACTCGCTCAGCGGCCGGTCGCCGGCCTCCGCCTTCAGCTGGCGCGCGGCGTCGATGACCGCCTGCCCGCCCAGTGTGGTCGCCCGCGAGGCGGTGGTCTCGCCGGTGTTGAGCTCTCGTTCGGTGTCGACGACGACCCGGACACGATCCGGCGCGATTCCGAGCTCGTCGACGACAATCTGGCGCAGGACGGTATGGATCCCCTGCCCCATCTCGGTCCACGAGTGGTACAGCGTGACCGTGCCGTCCGCCTCGGGCCGAAGGATCGCCCGTCCGCCCTCCCGCATCCCGTTCCCGACACCGACGTTCTTGGCACCGCAGGCGATGCCGGCATAGCGCGCCGACCGGTAGGCGTCGCGGACGGCGAGCAGCGTCTTCTTGAGCCCGACGCCCGGGCCCAGCTTCTGACCGGTGCCGGTGCGGTCGCCGACGTCGAGGGCGTTGCGCCAGCGAATCTCCCAACCGTCGATGCCCGCCTGCTCCGCCAGGCGGTCGAGGATCCCCTCCATCGCGAAGTCCACCTGGACGGCACCGAAGCCGCGGAACGCGCCGGCCGGCGGGTTGTTCGTGTACACGGTCCTGGACTCGACGTCGACGTTGGGCACCCGGTAGGCGGCACAGGCGTGACCGGCCGCCCGCTCCAGGACCTTGTCGCCGACGCTGGCGTACGCGCCGGTGTCCCCGACGATCCGAGCCCGGAGGCCCACCAGGTTCCCGTCGGCATCGCAGCCGGCGGTGTAGTCCATGACCAGCGCGTGGCGCTTCGGGTGCAGCCGGAGGCTCTCGGCGCGTGACAGCGCCAGGTGGACGGGGCGACCGGTCAGGAACGCCAGCAGCGCGGCATGACCCTGGATGCTGAGGTCTTCCTTGCCGCCGAAGCCGCCGCCGGTCGCGACCTGCGTGACCCGGACCTCCTGCTCCGTCAGCCCGAGCAGGGAGGCGATCTGGTGCCGGTCCTCCCAGACGCCCTGACCCTGGGAGTAGACCCGGAGTCGCGAACGGGACTGACCGGCCCGGCCGTGGCTCGCCTCCGGCACGGCCAGGCAGGCCTCGGGCTCCAGGAAGGCGTGCTCGACCGGCTGGGTCCGGAACGTCTCGCGGACGACGTGCGCGGCGCCCGCCAGCGCTTCGTCGACGTCGCCGATCCTGATCTCGCTCGTTGCCAGCAGGTTGCCCGCTTCGTGGACCCGCGGCGCGTCTGGCGCGAGGGCGGCCATCGCGTCCACGACCGGAAACAGGACCTCGTACTCCACGTCGATCGATGCCGCGGCCTCCCGGGCCGCGTGGCGCGTCTCGGCGGCCACCGCCGCCAGCACGTCGCCCACGTAGCGGGTGGTCTCCCCCTCGGCGACGAGCAGCGGCCAGTCCTGGAAGATGAGGCCCTGGTACCGCTCGCCGGGGACGTCACGCCAGGTGGCCACCCGGACCACGCCCGCGACCTGCTCGGCGCGGGACGTGTCGATCCGCTTGACGACCGCGCGCGGGTGGGGCGACAGCGCCACGGCGCCGTGCAGCATGCCCGGAACGACCATGTCGCGGACGAACGGGAAGTCGCCAAGGACCAGGTCGCGGCCGTCATAGCGATCGGCCCGGGCGCCGACGCCGGTCTCGGCACCGGGCGTCGGGGCCGGCATCTCCCCGCGCCTGACGGCCGCGACTGTCTCGAGCGCGTCGAGCACCTTCACGTAGCCCGTGCAGCGGCACAGGTTGCCGGTCAGCGATCGCGCCAGCGCCTCGCGCGTCGGCGCTGGATCGCGGGCGAGCGTCGCTTCGGCCTTCATCACGATGCCCGGCGTGCAATAGCCACACTGCGCCGCACCAGCCGACACGAACGCCCCCGCCCAGAGGTCGCGGGTCGCGTCGGCGAGGCCCTCCAGGGTCACGACCTCGGCGCCCTGGACGCGTACCGCGTCCTGGGCGCAGGAGACGGCAGCTCGTCCATTCACGATCACGGTGCAGGCGCCGCAGGAGCCCTCGGGCGCGCAACCATCCTTCATCGATCGGAGACCGAAGCGCTCGCGCAGGACCTCGAGCAGACGCTCCCCAACGCGGACGTCGGCCGAGACCGGCTGGCCGTTGAGCGAGAACGTGATCTCCATCGATTCCTGCCTTCGATATCCGCGAGATTGGAGGAGGCTCGAGCGCAGGACGATTGTTCGAGTCTTCGGCGCCGTCTCGGCGCCGCATCAGTGCTCCCGATTCAGCCTTCGGGCCCGATCCGCCGGGCCCTCCTCGGTACAGGTAAGGTTACGTATTCCCTTCTGTTAGTGTAATTAACGTTACAGAACCGTTGCGGTATGGTAGCATCCCGGACAACCACAGGGCACGCGGTGGCCTGGCCCCGCCGGCCCGATCCGCGTTTCGAGCGGTCGTCCCTCGCTCGGATCCTTCTGCTGTCAGAGGATGACGATGGGACGACAGGGACTCGAGCGCGACGTCGTAGACACGTCCGTCTACGAACGGGCCGCCCAGCGCTTCCGGGACGCCAGGATCCGGATGCCGACATTCGCCCAGCTGTCCGAGCCGACGACGATCCCCGACGGGGTCCAGGCGCGACTTGCGAGCGTGGACCCGGATGCCCCGGACCCGCTCAACCTGTTTCGCGTCCATTGGTTCAACGATGCCGACCGTCGCTCACGGGCGACGGTGCCGCAGCACCTGGTCCTGCCCTCCTCGCTGACCGGGGTGGTCGCCCCCATCATCGTCGCGCTCGGCGACCGGTTCCCGATGATCGCCGCGCACAAGGTCCTCGCCGCCTACTCGTGCCTCGCCCCGCGAATCGTCACGGGCCAGTTCGACCCGACCGAGCAGCGCGCCGTCTGGCCGTCGACCGGCAACTACTGCCGCGGCGGCGTGGCGATCAGCCGGATCATGGGGTGCCGCGGCGTCGCCGTCCTGCCCGAGGGGATGAGCCAGGAGCGGTTCGACTGGCTGGAGCGGTGGGTCACGGACCCGACCGACATCATCCGGACGCCTGGCACCGAGAGCAACGTCAAGGAGATTTACGACCGCTGCGCCGAGCTGGCCGAGGACTCTGCGAACGTCATCCTCAACCAGTTCGCCGAATTCGGGAACCACCTCGGCCACTACCTCGTGACCGGACGGGCACTCGAGGCGATCGTCGACGCACAGCGTCGGGGACACCCCAGGCTCGAGGCCGCCGCGTTCGTGTCGGCGACCGGCTCAGCCGGCACCATCGCCGCCGGCGACTGGCTCAAGGATCGCTACGGGACGAAGATCGTCGCGGTCGAGGCGCTCGAGTGCCCGACCCTGCTGGAGAACGGCTTCGGCGATCACAACATCCAGGGGATCGGCGACAAGCACGTTCCGCTGATCCACAACGTGACGAACACGGATCTCGTCGTGGGCATCTCGGATGTCGCCACCGACCAGGTCCTGGCGGTCTTCAACACCGGCGCCGGCCGCACCTATCTCGCGGACCGCCGCGGCGTGCCGGCCGGCTTGATCGAGGAGCTCGGCTCGCTGGGCATCTCGAGCATCTGCAACATCCTGGCCGCGATCAAGACCGCCATGCGCCTCGACCTCGGCCCGGACCAGGCGGTCGTCACGATCGCCACGGACGGCGCGGCGATGTACCGCTCGGAGCTCGACAAGATCACGGCCCGTGACTTCCCCGGCGGCTTCGATGGCATGGCGGCCGCCGAAACGTTCGGGCGCCACGTGCTGGGTGCCGGCGAGGACCACCTGCTCGAATTGACCCGCACCGATCGCGATCGGATCTTCAACCTTGGCTACTTCACCTGGGTGGAGCAGCAGGGGATCCCGCTCGCCGAATTCGAAGCGCGGCGCGTGCAGTCCTGGTGGCGTGAGCTGCGGTCGCTGCTCCCGGCCTGGGACGCGATGATCGACGAGTTCAACGACCGGACCGGCGTCGGCGCGGCGTCATGATCGTGGGGCCCGACGCACCAGGCCGGCCCGCCGCGGAACATCGGCCGCCAACCTGGTTCGCCTGCGCCGGCTGTGGGGCACGTCCGGCCGACGGCGCGCCGGTCCCGCTCGTCTGCCCGAGCGCCGTCCCCGGTGACGGGATCGACCATGTCCTGGTCCGCCATCTCGACGCCGCGGCCGGTCGGTTCGCGATCGCCGACGATCCCAACCCGTTCGTCGCTTACCGCCGTCTCTTCCATGCCTGGCATGCCGCCCGTGTCGCGGGGCAGAGCGACGGCGCGTACGTTGCCCTCGTCGAGCGTCTCGACGCCGCGGTGGCCACGGTCGACGGCCACGGCTTCCGGGTCACGCCCTTCAGCCGAAGCGCGACGCTCTCCGCGTCCCTCGGCCTGTCGGCAAGCGGAGGCGCGTGGGTCAAGGACGAGACCGGCAACGTGTCGGGTTCGCACAAGGCGCGTCACCTGTTCGGAACGATGCTCGAGCTCGAGGTCGGCGGCACGAGCCCCGATCTCCCGCTCGCGATCGCCAGCTGCGGCAATGCGGCCCTCGCGGCGGCCGTCGTCGCGCGTGCGGCCAGCCGCCGGCTCGAAGTGTTCATCCCGACCGACGCCGACGCAGCCGTCGTGGCCCGGCTGCGGTCGCTGGGCGCGGAGCTCACCGTGTGCGAACGGAAACCCGGCGTCGCCGGCGACCCGACCTACCTCCGGCTCCTCGAGGCGATCGCGGAGGGCGCGCTGCCCTTCACCTGCCAGGGCAATCTCAACGCCTTCGCGGTCGAAGGCGGCGAGACACTCGGTCTCGAGATGGCGGCCGCGGTCGGCCGGCCTGGTGGCCCGGCACGGATCGATCGCGTCGTCATCCAGGTCGGGGGCGGCGCGCTTGCCTCGTCGGTGATCGCGGGGTTCGCCAATGCGGGTGCGGCCGGCATCGGCATCGACCAGCCGCGGTTCGACACCGTCCAGACGCGTGGCGCGTTCCCGCTCGCGCGGGCGTACGAACGCGTGGCCGCGCGCGTGGCATCCGGCGAGACGGTCGACGCGGCGCTCGCATTCGCGGCCCGGCATCGCGCCGACTTCATGTGGCCTTGGGAGGAGGCGCCGCACAGCGTCGCCCACGGGATCCTCGACGACGAGACGTACGACTGGCAGGCCGTCGTGGCCGGGATGCTGCGCAGCGGCGGCACCCCACTCGTCGTCGACGAGGCCACCCTCGAGGCGGCCAATGCCCTCGCCCGGGTCTCGACCGGGATCGACGTCGATCACACCGGCTCGGCCGGGCTCGCCGGCCTGCTCCAGCTCGCGCGCAGCGGCGCGCTCGACCCTGACGAGAACGTCGTCATCTGCTTTTCCGGCGTCAGCCGTCACCCCCAACAGGAGGACACCAGGTCATGAGGAGCTTCCTCGGTCGCGACATCCTGTCGCTCAAGGACTTCAGTCGGGACGAGTTCTTCCGCGTCTTCCAGGTCGCCGACGACCTGCGCCCGTTCGCGCGGGATCGCCGGAACACCGACCTGCTCAAGAACAAGACGATGCTGACGGCGTTCTACCAGCCGTCGACGCGGACGCGGCTGTCGCACGAGGCCGCGATGCACCGCCTGGGTGGCCAGGTCCTCGGCTTCTCCGACTCGAAGATGACGCGCGCCGGCGACTTCTACCAGGAGTCGATCAAGGACACGTTCCACATGCTGGAGTACTACGCCGACGTCATCGCGATCCGTCACTTCCAGCAGGGCGCGCCGGCCGAGGCGGCCAAGTGGGCGTCCGTGCCGGTCATCAACTGCGGCGACGGCTGGGGCGAGCACCCGACCCAGGTCCTGACCGACCTGTACACGACGCTCCTCGAGAAGGGCACGCTCGACGGGCTGACCTGGCTGCTGGTTGGCGACATGCGGATGCGGACGATGCATTCGATCCTGTACGCGCTGTCGCAGTTCGACGCCAAGGCGATCGTCGTCGGCCCGCCGGAGATGAGCCTGCTGCCCGAGTTCAAGTCCGAGATCGACTTGCTCAACGTGGATTACGTGGAGGCCACCGACGTCCGCGACGTCATCCACGAAGCTGACGTCATCTACATGGAGCCGGTTGTCCAGGCCGACTACACGGCCTCGCGCCAGGAGCGCGGCGACCAGGTCGGCCTCACGCCGGCCGAGTACTGCGTCACCCGTGAGCTCCTGAAGGACAAGGCCAAGCGCAGCTCGATCATCCTCCACTCGCTGCCGCGGATGGACGAGCTCCTGGCCGACGTGGACGCCACCCGCCACCAGCGCTACTGGGCGGAGGCGTTCAACGGCGTCGTCCTGAAGATGGGCATGCTCGCGCTGATCCTCGGCGCAGCCGAATAGGCCCGCGAACCTCGTACGAAGGAGACTGCCATGCAGACGGGCCTTCGCGGCCGCGACCTCATCTCGCTCCAGGAATGGACCACCGAGGAGGTCGAGACGATCCTCGAGGTGGCGGCCCGCCTGAAGATGGACCGTGCCCTGGGTCGCCCGCACAAGTTCCTCGAGGACCGGGTCCTCGCCATGCTGTTCTTCTTCTCGAGCACGCGCACGCGCGCGTCGTTCGAGGCGGGCATGGCGCAGCTGGGCGGCCACGCCCAGTTCATCGAGTCGCGGACGACCCAGATCTCGCACGGCGACACGGCCCGCGAGATCGGCGAGATCCTCGGTCGCTACAACGACGGGATCGCCATCCGCAACGTTGACTGGGGCGTCGGCAACCAGTACATGCGCGACGTGGCCGCGGCCAGCCGCGTGCCCGTGCTGAACATGCAGTGCGAACTCTTCCACCCGCACCAGATCCTGGCCGACCTGCTGACCATGCGTGAGAAGAAGGGCGAGCTCCGCGGCCGGACCCTCACCGTCAGCTGGGCCTACGCCGCGAGCTACCAGAAGCCGATGAGCGTCCCGATCGACCTGACCATGGCGGCCACGCGGTTCGGGATGAACGTCCGGCTGGTTCATCCGCCCGAGTACAAGCTCGTCCAGGAGTACGTCGACCAGGCCGCCGAGAACGCCCGCCTGTCGGGCGGCAGCCTCGAGCTGATGGACGACTTCGACGCCGGCTTCAAGGACTCCGACATCGTCTACGCCAAGAGCTGGGGTCCGCTGCTCGTCGCCAAGAACGACGAGGACGGCGCGGCGATCGGCGCGAAGTACACCGACTGGATCACCGACGAACGGCGGATGGCGCTCGCGGCACCAGATTCGATCTTCATGCATCCGCTCCCGGCGGACCGGAACATCGAGGTCACCGACGCGGTCATCGACGGCCCGCACTCGGTCGTCTACGACGAGGCCGAGAACCGGCTCCACGCCCAGAAGGCCGTCATGGCGCTGACGATGCGCTGAGGCGACCAGCCGCACGCCGGCGCTTCGGTCGCGTTCGGCCGCGCTCGCGGCCGCGTCCCTGGACCATCTGCCGCATACCGGCCATCGCGCCGGGGAGAAGAGCAATGACAAGTCCGCTCATGGTCGTCGCGATCGGCGGCAACGCGCTGATCAAGGACAAGGCGCACCAGTCGGTGCCCGACCAGATGGCCGCGCTCGAGGAGACGAGCCATCACCTGGCCGCCCTCGTCGAGGACGGCTGGCGCCTGGCCATCGGCCACGGCAACGGTCCACAGGTGGGGTTCATTCTGCGCCGCTCCGAGCTCGCCGCCCACGAGCTCCACGAGGTGCCGCTCGATGTCTGCGGCGCCGACACGCAGGGCGCCATCGGGTACGAGCTCCAGCAGGCGATGGGCCACGACTTCGCCCGGCTGGGCATCGACAAGCAGGCAGTCACCGTGGTGACCCAGGTCGAGGTGAGCAAGGACGATCCGGCCTTCTCCCATCCGACCAAGCCGATCGGCTCCTTCCTCGACGACGAGATGGCCGCCCGGCGCCAGGCCGACGGCTGGACGATCGTCGAGGATGCCGGGCGCGGCAAGCGCGTCGTGATCGCGTCGCCGATCCCCACGCGGATCATCGAGCTGCCCGCGGTCAAGGTCCTCGCCGCCGCAGGCTTCGTGGTCATCACGGTCGGCGGAGGCGGCATCCCGGTCGCCCGGGATGCCGCCGGGAACCTGCACGGCGTTCCCGCGGTGATCGACAAGGACTTCGCCAGCTCGCTCCTGGCGAGCGAGCTCGGGGCCGACGTGTTCGTGATCGCGACCGCGGTCGACCGGGTGGCGCTCGACTTCGGGAAGCCCGAACAACGCTGGGTCGACACGCTGACCCTCGCAGAGGCGAAGCGGTACCTCGCTGAGGGCACGCATTTCGCGGCGGGCAGCATGGCGCCCAAGATCGAAGCCTGCATCTGGTATCTCGAGCGCGGCGGCCGCGAGGCGATCATCACCGACCCTCCGCATCTTCGCGAGGCCGTGCGCGGTGGCGCCGGGACCCACATCGTCCGGGAGGCGCGATCGGCATGACCGCGACGGCGGATGGGGCGCGCGGCGTCGTGATCCAGCCGGTGAGCGGGTAGCGCCATGGCGATCGGGATCGGCGGGCCATCGACCGGCCGCGCGACGCGCGGTCACGATGTCGTCGGGATGCTGCTGGGCGCCTCGCTCCCGCTGCTTGCGGTCGCGGCGGCGCTGCTGATCGGCGCCGTGATGCTGATGCTCCTGAACGCGGACCCCGTGCGGGCCTACGGCGCCCTGCTCGAAGGGGCGTTCGGCAGCACGTCAGGGATCACCCAGTCGCTGGTGAAGGCCACGCCCCTGCTCCTGGTCGGCCTCGGGATCTGCATCGCCTTCCGGGCGAGCGTCATCAACATCGGCGCAGAGGGCCAGATCATCCTGGGTGCGGTCGCGGCAACCTGGTTCGCGCTCGAGTTCCGCACCATGCCCGGCTGGTTCCTGATCCCCGGGACGATCGTGATGGGCTTCACGGCCGGGGCGTTCTGGGGGTTCGTCCCCGGCATCCTCAAGGCCCGGCTGGGGGTCAACGAGATCCTCACCACCGTGATGATGAACGCGATCGCGCTGCAGTTCATGAACTTCATGATCCGCGGGCCGCTCATCGATCCGGCCGGCGTCACCGCCGGCCAGTACCTCGCCCAGTCCGAGAAGCTCCCCGAACAGGTCTGGCTCATGCGGCTGGTCCCGCAGACCCTCCTGCACGCGGGGATCTTCGTCGCCCTCGCCCTGGCCGTCGTCACGTACGTGTTCCTGTGGCGAACCACGATCGGCTACCGGATCCGCGCCGTCGGACTGAACCCCGACGCGTCGCGCTACGCGGGAATCCGGGTCCCTGTCTACCAGGCGCTGTCGCTCACGCTCGCCGGCGGCCTGGCGGGCGTGGCCGGCGCCGTCGAGGTGATCGGGGTCCAGCACCGGCTGCTCGATGGGATCACCAGCGGCTATGGCTTCAGCGGGATCGTGACCGCGCTGTTCGGCGGGCTCCACCCGCTCGGGACCATCCCGGCGTCGTTCGTCTTCGGAGGCCTCCTCGTGGGTGCCGACAAGATGCAGCGGGCGGTCCAGGTCCCGTCGGCACTCATCCAGGCGATCCTCGGCCTGATCGTGCTGTTCGTGGTCGGTTCGCAGTACTGGGCGCGGCGACGAGCGGCGCGCCGGATCGATGCGCTCGCGACCGCCGCGCCGACCGTCGGGGCGGACGAGGTCGCGGCATGAACGAGAGCGTGCTGGCCACGGTCGTCGCCATCCTCGCCGCGGCCATCCGTCTGGCGACGCCGTACCTGTACGCCTCCATCGGGGAGATGTTCGCCCAGCGCTCCGGGGTCCTCAACCTGGGCGTCGACGGGATCATGCTCGTCGGGGCCTTCGCCGCCTTCTACGGGACGCTCATGACCGGCAGCCTGTGGGTCGGCGTCGTCGTGGCCGTCCTCGCCGGGCTGGCGATGGGCATGCTCATGTCGGTCATCAGCGTGACGCTCAAGGCGGAACAGGGCATCAGCGGGATCGGGCTGTCGCTGTTCGGTCTCGGGCTGTCGAGCCTGCTCTTCAAGACGCTGGTGGGGACCGTGAAGACGGTCGACGGCTTCCGGCCGATCCGCGTTCCCGTGCTGAGCGACGTCCCGTACCTCGGCGACATCTTCTTCAGCCAGAGCCTGCCGGTCTACGTCGCGTTCCTGCTCGTGCCGGTGAGCTGGTACGTCCTGGAGCGCACGCCGTGGGGGCTCAGGGTCCGCGCCGTCGGCCAGAACCCGGCGGCCGCGGACACGCTCGGCGTCAACGTCGACCTCACCCGCTACCTGTGCGTGTGCCTCGGCGCGATGCTTGCCGGTCTGGCCGGCGCATCGCTGTCGATCGCCCTCGTCAACCTGTTCCAGGAGAACCTGACCGCCGGCGCGGGCTACATCGCCGTCGCCCTCGTCTACTTCGGTGGCTGGCGGCCCGTGGGCATCCTCCTGGGAGCGCTGCTGTTCAGCACGGTCACCGCCATCCAGTTGCGGATGCAGGTGCTCGGGATCCAGATCCCGTCGGATTTCGCCGTGATGTTGCCCTACGTCCTGACCATCGTCGCCCTGACCTTCTCCGCCAACCGAGCTCGCCAGCCGGCGGCGCTCAACCAGCCATTCGAACGCGGAGGGGCCTGAACGGCCCCACCCGGGAGGTATCCATCGACATCCCCTGCCCTGATCGTCGCCCAGACACCCTGCGATCCAGCTCATAAGAAGGGACACATGAAGCTCCGGACATCGCTCATGGCGGCAGCTGCGCTGTCACTCATCGTGGTGGCGTGCAGCAACTCCGCGACCCAGGCCCCGGCTACGTCCCAGCCGGCCTCCCCCTCTGAAGCGGCATCCACCGCCCCATCGACTGCGCCGGCGGAATCCCCGTCGCAGGCGGCCAAGAAGTTCCGCGTCGCCCTGATCATGCCGAGCGCGACCACCGACCTGGCCTTCAGCCAGTCGATGTACCAGGCGCTCGTGGCCGAGCAGCAGAAGGCCGGCGGCGAAGGCAACTTCGAGATCAAGTTCACCGAGAACATGTTCAACGTGCCCGACGCGCAGGCGGCCATCCGCGACTATGCGTCGCAGGGGTTCGACCTCGTCATCGCCCACGGCTCACAGTACGGCGCCGGCGTCGAGGAGATCGCCAAGGACTTCCCGGCCGTCTCGTTCGCCTGGGGCACCGACGTCAACACGTTCGGCCTGCCCAACGTCTACGCCTACACGGCCGCAGCCCAGGAAGGCGGCTACGTCAACGGCGTGATGGCCGCACTCGTCACCAAGTCCAAGAAGATCGGCGTCACGGGTCCGGTCGAAGTCGGCGACGCCAAGACCTACATCGACGGCTTCACGCAGGGCGTGGCGGCGACCGATTCGTCGATCAAGGTCTCCAAGACCTGGACCGGATCGTTCTCCGACGTCGCCGCCATGACCGAGGCGGCCAAGGCCCACATCACCGCCGGCGCGGACGTCCTGACCGGCTCCTCGCAGTCGGTCGTCGGGTCCATCGGCGCCGCCAAGGACGCCGGGAACGTGGTCTGGTTCGGCACCCAGTCCGACCAGGTGTCGCTCGCGCCGACCCTCGTCGTCGCCTCCCAGGTCTACGACTGGACGGTCGTCCTCGACGACATGATCGCCAAGATCCAGTCGGGCACCCTCGGTGGCGACACGTACACCCTCCAGCTCAAGAACGGTGGTCTCAAGATCGCCTACAACAGCGGCTACAACCTGTCGGCCGACGCCAAGGCGGCCGGCGACAAGGCCATCGCAGACATCACGAGCGGCGCGGTCACGGTCAGCCCGTAACCCGGCGTCACGTTTCCGGAGCTCGGGAGCGAACCGCCACGCGGCTCGCTCCCGTCCCCCGGCTCCTTCACGAATTCACCACCGCCGGTTGATGGCAACGGACCAATCGAACCGATGAATGCAATCAAGCGCATCGAGATGCGCGACATCGTCAAGCGCTTCCCGGGCGTGCTGGCCAACGACCACGTCGACTTCGACGTCAACGCGGGAGAGGTCCACGCCCTCCTCGGCGAGAACGGCGCGGGCAAGAGCACCCTGGTTCGGCAGCTCTATGGGCTCTACCGGCCGGACGAGGGCGAGATCCTGATCGATGGGCGGCCGGTGGTCTTCCACTCCCCGGCCGACGCAATCCGGGCCGGGATCGGGATGATCCACCAGCACTTCATGCTCGTCCCAACGCTGACCGTCGCCGAGAACGTCGCGCTCGGTCTCCCGTCGTCCCGCGGGGTCCGCCTCGACCTCGACGTCGTGGCAAGCCGGATCACCGAGCTGTCCCACACGTACGGGCTGAAGGTCGACCCGGCCGCGTATGTCTGGCAGCTCGCGGTCGGCGAGCAGCAGCGCGTCGAGATCATCAAGGCGCTCTACCGCGGGGCCAGCTTGATCATCCTGGACGAGCCGACGGCCGTCCTGACGCCCCAGGAAGTGGACGACCTGTTCGTCACCCTTCGCCGGATGGCCGGCGAAGGCCATGCGCTCACGTTCATCTCGCACAAGCTGCACGAGGTGATGGCCATCAGCGACCGCGTCACCGCGCTGCGAGACGGGCGGATGGCCGGCACACGACCGACGGCCGGCGTCACCAAGGAAGAGCTCGCCCAGATGATGGTCGGGCGCGAGGTCAAGTCGCTGGCCCCACAGCCCATGCAACGCCGCGACGTCCGGCTGCGGATCCATGCCCTGCACGCGATGGGCGACCGGGGCACCGAGGCGCTGCGCGGCGTCAGCCTGGACGTGTGCGGTGGCCAGATCGTCGGCCTCGCAGGTGTCTCGGGCAACGGCCAGCGGGAGCTCGCCCAGTGCCTGGCCGGCCTCCGGACCGTGACCGATGGCCGGATCGAGATCGAGACCCGCGACATGACCGGGTCGTCGCTCAACGAACGGATCGACGCGGGACTGGCCTACGTCCCGGAGGAGCGGATGCGGGACGGGGCCATTCGCGAGTTCAGCGTTCAGGAGAACGTCTTCCTGCACGAGCACGCCGATCCCCGCTTCACGCACGGCATCTTCCTGGATTTCGGCGCCATGAAAGCGCATGCCCGGGACCTCGTGACGCGCTTCTCGATCAAGACACCGTCGCTCGACACGCCGCTCAAGAACCTGTCCGGGGGCAACATCCAGAAGCTGATCCTGGCGCGCGAGCTGTCGCGCAAGCCAAGGGTGCTGATCGCGGCCCAACCCACCCGGGGCGTCGACATCGGCGCTACCGAGTACATCCACGAGCGCCTGCTCGAGCAGCGCGATGCGGGCACGGCCATCCTCCTGATCTCCGAGGACCTCGACGAGATCCAGGAGCTGTCGGACCTGATCGCGGTCATGTACGAGGGACAAATCGTGGGGACCGTCGCCCGGGGGAGCGCCTCGCCCGAGACTCTCGGCCTGCTGATGGCGGGCGTCGCACCGGCTGGGGACCGTGGCGCCGCCGAGTCGGTCAGGCCGCCGGCCGCCATCGCCTGAATGCAGGTGAGCTAATGAGTTTTCGAAGAACAATTCGTTTGACGTAATTGATCTGGATGGAGCACTGTCCATCCGAGGGGCGCCCAGCTGTTGTCGCGCACCGTCGGGTACCGGTGCAGTCCGGATGAGAAGGAGACATCGATGCGGCTCGCATCACGTATGGAACTGATCGGAACCGAGACGGCCTTCGAGGCCGCCGCTCGCGCCCGTGCCCTCGAGGCGACCGGCCGCGAGGTGATCCACCTCGAGATCGGCGAGCCGGACTTCGACACGCCGGTCAACGTCCGAGAAGCGGCCAAGCGTGCCCTGGACGGCGGCGCCACCCACTACGCGCCGTTCGCGGGGATCCCGGATCTGCGCGCCGCGATTGCGGAAGACTTCACGGCCCGCCGCGGCATGGCCGTCCCCGCCGACCGCGTCTTCGTGACCGTCGGCGGCAAGGGCGTCATGTACTACGCGATCATGGCCCTCGTCGAACCCGGCGATGAGGTCATCGTCCCAGATCCCGGCTACCCCATCTATGCCAGCGTCACCCGGTTCGTCGGCGGCACGGTGGTCCCGATCGCCATCCGGCAGGAGAACGACTTCCGGCTGGACATCGACGAGCTGATCTCGCTCGTCACCCCGAGGACGAAGATGATCGTCCTCAACTCCCCGGCCAACCCGACCGGCGGCGTGCTCACCCGGGAGGACCTCGAGCGGATCGCCGCCATCGCGCAAGAGCGAGACCTGGCGGTCCTGTCCGACGAGATCTACAGCCGGATCCTCTACGAAGGCGAGCACGTCTCGATCGCGACCCTGCCGGGGATGGCCGAGCGGACAATCGTCCTCGACGGCTTCTCGAAGACGTACGCGATGACCGGCTGGCGCCTCGGCTACGCGATCGTGCCGGAGTCGCTCGCCTTCGCCTTCGGGCGCCTGATCATCAACTCCGTCAGCTCGGCGACCACGTTCGCCCAGGTTGGCGCCGTGGAAGCGCTGCGCGGTCCGCAGGACGCGGTCGACGCCATGGTCGCCGAGTTCCGGGCGCGACGCGACCTCGTGGTCGACGGGCTCAACTCCCTGCCGGGCATCACCTGCCTGCGACCGAAGGGGGCCTTCTACGTCTTCCCCGATGTCACGGGCACGGGCCGGACGGGCGACGAGATCGCGGGCATGCTGCTGCAGGAGGCGGGCGTCTCGGTCCTGTCCGGAACGGCATTTGGCGAGGTCGGGACGAACCACATCCGACTGTCGTACGCGAACAGCCGAGCACAGATCAGCCGGGCGATCGAGAAGATGCGGGGTGCACTCGAGCCCGTCACCGCCAGCCGCTGAACGAAGACATCAGGACGACCATGAAGGCAACCCTCGATCCCGCGGCCGGCCTCGGTCCGGGCGACCTCTACGCGGCCGCCGAGGCCGACTTCGACCGCTACCAGGTGCTCCTCGACGTCATCGACGAGTGCATCGACCTCACCCTCAACGAGCGCCAGTCGGGGCATCCCGGCGGTTCCCGCTCCAAGGGGCATCTGCTGCTGGCGACGCTCCTGTCCGGCGCGATGCGCTGGGACATCACCCGGCCATGGCGCCGTTTCGCCGACCGGTTCGTCCTGTCGGCCGGCCACACGGTGCCGCTGGTCTACGCCACGCTCGCGGTCCTCAACGAGGGCCTCCGGGCACGGCATGAGGCCGACGGCGACCCCCGGTTCGCCTTTCCCGACGGCGGGCGATGGGCGCTGACCTGGGAAGACCTGCGCACGTTCCGCCATCGGGGCGGGCTGCCCGGGCACGCCGAGATGGCCGGCAAGACGCTCTTCTTCAAGGCCAACACCGGGCCATCGGGCCATGGCATGCCGTTCGCGGCCGGCCAGGCCCTCGCCCTGAAGATGGCCGGTGCCGAGAGCGTCAAGGTCTTCGCGGTCGAGGGCGAGGGCGGCCTGACGCCCGGCGCCACGCACGAGACGCTCAATTCGGCGTACGGCCTGGGCCTCTCGAACCTCATCCTGCTCGTCGACTGGAACGACTTCGGGATCGACGAGCGCCCGGCATCCAGCGTCGTCTACGGTGCGCCCGAGGACTGGCTCGCACCACATGGGTGGCGCGTCGTCGGGACGCCGGACGGGATGTCCTGGGGACCGGTGACCCGCACGGTCCTGGACGTCGCGCGCGGCGACAACGTCGACCGGCGCCCGTCCGCGGCCTGGTTCCGGACCCAGAAGGGTCGCGGTTACGGCAAGGTGGATGCGGCGTCGCACGGCACGCCGCACGCATTGAACAGCCCGGCCTTCTGGGCTGGGCGCCAGGCGTTCATGAAGCGCCACGGGGTGCGCTACGAAGGCGTGGGCGAGCCCGCACCCACCGACCCCACCGCCCGTTCGGGCCAGGCCGAGGCGAACCTCCGGACGGCGATCTCCGTCCTGCGCCGCGATGCGGCGCTCGTGACCTGGCTGTCGGATCGGCTCCTGGCGATCGCCGCCAGCGTCCCCGACGAGCTCCCCGGGGTCCGCCTCGGGCGCCCGGAGAGTGCCGCTATCTTCGCCGACCCGCGGTTCACCGACGCCCGGTCCTACCCCGCCGCCGTCTTCAAGGCACCCGGCGAGCGCGCCCCCAACCGGGCCGCCCTGGGAACCTGGGGCGCCTGGGTCAACGCCGTGGCCAAGCAGGACTATGGCCGGCCGCTGTTCGTGGTCGCCTCCGCCGACCTGGCCGAATCCACCAACATCGCCGGCTTTGGCAAGGCCTTCGGCGAGCAACCGGGCTTCGGTTGGTACGAGCGCGACTCGAACCCGACGGGCGCGGTCCTGCCCCAGGAGATTACCGAGTTCGCGAACGCCGGGATCGTCGCCGGGATGGCGTCGGTCAACTTCGCGGCGGACCCGTTCGAGGCGTTCGACGGGTTCTGGGGCGCGTGCTCGACGTATGCCTCATTCAGCTACCTCAAGTACGGTCCGATGCGCCTGTTCTCGCAGCTCGCGCAGGATACCGAGCTCCGGCTCGGACGGCTCCTCTGGGTCGCCGGGCACTCGGGTCCCGAGACCGCCGAGGATTCGCGAACCCATTTCGGCATCTTCGAGACCGGTGTCACGCAGCTCTTCCCGAGCGGGGCCGTGATCGACCTGCACCCGTGGGAGCACAACGAGGTGCCGGTCATGCTGGCCGCCGCGCTTGCGACCGACGTGCCGATCGTGGCGCTCCACCTCACCAGGCCCCCGGTCGTGATCCCCGACCGCGAGGCCCTGGGGATGCCGTCGCATTTCGAGGCGGCCCGGGGCGCCTACGTACTCCGCGCGTACCGGCCGGACCTGCCGCGGATGGGCACCGTCTTCGTGCGCGGGACCGTGACGACGGCGAACCTGGTCTCGATCCTGCCTGAGCTCGACGCGCGTGGCCTGAACGTCAAGATCGTCGCGGCGTTGAGCCCGCAGCTCTTCGCCGGCCAGGATGCCGCCTATCGCGAGGGCACCGCCTCGACCGCCGACCGCTGGGACGCCATGGCGATCACCAACGGTGCGTTCCGGCTGATGGCCGACTGGCTGGCCGGCCCGACCGCGCGCGACTACTCGCTGTCGGCGGACTGGGACGATCGCTGGCGGACGGGCGGCTCGGTCGACGAGGTCGCCGACGAGGCACACCTGTCCGCCGGCCACATCCTGGACGCCATCGAGCGATTCGCGAACGAGCGCGAGCAGCGCCGCGCGGCGCTGCTCGCGATCGTCGATGCCGTCGGCTCGGGTCGGGGCTCCAAGGCCTGATGCTCGGGATCTGGCGTCTCCAGCTGCTCCGCGAGGTCGCCCGGCGCGGCACGCTCAAGGCCGCGGCCCAGGCGATGTCGATCACGCCGTCGGCGGTCTCGCAGCAGCTCCGGATCCTCGAGCAGGAATCGGGGACCAAGCTGCTCGAGCCGTACGGGCGGATGGTCCGCCTGACCGAGGCCGGCCAGATGCTCGTCCGCCATGCCGACACCATCACCGCGGCGATCGCCGCCGCCGAGGCCGACCTCGCCGCGACTCGCAGCGAGGTCGTCGGCACCCTCAGCGTCGCCGCCTTCCCGACCGCCGCCCGAGCGATCATGCCGAAGGTCTTCACCGGTCTCGGGCGAAGCCATCCGAAGCTCAGGCTGATGCTCCGCGACCTCGAATCGAACGAGAGCCTCCTCGCCCTCCAGATGGACGAGATCGACCTCGCGGTCGTCGACGAATACGACGAAGCCAGTCGCGTTCGGGCCCCGGGGATCGAGACCGTCGAGATCCTGCGCGATCCCCTCTACGTCGCGATCTCGCCAGATGTCGAGGCCCCCGCGGCCGGGTTCGCGCTCGCCGACCTTCGCGAACAGCCATGGATCATGGACACGGAGGCGAGCACGATCTTCCAGGTGACCTGGCGTGCCTGCCGGCGGGCGGGCTTCGATCCCCAGATCCGCTCGCACTGCAAGGACTACTCCGTGATCCTGGCGCTGGTCGGAGCCGGTCTCGGGGTGAGCGTGCTGCCCGGCCTCGCGCTGTACGACCGGCTGATCCGCGCCCGCGTCGCCCCGCTGCGACCCCCGCTCGTCCGAAACGTCCTCGCCGCGATCCGGTCGGAGCGACGGTCCCACCCGGCGGTGGCGGCGCTGCTCGCCGAGTTGACCGCCTTCGGTGCAGGGTACGGCGACCCGGGCCAGGCGACCTAATGGCACGGCGCTGACACGCCAAACGGCACTCCGCCCGTTCATTGGAGTCGTGGCATCATTGGCTCGGGTACCGGTTGTCGGACCATTCCCGACGCCACTACCGACGTCCCCATCTCGCGTCGCGCCGTTCGTCCACGACGCCGAGCGCGACCGGCAAAGGGAGTCCGTGTGAACCAGCCCAACGCCTGTCTCGACGGCAATGAAGCCGCGGCACGGATCGCCTATGCCCTGAGCGAGGTGATCTCGATTTACCCGATCACCCCGGCCTCCCCGATGGCCGAGCATTGCGACGACTGGTCCGCCGCGGGCCGGCCCAACCTCTGGGGGGCGGTTCCCGACGTCGTCGAGATGCAGTCCGAGGCGGGCGCCGCCGGCGCGCTCCACGGCGCGCTCCAGAAGGGTGCGCTGGGAACGACGTTCACCGCGTCCCAGGGCCTGCTCCTGATGGTCCCCAACATGTTCAAGATCGCCGGCGAGCTGACGCCGACCGTGATCCACGTCGCGGCCCGGACGGTGGCGACCCATGCCCTGTCGATCTTCGGCGACCACAGCGACGTGATGCACACGCGCAGCACCGGTTGGGCGATGCTCGCGGCGGGCTCGGTCCAGGAAGCCCACGACTTCGCCCTGGTGGCGCATGCTGCGACGCTGCGCAGCCGCGTGCCGTTCCTCCACTTCTTCGACGGCTTCCGGACCAGTCACGAGGTCAACAAGATCGCGCTGCTCGAGGACGACGACCTGCGAGCGCTGGTCCGCGAAGAGGACGTGCTCGCGTTCCGGGCCCGGGGCATGACCTCGGACGCACCGGTGGTGCGGGGCACGGCCCAGAACCCGGACGTCTTCTTCCAGGCTCGCGAGGCCTGCAACCCGTTCCACCTCGCGGTTCCCGGGATCGTCCAGGACGTCATGGACGAGCTCGCGGCCCGCACCGGCCGCCGCTACGGGCTCGTCGACTACCACGGCGCGCCCGACGCTGAGCGCGTGATCGTCGTGATGGGCTCGGCCAACGGCGCGGTCGAGGAGACCGTCGACAGCCTGGTCGCGGCCGGAGAGGCCGTCGGCATGCTCCGGATCCGCCTGTTCAACCCGTTCCCGGCCGAGCAGATCGTCGCGGCGCTGCCAACGACCGTCCGCGCCATCGCGGTCCTCGACCGGACGAAGGAACCCGGCGCGGTCGGCGAGCCGCTCTACCTCGAAACGGTCGCCGCCCTGGCCGAGTCGATGGATCGCGACGATCCGCCATTTGCCACCGCGCCGCGGGTCATCGGCGGCCGCTACGGGCTCTCCTCCAAGGAGATGACGCCCTCGATGATCAAGCCGATCTTCGAGGAGCTCGCGGCCGCCCGGCCCAAGCGCCATTTCACGGTCGGCATCTATGACGACGTGACCCACCTGAGCCTGCCGATCGACGGCAGTTTCCGGCACCAGCGTCCCGCGACCGAGGTGCAGGCGGTGTTCTTCGGCCTCGGGAGCGACGGGACGGTCGGGGCCAACAAGGCGTCGGTCAAGATCATCGGCGAGAGCACCGACCTCTACGCCCAGGGGTACTTCGTCTACGACTCGAAGAAGTCGGGCTCCGTCACCGTCTCCCACCTGCGCTTCGGCCCGGAGCCGATCCGCTCGACCTATCTCGTGGAGGACGCCGACTTCGTCGCCTGCCACCAGTTCAGCTTGCTGGGCAAGACCAAGGTCCTCGAATACGCCAAGCCGGGCGCCACGTTCCTGTTGAACGCGCCCTACGGCCCCGACGAGGTCTGGGAGCACCTGCCGGGCGGCGTCCAGCGGATGCTGATCGACAAGCAGATCGACTTCTGGGTCATCGACGCGGTGGCGGTGGCGAACGAGGCCGGCATGGGCAGCCGGATCAACACCGTCATGCAGCCGTGCTTCTTCCAGCTCGCGGGGATCCTCCCGCCGGACGACGCGGTCGCCCGGATCAAGGACTTCGTCAAGAAGACGTACGCCAAGCGCGGCGACGCGGTCGTCGCCCGGAACTTCGCCGCGATCGATCGATCGCTGGCGAGCCTCAAGCACGTGACCCTCGCCCCGATCAGCAACGACCTGCCGGCCATCCCGCCGATGCCGAGCGACGTGCCGGACTTCGTCGCCCGCGTCACCTCCCGGCTCATGGCCGGCGACGGCGACATGCTGCCGGTCAGCGCGCTCCCCGTGGACGGCACCTTCCCGTCGGGCACGACCCAGTACGAGAAGCGAGCCATCGCCCAGCTGATCCCGATCTGGGATCAGTCGATCTGCATCGACTGCGGCAAGTGCGCGATGGTCTGCCCGCACGCGACGATCCGGATGAAGGTCTTCCCGGAGGCGGCGGTCGCGGCGGCGCCCGGCAACTTCCTGCACAAGGAGTTCAAGTCCCGCGACCTTGTCGGCCACCGGCTGACGATCCAGGTCGCGCCCGACGATTGCACCGGTTGCGGCGTGTGCGTCGACGTCTGCCCGGCCAAGAGCAAGACGGACGTCAGCCACAAGGCCATCAACATGGAACCGATCCTCGAGCATCGCGACGTCGAGCGCGAGCGCTGGGACTTCTTCCAGTCGATCGCTCCGCTCGACCGGAGCCTCATCGCGCACGACACCATCAAGGGCAGCCAGGTGCTCGAACCGCTGTTCGAGTTCTCGGGAGCCTGCGGCGGCTGCGGCGAGACGCCATACATCCGCCTCGTCAGCCAGCTCTTCGGCGACCGGATGATCGTGGCCAACGCCACCGGCTGCTCGTCGATCTACGGCGCCAACCTTCCGACCACCCCCTGGACCGTCAACGCCGCGGGACGCGGGCCGGCCTGGAACAACTCGCTGTTCGAGGACAACGCCGAGTTCGGGCTCGGTATGCGCCTCGCCCTCGACGCCCAGACCAACCATGCCAGGATGCTGCTCGATCGGCTCTCACCCGAGCTCGGCGCCGAGGTCGTCCGGGAGCTGCTCCATGCAACCCAGGACACGGAGCCAGACATCGATCGGCAGCGCGCCCGCGTCGACGCGCTCCGCGAGGCGCTCTCACGCATCGACGGGGCACACGCCGCCGATGCCCGGCAACTGCTCGCACTCGCCGGCGACCTCGTCCGCAAGGGCGTCTGGATCATCGGCGGCGACGGGTGGGCCTACGACATCGGCTTTGGCGGCGTCGACCAGGTCCTGAGCTCCGGCCGCAACGTCAACATCCTGGTCCTCGACACCGAGGTCTACTCCAACACGGGCGGCCAGGCGTCGAAGTCGACGCCGCGCGGTGCCGTGGCGAAGTTCTCCGCGGCCGGCAAGGGCACGGCCAAGAAAGACCTCGGCGCGATCGCCCGCTCGTACGGCGACGTCTACGTGGCGCAGGTCTCGATGGGGGCGAACGATCTCCAGACGACGAAGGCGCTGCTCGAAGCCGATGCCTGGCCGGGGCCCTCGCTGATCATCGCCTACAGCACCTGCATCGCCCACGGCATCGACATGAGCAAGTCGATGACCCATCAGAAGGACGCGGTCAAGAGCGGCTACTGGCCGCTGTATCGCTATCGCCCGTCCGAAACCGAGGGCGGTACCCCGTTCAAGCTCGACTCGACCGCGCCATCCATCCCCATCCGGGACTTTGTGGCGACCGAGACGCGCTTCGCCGTCCTCGCTCGAACCCACCCCGAACGGGCCGCCGAGCTGGCCGAGCTCGCCCAGGCGGACGCCGACGAGCGCTGGCACTACTACGAGCAGCTGGCCGGCGTGGAGCGAACAGTCCCGCACATCCACCAGCCCGACCCCGACATCGTGCCCGAGGTCGAGAGCGACGCCGGCTACCGGTACGACGACGAGGGCAACGGGGCATGACCGTCGACTTGACCACCCGCTACCTCGGGCTCACCCTCCGCTCCCCGATCGTCGCCTCCGCGGCGCCACACAACAACCAGCCGGACACGGCGGGTCGCCTGGAGCGCGCCGGCGTCGGGGCGATCGTCCTGCCGTCGCTCTTCGAGGAGGAGATCCTGGCCGAGGAGATCGGCCTCAGTCGCTCGCTCGAGCAGGGCAGCGAAGTCTTCGCCGAATCGCTCGACTACTTCCCGGCGGTCGACTCGTTCATCAGCGCGGCGGACCGCTACCTGCTGGGTCTCGAACGGGTCAAGGCGAAGGCCGGCGTCCCGATCATCGCCAGCCTGAACGCGAGCACGACCGGCGGCTGGGTCCACTACGCCAGTCGCATGCAGGACGCCGGTGCCGACGCGCTCGAGCTCAACGTCTATCACGTCGCCGCCGATCCGAGCCGGAGCGCTGCCGACGTGGAGGCTGCCGACCTCGACCTCATCGCCGCCGTCCGCGCTGCCGTGACGATCCCGCTCGCCGTCAAGCTCAGCCCGTACTACTCGTCGTTCGCGCAGTTCGCGACGGAGGCCGTGCGGGCCGGCGCCGATGGCCTGGTCCTGTTCAATCGCTTCTACCAGCCGGATCTCGATCTCGAGTCGTTCGACGTCGTGCCGTCTCTCGAGCTCAGCCACGCCTGGGAGCTCCGGCTGCCGGTCCGCTGGATCGCGCTGCTTCGACCTCGGCTCGGGGCCGGCCCATCGCTCGCCGCGACCTCGGGCGTCCATACCGGGACCGACGCCGTGAAGGCGTTGATGGTCGGGGCGGACGTGGTGATGATGACCTCCGCCCTGCTCCGTCACGGACCGGGGCATGTCGGGACCGTCGAAGCGGGGCTGCGCGACTGGCTCACCGAGCGCGAGTACACCTCGGTCGAGCAGCTGCGCGGGAGCGCCAGTGCCGCGATGGTCGAAGATCCCGGCGCATTCGAACGGGCCAACTACATGGCCACGATCCGGTCATGGACCACGCCGCGGGAGCTCACGCCGTCCTGATCCGGTCCGGGCATCAGGCGGCCGGCCGCGACACGAGCGTCCTGGCGTCCGTCTTCCCGAACCACACCCAGTACAGGCCGGTGGCGATCGTGTACAGGGTGATGATCGTCACGAAGTTGACGGTGTAGCCGCCGTCGAACCCAAGCAGGGCCTGCAGCACCGTGTAGTACGTGCCGCCGACGACCCAGCCGACCTGCCACAGCACGGTCATCGCCGCCGACAGCGTTGCGCGTTCCGCCGGTGCGACGTGCTCCATGGCGAAGGCGCTGAAGATCGGGTTGCCCGCGTTCATCAACGAGCTTCGGACGGCCATCGCCAGGATCACCAGCCAGAGCACCGGCGAGAAGCCGAGCACGGCAAGGAACGGGATGCTCGCCGCCTGGACGATGACGACCGAGGTGATCTGGCCGAACCGCCGGGCGAGCGCCGGCTGGGCGAGAATCGCCGCCACGGTGCCCAGGCTGGTGACCGCGAAGACGGCGTTGAGCGAGGTCAGGTCGAGCCCGAACTTGCGCTGGATGAACAGGTTCAGGAACGGAATGACCTGGCCGGCTCCCAGCGAGATCAGGAAGCCCGGGAAGATGAGCCGGGCAAAGCGGCCGCGGTCGCGGACCACGATGCCGAAGATCGCCCGCGACCGGCGCGGATCCGGCGGGAACGCCGCGGGCTCGCCGATCCTGACGAGGCGACGACCCGTGACCATCCGCGGGCGATCGTCCGACAGCAGCGCGACGCTGGCCAACGACGCGGTCAGGAGGACGGCCATGATGACGAGGATCACGCGGTAGGTCCCTGGGCCGGCCGGGTCGAGCCCGATGGACCCCGCGATCAACGCGGCGCCGACCCCACCGAGGACCGCCGCGGCGACGTTCGTCACGTTCTGGATCGCGAACTGCGCGGCGAACAGCTGGTTGCGGTGTTCGGGTTCGCTGTGCTCGGTCAGGAACGGCGCCTGAACGACCTGGAACGACTGCTGCCCCACCGCCCAGCAGGCGGCGAGGAGGACGATCAGGGGAAGCTCCTGCGTCAGCAGGAGTCCGGCGAGCGCGACGAGCCCGAGCACGATCCCGCCGGCAATGATCGCCCGCCTGCCGAACCGGTCGGACGCCGCGCTGGACGGGAACGCGGCGGCCGCGCCGGCGACCGAGGCGATCGTCGAGACGACGCCGATCGTCGCCGTCGAGAAGCCGAGCGATTCCAGGTACAGGTTGAAGTCGATCCAGTAGAGGCTAAGCGCGGCGCCCGCGACGAACGTGGTGACGAGAAAGAGCCGGGCGTCGCGATGGAACCGGCCGACGCTGCGGCTCACGGACCACCGCCCACCCGGTGTCCGGCTCACGCGTCCCGGGCGGCTGGCCGCTCGATGACGAACCGCATGCCGTCGCTCCTCACGTACGCGGTCGGGTCGCCTACTCGACCGACGTAGCCTCGTCCGGGAGCGGCGTCCGCGCCAGGTGCGACGGCCACCAGTTGATGCGGCCGAGCAGGACCACGAGCGAGGGCACGAGCAGCGATCGGAGCAGGAACGTGTCCATCAGCACGCCGGCGGCGACGCCGTAGCCGATCTGCTGGATCTGGCCACCGCCGGCCGAGCCGCCGGCCACCGCCAGGACGGCGAACGTGCCACCGAGGATCATGCCGGCCGTGGTGATCGTGCTGCCCGTCCGCCCGATCGCGCGTGCCACGGCATCGCGCAGCGGGAGCTGGTGGGCCTCCTCGCGGATCCGGCTCATGATCAGGATGTTGTAGTCCGACCCGAGGGCCATCAGGAACACGAACATCAGGAACGGCAGGATGAAGCTGATCCCGTCCTGCCCGCCGAGGTGGACGAAGATGATGCCCACGAGTCCGAGGGCCGCCCCATACGACAGGACGATGCTCGCGACCAGGTAGAGCGGAGCGACCAGGCTGCGCAGCACCACGGCGAGCAGGAACGCGATGAGCACCGCAACGATCGGGATGATCCGCACGAGGTCGCTGCCGGAGATCCGGCTGATGTCCGCGGCGAACGCGACCGCGCCGTAGACGCCGGAGGCGGATGCGCCCACCGAATTCGCGACGCGATCGACGTCGACGCGCATGGCCGGCACCGCATCGAGCACCGATGGGCTCGAAGCGTCGCCGTTGGCGAACTCGACCGAGTACTGGATGGTCCGGCCGTCCGGGCTGATGAGCTGGCCGGTCGCCCGGTAGGCGTTGTAGAGCTGCTCGGGAACCTCGGTCGTCGTCGGGATCGGGGGGAGGTCGCGAGCCGGGCCGAGGGCGGTATGCATCTGCGTCAGCTGGTCGGTAGTGAGCGGGATCCCGTTGGGGTTGAGCGGTCCGACCAGGCCGCTGAACTCGGACAGCCCGGCCAGTCCGTCCTGGGCACCGGCCAGCACGGAGGGGTCGTCCCAAACCGACGTCGGGAACTGCAGGAGGACCGCGCTCCGGCTGGTGGTGGACGACGGGAAGTGGGTCTCGATGAGCGCGGTCCCGGCGGCCGAATCCGTGCCGCTCGGGCTCGACGTGACGTCACCGAAGCCGGCGACGCCGGTCGTCACCAAGGTGGCGCCCAGGCCCGCGAACAGGACGACGCCGGCGACCAGCGTGACGCCCGGCCGTCGCGTCGCCGCGACGCCAATGTGATCCCACAACCCGGTGTGCTCGTGCTTCCGCACCGAAGCACCGGTCGGCCAGAAGACCGTCCGGCCGAAGATCGCGAGCAACGCCGGAAGCAGCGTCAGGCCGGCCACCAGCATCAGCGCGATCCCGATGGCCAGGGCGGGGCCCAGGCTCTGATAGAACGCGAACTCCGCGAGGACGAGGCTGACCAGGGCGGCGATCACCGTGAGGGCCGAAAACGTGATCGACTCGCCGACCCGGCTCACGGATCGAATGACCGCTTCGTGCGGCGTCAGCCCCCGCCGCAGCTCCTCGCGGACGCGGAACACGAGAAAGACGCCGTAGTCCGTCCCGGCGCCGAGGATCAGCACGATCAACAGGAGCTGGGTGATCGACGAGACCTGGACGCCGATCTTCGTCGCCTCCGCGATGACCGGTCCCGAGAGCACGAGCACGAAGGCCGCGGGGACGAGCGTCACGATCGGGGCGAGCAAGGCCCGGAACGCCAGCAGCAGGAGCAGGACGATGAACAGCAGTGACAGCTGCTGGGTCTGGTCCTGCGAGGAGCCCGACGCCTTGACCGTGTCGACCTGGATCGCCAGCCGGCCGGTCAGGTGGACCTGCAGGCCGGCCGGGATGACCGCGGCGGTGAACGTCGATCGAATGGCATCGACCACGCCGCTGGCCTCGGGACCCGCGCTGAACGCGATGACCGACGCTTCGATGAGGGCCTGGCGCGCCGCCCCGTCGCGCGAGACGCCAAGATCGACGACCGCCTTGACCTGATCGACCCCCCGGATCTGCGTCTCCAACTGGTCCACGGCCGCGTTGTCGGCCGTGGTCAGGCCGCCGTCGCGGGCCACCACCAGCGTCGACGGTGCCAGCGAGACATCCTGGAACGGCGCGGCCATGGCCGCCGCCTGCATGCTCGGTGAATTGGCTGGGAGGAAGCCGCTCGTGGTGTCCTTCGCCACGTCCGCAAGGGAGGGAAGGAACCGCACGGCAAGGAATGTGACCGCGATCCAGGCAACGACGATCAGGAACCGGAAGCGCACGGCGAATCGCCCGAGGCTCGTGAAGAAGCGGCTCATTCCGATCCTTTCATGACAGGTCGCGCTCACCCCGCAACGGCGACCTCGGAAGGCAGACCGCGAACGGTGTACGAGGTTGCCTCAGCGTGGTGCGACGACGATTCGTCCGAAGCCGATCAGGGCCGCGATGACGCCTAGGATGACATCGAGGACAGCATTCGTGCGCTCGCCCGGGCGCCGCGGCGTCTGCGTGACCGGCACGCCACGTTCGCCTGACCGGCGCCTCCGCCCGCCCATGGCCCCGAGAGCCGGCCGTCACCCGAAGTCGTGCCGATGGGCTCTTGCCCCTGCGGAGCCTGGGAGCGTCGACTATCGGTGCCCACTCGAAGGACGGGCCGGTCCGATCGTCGACTGGGCGGGCGCGAGGCTCGTCATGGTCAAGCTGTTCGACACGACGTTCTTCCTCGGCACGATCATGGTCATCGTTGCCCTGGTCATCGCCTACGCCGCGCTGACCCGGGATTCGCTGCCGGTCATCGGCGTCGGTCGCGGCGCGCTGCTGGCTGTCGCCATCCTCGGCATGGCCGGCTGCGCCGTCGCGGGGATCTCGCAGGCACCGGCGATCGGCTGGACCGATCCCGTGATCATCCTCGGCAGCGCGCTCGGCGTGGTCGCGCTGGTCGTGATCGGGGCCGGCCTGTTCGGCTGGCACGGTGTCCTCCAGCCCATCGCTGGGTTCGTGCCGGCCAGGACCGGCGCTGTCGACCAGACCGTCCGCGTCGCCATCGTCGCCCTCTCCGCGATGGTCGGGCTCAAGTGGGCGATCGCGGTCGCCATGGCGGCCTTCGCTCGGCAGTCGTAGCCCGCGGGACGGGACGCGCCTGCGTTCAGGATCGACCAAGGAGGAGATCCGATGACCCTCGAGACCCAGGTCCAACTGCCCCGGACTGCGGAGGCGGGGCCCGAAATGACCGCCCTCGCTCCGTTCTATCGGGACTGGCGCTGGACGGGCACCATCCAGCCCGGAGGCATGGGACCCGGCTCGCCCGAGATGACCGGGCATGGAACGGCCAGGTGCCGGCTCATCCAGGACGGTCTCTGGTACGACTGCGACTTTGAACAGGATCAGCACCTCACCGACGGGTCCTTCGTCCTCACCTGGCGCCTCCATTGGATCGCGGGCTGGGATCGTCTCTCGGGCGAGTACCGGGCCTGCAGCGCGGACAACAACGGCCCAACGCTCGCGATCTATCGCGGTCGAATCGAGGGCAATCGGCTGGTTTACGAATCCCTGAACGACGCGCTGCCCCGAATCCGCCTGACCTGGATCCTCGACGACCCGGGGCACGCCAGATGGCGCAACGAGTTCACCGTCGATGGCCAGACGTGGGGTCTCATCGAGGAGTACCGAATGGAGGTCACCGGCTGACGAGCTACGTCCGCCCCGACGCCTACACGAGCCGGCCGTCCGGGGTCCCCGCCGGTGCGAGGCTGACGAGCGACGAGACCGGCGTGGTGCCGGCCATCCTGGCGTTGCCAGAGGCGACCGGCGAGGTCCGCTGCGTCGCGTGCGCGCATCGCTGCCTGGTCCGTCCCGGGCGCCTGGGGATCTGCCGCGTCCGGGAGAACCGCGAGGGCCTGCTGGTCAGCCTCGTCTACGGCGAGGTGGTCGCCGCGGTCGCCGAGCCGATCGAAAAGAAGCCGCTCTTCCATGCGTGGCCGGGCAGCCTCGCATTCTCGGTAGCGACACGGGGCTGCAACTTCCACTGTCGCTTCTGCCAGAACTGGGAGATCGCCCAGGCCGACCGCGAGGGCCTGCACCCCCGGACCGCCCCCCTGCCCCCTCGCGCCGTCGTCGCTCAAGCGATGGCGATGCACGCGCGCAGCATCGCCTACACCTACGTTGAGCCGACCGTGTTCATCGAGTACATGGTCGATACTGCCCACCTCGCACACGAATCCGGGCTGGCGAACGTCATGGTCACCAACGGCTACCAGACGCCCGAGGCGCTAGACCTCCTGGGTCCCCTCATCGACGCGGCCAACGTCGACCTGAAGGGCTTCTCCGACCGGTTCTACCGGACCGTCTGCGGCGCGCGCCTGGCGCCCGTGCTCGATTCCCTGGTCGGCATGCGCGACCGTGGCATCTGGGTCGAGGTCACGACGCTGCTGATCCCCGGAGCGAACGACGCGCCCGAGGAGCTCGCCGCGCTCGCCCGCTGGATCGTCGCCGAGCTCGGTCCCGAGACGCCGTGGCACGTGAGCCGGTTCTTTCCCGCCTACCGGATGGCCGATACCCGCCACACGCCGCTGGAGACCGTCCGGCGCACGGTGGCGATGGGCCAGGCGGCCGGCCTTCACCACGTCTACGCGGGGAACATCGACGGCCTCGCGGATGACGAGACGCGTTGCGTCGGTTGCGACCGCGTCCTGATCCGCCGGCGAGGGTTCGGCGTCGCGGCATCCGACCTGGTGCGGGGAGCGTGCCCGGCCTGCCGCAGGCCTCTCGCGGGGATCGGCCTGGCGGATCAAGGCGCGCCATGAGCCCGGCGGCCAGCCCGACGGAGCGGCGCCCGGTCCACGCGGGGACCTTCTACCCTTCGGAGCCAGGCGCTCTCGCCCGGTTGGTGGACGGCCTGCTCGGCAACGTGGCCCGCCAAGCGCGACCCGTCCCCGCACACTCCGTCCTGGGCGTCCTGGTCCCACACGCCGGGCTCGAGTACTCGGGGTCCGTCGCCGCGGCCGGCTGGGCCCTGATCGCGACGATCCGCCCGACGACCATCGTCCTGCTTGGCACCGATCACGCCGGCCGAGCCACCGGAGCAGCGGTCTGGACGGATGGCGCGTGGTCCGGGCCGCTGGGAGCGGTCCGGGTCGATCGCGGCCTGGCCGAGCGAATCGTCGCCCTCGGTCCGCCGTTCAGGGCCGACAACGCCGTCCATGAGCCCGAGCATTCGATCGAGGTCCAGATGCCGTTCATCACTCGCGCCTGTCCCGGTGCGCGGGTCGTTCCGTTGCTGGTCGGCGCCGCGCGGAGGGACGTGGCGGAGATCGCCGGCTCGTGGCTCGGTCACCTCGTGGCCGACTTGCGGGCCGATGGGGAACGGGTCGTCCTGGTGGCAAGCTCGGATCTCGCGCACTACCCGCCGCTGGACGTCGCGCGCGAGATCGATCGCCGGGTCATCGAGCCGATCCTGCGGCTCGATGGCAGCGAGCTGCTCCGCGTCGAGACCGAGATCCGCGCGTCGGGCGAGCCTGGCGTCAGTTGCGGCGTCTGCGGACTCGATGCCGTTCGATGCATGCTGGCCGCCGTCGAGGAGGGTGGCGCGACCCACGGCAGCCTGCTGGCCGAAGCCACCTCGGCCGATCGACCAGGCTCGGACACCGACCGAACCGTCGGCTACGCCGCGATCGCGTTCGAGTACTGAATCACCGGCTGGCGCCTCGAGCGGCACCGTCGCGCGGGCTGTGTACCATGAGCAGCCCGTCGGGAGAGGGCGCACCATGCCGAACACGCCAGGCGTCGAGATTCTCCGTGCCGGCGCGCGCGCGCTGGCCCGCCACGACGGGCTCGAACCGACGTTGCCGGCCTTCCTCCACCCGCTCGCCGATCAGCTCGGGATCGCGTCGGCAGCCGTGTTCACCGTTCCGGGGCAGCACGCAGACCTCGAGATCGCGGCGACGATGGGCCTTGGCACCACGGTGGCCGCCACCGGCACGGTCAGGCCTTCGCGGCCGCGATCGGTGTCAGCGTCCGCCGAGCGACCGACGCAAGCGCTCTGACCAGCGCTTCGTCGGCGTTCAGCGAGGCGATCCGCCGGAACTCGAGGTCGAAGCGCTCCGCCTGCTCGCGGGCGCCGATCTCGACGTCGTACAGGATCTCGAGGTGGTCGGCCAGGAACTGGATCGGGACCACCAGGACCGACCGCCCACCGGACGCAGCGATCTCGGGCATCAGGTCCGCGAAGTCCGGCTTCATCCACACACCGGGTTCGTGGCCGGCGCTCTGCCAGCAGAAGGTCCATTCGCCGGCGTCGAGGCGGGACGCGCGCGCCACCATCTCGGCGGTCGACCGAAGCTGCTCGAGGTAGTCGGGTTCCTGTTCGGCCACGCGTCTCGGCAGGCTGTGGGCGGTCATCAGGACCGCGGGACGCACCCGCCCCCCGCTCGTCATCGCCTCCAGCTCCTGCCGGACGCGTCCCGCCAGCGCGGCGATGAAGGCGGGCTCGTCGTGCCAGGCGCCCGCGACGACGACCTCGGGCGCCGCCTCGCCGAGCGCGGCCCGGGCATCGTCGATCGCCCGGGCGTACCCGCTCATGAGCAGGGGCGAGTACTGCGGCGAGAGGATGATGGCGGCGACCGACGAGACGCCGGCGTCCGCCAGCGCGCCCAGACCACGCTCGACGGACGGCTCCGAGAACCGCATCCCGACCTCGGCCGGCCAGCCGAGCGACACGGAGAGGGCGGCCGACTGCTGCCGTGTGATCTCGATCAGCGGCGACCCGCCGATCACGCGATAGCGGCGAGTGAACTCGTCGACCAGCTCGGGGTCCGGTGCGCGACCGCCACGCACGCGGGCGAGGTATGCCCGGATGTCCTCCCGTTCGAGCGAGGCGGGCGAGCCGTATGTCATGAGCAGCACGCCGTTCCCGGCGGGTTCGCTCATGCGACGGCCCCTGGCCGCGCAACCGTGGCCGGTAGCCGGGCCGTGTGCTCGTGGACGAACTCGACCAGGCGGCGAAGCAGCTGGGGGTCCGTCTGCGGCAGGACGCCGTGACCGAGGTTGAAGACGTGACCGGTTCGCCCGGCCGCCTCGCCCAGGACGGCCTGCGCCCCGTCCCGTGTCGCGTCCCAACCGGCCAGCAGCCGCGCGGCGTCGAGGTTGCCCTGGACCCCGCGATCCGGGCCGATTCGTCGCCACGCGTCGGCCAGCGAGACCCGGTGATCGAGCCCGATGAGGTCGCCGCCGGCGTCGACCATCTGCTCCAGCAGCGCGGCGGTGCCGGTCCCGAAGTGGATGGTCGGCGTGCCGCGAAGGGCCTCGAAGATGCGCCGGACGTGCGGCTGGACGTACTTGACGTAGTCTGCCGGACCGAGCCCTCCCACCCAGCTGTCGAACAGCTGCAGGACCTGCGCCCCGGCCTCGACCTGCGCCCGGAGGTAGGCCACGACCATCGTCGCCAGGCGATCCATCAGGTCATGCCAGGCTTCCGGCTCGCGGTACATGAACGCCTTCGCGACGGCGAAGTCACGCGACGGCCGTCCCTCGATCAGGTAGCAGGCGAGGGTGAACGGCGCGCCGGCGAACCCGATCACGCCGGCCTTGCCGTCCAGCTCGTCGCGCACCAGGCGGATCGCGTCGAAGACGAACGCGACCTCGTCGGGCTCGAAGGCTCGCAGCGTCATCACGTCCGCCGCCGAGCGGATCGGGCGGTCGATGATCGGGCCCACCTCGGGCTCGATCCGCAGCCCGACGCCCATCGGCTCGAGCGGCAGCATGATGTCGGCGAACAGCACGGCGGCGTCGACGCCGAGCTCCTTGACCGGCATCAAGGTGACCTCGGCGCACAGCTCCGGGGTCTTGGCCAGCTCGAGGATCCCGTAACGCTCGCGGAGCGCGCGGTAGGCGCTGAACGAGCGGCCCGCCTGACGCATGAACCAGACCGGCGTGGCGTCGACGGACTCCAGCCGGCAGGCGCGCAGAAAGCGGTCGTTCATGCCACGCCCTCCGCGAACGCCAGGCGCGCGGCACGGAGCGTGGCCTCGATCTCCGCCGGGCCGTGGGCCATCGACAGGAACCAGGCCTCGAACTGCGAGGGTGGCAGCAGGATCCCCTGGTCGAGCATCGAACCGAAGAACCGCGCGTAGGCCTCGCGGTCCGACGCCAGCGCGTCGGCGGCGTCGAGCGGCAGCGTCGATCGGAAGAAGACCGTCAGGAGCGGCCCGAGCCGAGCGACCGCGACCCGCCGACCGGCAGCGGCCGCGGCAGCCGCCAGGCCCTCGGCGAGGTCGGCAGCGGCCGCCTCCAGGGCGACGTATCGCTCGGGACGAAGTTCGGCCAACGTCGCGATCCCGGCGGCCATCGACAGCGGGTGGCCGGACAGCGTCCCGGCCTGGTAGACGGGCCCGGCCGGCGCGACCAGCGCCATCAGGTCGGCCCGGCCGCCGTACGCACCGATCGGCATCCCGCCACCGATGATCTTGCCGAGCGTGGTCAGGTCCGGCTTGATGCCGAAGCGCGCCTGGGCGCCGCCCGGCCCGACCCGGAAGCCGGTGATGACCTCGTCGAAGGCGAGCAGGGCGCCGTCAGCCCGGGTCAGCTCGCGGAGCAGCTCGAGGAACCCGGGCTCCGGCGCGATCACGCCGGCATTCGCGATCCCGGGCTCCAGCACGACCGCGGCGATCCTGCCGGGGCGCTGCGCGAATGCGAGCGTGACCGCGGTGGCGTCGTTGAAGGGCAGCACGATGGCGGTCCCGGCGACAACGTCGGGCACCCCGGCGCTGCCGGCGATCGCCTGGGTCGCCAGGCCGGAGCCGGCGTCGACGAGCAACCCGTCCGAGTGCCCGTGATAGGCGCCGGCGAACTTCACGATGAGGTCCCGACCCGTCGCCGCCCGGGCCACGCGCACGGCGCTCATCACGGCCTCGGTGCCGGACGAGGTGAACCGCATCCGCTCGATCGACGGCATCGCGCGCTGGATGGCTTCGCCGAGCTCGACCTCGAGCGGATGCGTCGCCCCGAGGGCGAACCCGTCGCCGGCTGCCCGCCGCACCGCCTCGACCACGCCCGGGTGCGCGTGTCCGAGGATCGCCGGTCCCCAGGCGCCGATGTAGTCGACGTAGCGACGCCCGTCGGCGTCCCAGACGTGCGGACCCTCGCCGCGCGCCAGGACGAGCGGCGGCCGGCCCATGGCCCGGAAGGCCCGAACCGGGCTGTTGACACCGCCGGGGAACAGTCGCTCGGCGCGCTCCACGAGCGCGGCGGTCCGCGGACCCACGGATGCCGCCGGTCCGATCGCCGTGCCGGTCATCAGGCGGCTCCCAGGAGGTCGAGGATCTCGTCCATCGGGTGGTGGATCCCCAGCAGGATCGGCGTGTCGCTCACGGTCGAGCGCCGGCTCTCGGTCGAACGAAGTGCCCGGACGAGATCGCCGAAGGCGACCAGGTCGTCGGTCTCGTAGGCGACCACGAAGTCCTGCGAGTCCAGCCCGAACGAGTA
>JBGPVC010000011.1:0-36092 GCA_041491485.1 Candidatus Limnocylindria bacterium
GGGACATGCGGCCTAGCGGCGGCGGTCGTCCCGGTAGGGCTCACGAGAGTCGACGCCCCAGGTGAGCGCTGCCGCGTCCAGGGCGGCAAGACCGAGAACGATGGCGAAGATGATGAAGATGGCTTCCACGGCGGGCCCCCTGGCTGAGTGTCCGGCTTCGTAGTCGGGGCCTTGGCGTACGTCGCTTTGACCTTGTCGGCTGACGCGCAGTGTCGAGCCAGCAGGCAGGCGAAACATCACGATGGGTCGGTATTTTTGACGACGTAGACTCTTTATTTCGAGCGCCGGGGCGTCTTGGCCTGGACAGAAGTTGTCGCACGATCCGTTCATGGTGTCGGTGCAAACCCCGTCACAGACAGCTCAGACTCGGGCGACCTTTGGGGCCATGTGTCCGGCTTCGCGGCCGCTTCCGTCGACGCCGGGCGGTCGATCGGCAAGGGCGGAGATCTTGCTTCGCTCTTTGGCAGCGACTCGGGCGACCTGGTGGCTCGTCGTCTGACGGGTCTATCGAATGACAATGGCGAACAGGGCCACAAGCAGAGCCAGGGCTAGGAGGATGATCAAGATCCAGATCAGACGCCACGGCTGGTCACAGCACGTGTTGTCGACGTGCGCGGCAGGAGCCATAACGCTCACTGGACGGCCGGGTTGGCCGACGATGATCGACGGACCTCGGTCAGCGCCAGGCGGCCATGTCACCGGGACTGAGTAGGAGCCGTCGCCGTTGTCCTCAATCGGCCCGACAACGCTCGTCGATGGTCCGGGAGACAGCGTCAGATCGGGAGCGCGGCCAGGTCCGACGAGATTGCCGTAGCGGTCGGCGGGCATAAACGTGAGCGTGCCGGAGTGATCGCCATTCGGCCTGGTCCCGCCGGTCTGGACGGTGACCGTCGTCTGCCCCGGGTCGATCCCGACGTCAACGTTTAGAGAGCGCATCGTCTCTCGTGTCGCGGCACACTCCCCGTATGTCGCCCGGTAGTGGAGCAGGTAGGTCCCATCAACGGTCAACAGATCGGTCAGCTGTCGACCCCACAGGGCCGCAGCCTCGAAGGCTCCGTGGGTGTCCTCAGCCTCACCGCCAAGCTCGAAGACATCGTCGCGATACGCGACGACCGGACCGCCTTGCGCCGCCTCGATCTCCCGGACCGTCGCTTGTCGGGCAGGGATCGTGTCGCCGCCGACGAAGACCGCCTGCTTCAGCCCATGCTTCGCGATGAGGGAACCGAGGGCCGTGGTTGGCCGAGAGACAGTGACCGAGACGCGACCGCCGCGAGGCCACGAGCCGTCCGCGTATCGCAGCATGACGAGCGGATTGACGGCGTCTCCGGTGTAGTAGCGATGCTCGTCCGTCGCCGGCCGGAGGCTCGGACCGCCGGTCGCGACGACGTTGACGAAGTATCGGAGCGTGACACCTGGCGGTGGGAACTCACCGCCCCCCGGGCGAACCACGGTGGCCGTCCAGGTTCCGTCTCGCTCCCCGGCCCAGGGCAGCGGGATCCGGAGGAATGCCCACGTCTGGCCAGCATCGGCCTGCGTGTTCGGAGACCCCGACACGATGGTCGCTCCGCTTGGCGTCATGACCAACAGGAGCAGGTCTGCGTCGGAGCGATCCCAGCCGATCACCACTGTGACGGCCTCCTCGCCGCACACGACGAACGGCAACGGCTTGCCACCCCGGTCCTGGCTTGGCAGCTCGATCTCAGGGTCGGTAATGGTTCCCGCCTCGAAGATGTTCCCGAACGCGTGGGCGAAGAACTTCTCCAGTGCCAGCCCGCTCTCGACGCGGGTGTACAGGCCCCCGTGCGAGGCTGTGGTGGCCGCGAGCAGGGCGCCATCAAGATTCGCGTCGGTGCCGAATCCGATGGCGTGGACGGTGATTCCAGCAAGAGCCGTGTCGACTTCGCTGATCCAGCGCGGCGTGTTCTGCATCCCGTCAGTGAGGAGGAGCACGGCCCGAGGGTTCACTCCCGGGGCGGGGAACTGCAGCCGAGCCGCCTCGAGACCATCGCCAATGCTGGTCGCTCCGCCTGGCATCAAGCTCCCGACGATGCCACCGGAGTAGGGCGCCGCGCCGACGAGCGCCTGCTTGTGCGGAGCGTCGGCCGCGCCGAGTGGGGCATCAACCGGGCTCGTGGCGTCTGAGTCGAACGAGACCAGGCCGACCTTGTTCCCCGTCGCCGTTCTGACGAGCTGGACGAAAAGCGATACGGCGTCGCGCGCGGCGTCGATCTTGGCGCGGCCAGTCCCATCGAGCTCCGACATGCTTCCCGACCGATCGAATACGACCATGACGTCGCGGCTGACGGCTGGCGGCGGCGTCGGTGCGATGGCCCCCACGATCGAGGAAGTCGGGTAGTAGATCAGCGGATCTCCTGCGCACGGGGCGCCGTGCGAAAGAACGCCGACAATCCGACCTGCCGTATCGAACAGACCCGAGCCCGAGCTTCCGCCCGAGACATCAAACGACGACGGCACGTTGATCGCCGTCGAGCTGCGTCCGATGACAGTCGCGTACCCGGGATGCGGGACCGACAGTTTCTTGACCGCACCGTTGGGGTGATGGAGGCCGAACACCTGCTCGCCGAGGCCAGGGAGATCGTGGCGGAGCTGGATCGACGGGGTGCCAGCCGGAGCATCGGCCAGCCGAAGAAGGCTGTAGTCAATCGTGCCGTCGTAGTGGTGGGCGAGGACCTCGACAACCTTGTGGAAGACGGCGTTGTACCCCGCTGGGCGGCTGCCATCGCAGTTGACGGCATAGTCGAATGTCACCGAGCTTGAGAGGGCTTCGGCGGGCGTGTGGCAGTGCCCGGCCGTAATCACCTTGTCGGCGTCCACGAGCGTCACGCTGCAGGTGGATAGCTCCTCGATGCCCGTGAAGTCGGACACCTCGGCCGACACGATCATGCCGACGCTGCGCGCGACCCGAGCACGGACATCGGTTGGCGGCACGCAGGAGGCGTTCTCCCAGACCGGCGGAGTAACACAGGACCACCACGGGTCGTAGGTGGGCTCGGTGTAGGACGCCGACCCCAGGAACGGATCGCAGTTGGAGACGCTGGGATGTCCGGTTTCGCCGGTGTGCTGTTCGCCGCGTCCATAGCGATCGAGTTGTGCTCCGCCGATGGATCCGGCGACCGCCACGAATCGGATCGGAACGTTCCCCCCTGGAACGACGTAAACGTTCACGGGTCGCGTCCAGAACGACGCGCCGTTCGCGCCTGTGAAGATGTCTGTCGCGTAGCCGAGGTCCACCTCGAGACGCTCACCTGCCGCCAAGCTGACGTTCTGGAAGTGGAGCATCACCAGCTTCGTGCCACCCGACGCGGGCGTTGGGGTGAAGGCAACCGCCCATGTCGACCCGGTGGTCGCCGGCAGGCCGGAGCTAGGTCCGACGGTCAGCGCAGGTGACAAGACCTGAATCGTTCCGGTGATGTGCGACACGGTCGCCTCCTGGCGAGCGTACGACGGGAATGTGCCGTGTTGCCGCTCAGCCGCACCCTACGACCGGGCCGTCATGGGGGCGTCTCGGCAGGCCTAATCGGCAAAGGGTTCGATCGTCGACCTCCGCGTCCGGCGTTCTTCTTTCTGCACGACGCGCTCATGGTGTCGGTCCATCCCAGCCGAGACGTCCTACCTCCGCCCGGCTCTGCGGCAAGGCCGCCCCCGGTTGTGGGTACGATGGGTAGGTGGACGAAGCCGACATCACCCTTCGGAATCTGACCTATCACCGTTTCGTCGAGTTGGGTACTGCTCCGTCGGCCGCCGAGATCGCTGCGGCGATGGACAGCCCGGTTGAGGTCGTTCGCGATGGATGGCGACGGCTCCACGACGCACATGCTCTGGTCCTGGATGGCGATGCGCGAGAGCTGCGGATGGCCAACCCCTTCGCGGCGCGGCCCACGCCATACCGCGTCGAAGCGGCCGGCCGATCCTGGTATGGCAATTGCGCCTGGGATGCATTCGGGATCTGCGCGGCCCTCCACGTGGATGGCGAGATCCGCACCGAGTGTCCCGATTGTGAGACGCCGATCGACGTGGCTATTCGCGACCAGCGGCCGGACGACGGCGGTCTCGTCTTCCATGTCCTCGTCCCGGCGGTGGACTGGTGGCGCGACATCGGGTTCACCTGAGGAACCATGCTTCTCTTCCGGTCGGAAGAGCATGTCGCCGCGTGGCTGGCGGGCCGTAAGCCCGGGGCCACGATTTCCGTGACCAAGTTGTGCGAGCTCGCGAACGCATGGTGGGGCGATCGTCTAGCGCCCGACTGGCGACCACACACCCGCGACCAGAATCAATCCATCCTCGATCGGCTTGGTCTCACGGGTCCCTTCTGGACCCTGCCTTAGCCGCCCTTGAGACGAGCCGGTGTCGTGGCCCCTGCACACGGGCCGCGGTTGCCGGTTCCACAGTCGGCTTGATGTCGAATGCACCCTGGTGGATGACCGCAGCCGACTGAGCTTCCCTTCAGGCCGTCGCTGTCCGGCTCTCTCGAGAGAGGAGGATGGCGTATGCCACGGCGACGAGGGCATTCTCCACCGCCGGACCGGGGCTGAGCTGATGGAAGGCATCCGCCGAGGCCGAACCCTGGGTTAGCGCCTGGGCGAAGACGGCGGCAGCGAAGAGCATCGAGGCGCCTGCGACGATCCGGACCGCTCGCCGGTCGGGCACCCACCACATGCCCAGCTGGATGAGACCGAGCGCCAGGTACGTGATCCCGAGGACGCGGACGGCATCGATGGCGTATCTGGGCGCGTCAGACGCGAGGTAGAACGACGTAGGCTGGAGGATGTCGAGCGACCCGCGCCACAGGAAGATCCCTCCGTTGACCGCCAAGCCGAGCTTCAGCCAGCGCACGGTGTTTCCTCCGCGAGTGCGCTCGGCTCGAACTCGGTAGCCCCGGGCGCTCGGGACGGGCGCGTTTGGGGCCAGTCTAGCCGGCTGTTCTGACCCACCAGGGCTCTGCCGGGGGAAATTAGCTGAGTCGCGCAGTCGCCGCGAGCCGGCGGTCGTTCTCGCCGTCATCGGGATCGTTGCGTTCGATCGCCGGGACATCCGGTCCACCTAGCCGGGCGTCACCGCGCATCCGGCTCGTGACGTTCGGCCGTAGCCGCGGCCCGCGCAGGGCGGCATGCTCGAACGGCACGAATCCGAGAACGAGGAGCGGCAGGGAAGGCGCAGCATGGTCTCCGAGAAGGCGACACCGATTCGTCCCCTTGAAGCGACGGCCCGCTGGACGGCAGCCGTGCGGGCGGCAGAGGACGCGCGCAGCGATCGTCTGTTCGATGATCCCTGGGCGGACGCGCTGGCCGGACCCGAGGGCAGGTCATGGATCGACCAACGCCCGCAGGACAGCGTGGTGCCGATCGTCCTCCGAACCCGCTATTTCGATGATTGGCTGGGCTCCATCACCGAGCACGATGGGATCCGCCAGGTCGTGCTGGTGGCGGCCGGGCTCGACACGCGCGCCTACCGGCTCAGTTGGCCTGATCAGACGCGCCTCTTCGAGCTGGACCAACCGGCCGTCCTGCGACACAAGGAAGGGATTCTCGCCGCGACCGGCGCAGTCTCGCGCTGCTCGCGACGCGCCGTCGAGGTGGACCTGACTGGCGGTTGGACCGCCGCGCTCCTCGAGGCTGGGTTCGATCGCGCGCGGCCCTCGGGCTGGTTGCTCGAAGGGTTCCTGTTCTACATTCCCGGCGACGACATCACGCGGCTGCTCGACGCCGTGACTGACCTGGCAGCGCCGGGAAGTCACCTGGGCTTCGACATCATCAACGGCCAGATGCTGACATCCTCGTGGACTCGATCATGGGTCGAGATGCAGGCTCAGGCCGGAGCGCCCTGGATCGGGACCATGGACGACCCGATGGGATTTCTCGCCGAGCGCGGCTGGCGCGCCGCGATGACGCAGGCCGGCCAGCCGGATGCCAACCACGGCCGCTGGATCCTTCCGGTGCTCCCGACAACGATGCCGGAGATGCCGCACAACTGGTACGTAACGGCGCAAACGGCCGCCTGACGGAGTGGAGATGGGCCGGCCCTGACGCGATCGGGGCCGTCGGGCGCCCGAGTCTCCCTGCTACCATCGCCGCGCAATGGAGATCATGGGAATCCAGATCCGGACGATCGTGCACGACAACGTCGCCACCCGCTGCGACGGATGCCTCGAGGTCATCGAGGGAACGCCCTGGCGGGTGAACCTCCTCGACATCGTCGCGGCCGAGGCGCCGGTCGCCTGGACGCAGCGGCCCGCCGTCAACCCCGGCCCGTTCCAGTTCCACGCCGATCCGGCCTGCGTGCGCCGCTGGATGGCCGACAAGGGCTACCTCTTCTGCCGGCGCGGCCAGGTCCGCGAGATCATGCGCCCGGTCGTCATCCCAGGCGAGCCGCAAGGCCTGGGGCTGTGCGACGGGATCCACCGCGACGATCACGAGTTCGTGCCGGCCTGACCTGGACGGGTGCCGCCGGCGTCGCTCGACCTCGCGCGCTGCCGCGCTTGACGGCTTCGGAGGTGCGGACCTATCCTCCGCCCACTGAGCGAATCGTGGGTACCCAGATTCACCCAGATTTCGAGTGGCTTGCCACAGTCGACGGGTCGGTCTCCGAGCGTATCCCCCCGATGCTCGCCCGGCCCGTCGACGCTACGCCGAGGCCCACGTGTCCGCCCCCCCGGTCACCGCTCGCCCGATCCAGTCGAACCGTCAGCTTCCTGCCGGACGGTGGCTGTCCCTGGGGCCTGCGAGCCGCCTGATCGGCGTCGATCCCGACACGCTGCGCCGCTGGGCGGACGAGGGCCGCGTCGAGGTGTTCGTCACGCCCGGTCGGCACCGCCGGTTCGATCGCCGGGCGCTCGAGCGGCTGGCCTCGAGCGGGCGCCGTGAGACCCTGCCACTGGCCAGCCTGGGAGCCAGCTCGGAGCGGGTGACGCGCGCCTATCGCCGGAGCTACACGAGTCATGCGCCTGCCCGCCAGGTCACGGCCGATGACGCCGACGATCGCGAGCGCTACCGTCAGGACGGACGGCTGTTGGTCGAGGCGCTGATCGCGCATCTCGACGCCGAGCGGGCGGACGAAGCGGCGCGTCGGAAGGCCGAGGCCCAGGCGGTGGCCCTCGTCGATGCGTTCGCGGGCCGGCTCCGGGCCAGTGGCCTGAGCCTGAGCGAGGCGATCGCACTGTTCGTCACCGCGCGCCGCCCGTTCCTGACCGAGCTGGCCGGCCTCGGTCGCCGACGCAGGCTCGACGCCGCGAGGCTGGGCGAGCTGTACGACGGTGCGACCGCGTTGCTGGACCGACTCCTGCTCCGACTCATCGACACCTACCAGGAGGCCGCTGGCTGACCGTGGACCCCAAGATCGTGCTCCCAGCCATCACGTCCATCCTCGCCCTCGTCTTCGCCGTTGCGCTGTTCGACCAATGGCGCGAGCGCCGAGGCGGCTTCCAGTTGATCTGGACCTTCGGCATGCTGTTCTACGGCGTCGGGGCGGGGTGTGAGGCCCTGGCCGCGATCGGGGGCTGGAGCGAGCTCCTGTACCGGACGTGGTACCTGACCGGAGCGGTCTGGACGGCCGGCTGGCTCGGCCTTGGCACCGCGTTCCTCCTCGGGCGGACGCGCTTTGGCTACAGCTTCGCCCTGTGCCTTTTCCTCGCCGGCCTGTTCACGTTCCTGGTCCGCAACAAGCCCGAGTATCAGGGGGCGGGGGCGCTGCCGCTCTTCTACTTCATCGTCGCCGGCCTGCTGGCCATCGCCGTGGCAGTCGAGACCTATTTCAGCAACGACCGCTGGCCGCTCCTGGCGGCGGGCGCCGTCGTGGGGGCGACCGCGCTCAGCCTGATCCTGATGCTGACGACGACCCTCGCCGCGCCCGGATACGCGCTCGACCCCGCCACTGGAGCGCCGGTCGCGACGCTGTTCCCGCCGGAGCTTCGCCTGCTCACGCCGTTCCTGAACATCACCGGTGCCTTCGCGTTGATCCTGGGTGCCGTCTTCTCGACCTATGTCTTCATGCCCAAGCGACGGGTGCTTGCCTATTCGCTCGATCCCAACCAGCCAGGCGACCAGTTCCTGTTCAACCTCCTCATCGCGCCAGTCGCGATCACGGTCAACCTGGTCGCGTCGCTGCCCGGGGCGGCTCGAGCGCTGATCGCCGGCCGGCTCCACAGCCGGGTCCCGGCGACCATCCTGATCGCGGTGGGTGCGTTCGTGGCGACCCTGGGCGACACGCTCAACCGGTTCGGCATGACGGACTGGTTCCAGCTCGGCAAGTTCCTCGGCGTCCTCTTCCTGTTCGTCGGCTTCCTCGTCTCGATCGAGGTCTTCCGCGAGATCAGGATCCCGTTCACGTCGGTCCGTCTTGGTGGTGCTCGACACGAGTCGGTCTGAGCTGTCACCGGAAGCCGCCGTCCCGACGATGACCGAGCACCCCGGGCAGGTCGGCCTGACCGCGACAGGACGTCTCGACGCCCCGGCGATCGTGTTCCTGCACGGCACGCGCCTCAGCCGGGCGGTCTGGTCGCCACAGCTCGAGGCCCTGGGTGACGAGTTCCTCGCGATCGCGCTGGACCTGCCCGGGCACGGCGAACGGGCGTCCGAGCGTTTCAGCCTCGACGGGGCCGTGGAGATCGTCGCCGGGGCGATCCGCGATGCAGCGGCCGGGAAGCGCGCCGTCGTCGTCGGGCTCTCGTTGGGTGGCTACGTGGCGATGGCCCTCGCGGCCAGGCACCCCGAGCTGGTCCGCGGCCTGGTGATCGCCGGAGCGTCGGCCGAACCGGTCGGCGTCCGCCTGCTGGCCTACAGGGCATTGGCGGCAGCCCTTGCCCGCTTCGACAGTCCTCGCGTGGACCGCCTGAACGGCTGGTTCTTCCGGATCCGCTACCCGGCGGCGATCGCGGAACCGATCGTGGCTGGCGGGTTCTGGTCGGGTGGCGGCGCGATCGCCCTGCGGACGCTGTTCCACGAACGGTTCATCCCACGCCTGGCCGCCTATCCAGGCCCGACGCTGATCCTCAATGGCGAGTTCGACCTGCTCTTCCGGCTCTCGGCAGCGAGGTTTGCGACGGCGGCGACAGACGCGCGCCGGGTCGTGCTGGCCGGCGCGCTGCACCTCTCGAACCTCGACCGGCCGGGCGCCTTCAGCCTCGCCGTTCGCACGTTTGCCACGTCCACGGCCTGGGCGTGAGGGGGTCTTCGGAGGACCCCGGGGTATACTTCACGGCCAGCCCAACCCCGTCACCGCGAGGTTCGATGCGCGTTCGCAAGGCCGTCTTCCCCGCCGCCGGCTGGGGCACCCGCTTCCTGCCGGCCACGAAGGCGCAGCCGAAGGAGATGCTGCCCCTGGTCGACAAGCCGATCATCCAGTACGCGGTGGAGGAGGCCGTCGCCGCCGGGGTCGAGCAGGTCATCATCGTCACGTCGAGCCAGAAGCGCGCCATCGAGGACCACTTCGACCTCTCCTTCGAGCTCGAGCACCTGCTCGAGGACAAGGGCGACATCGAGATGCTTCGCCAGGTGCGGGCGATCAGCGATCTCGCCCAGGTGGCGTACATCCGGCAGAAGGAGCAGCTCGGTCTCGGGCACGCCGTGCTGATGGCCAAGGACCTGATCGGCCATGAGCCGTTCGCGGTGATCCTGCCGGACGACGTCGTCATCGGGGAACGGCCCTGCATCGGGCAGCTGATCCACGCCTACCACCAGCACCACGGGTCGGTCGTGGCCGTCATGGAGGTGCCGCCCGAGGACACGAGTCGTTACGGCGTCATCGGGTCGGAGCCAAGCACCGATCCGCTCGACCATGGTCGGCTGCATCGGATCACGAGCCTGGTCGAGAAGCCCGCGACCGAAGACGCCCCGTCCAACCTCGCGATCATCGGCCGGTACGTGCTGACCCCCAAGATCTTCGACAAGCTCGAGCAGACCCAGCGCGGCGCGGGCGGCGAGATCCAGCTGACCGACGCGATCGCGGCGCTGATGGAGGAACAGGAAGTCTTCGGCTACGAGTTCGAGGGGACGCGCTACGACGCCGGCACCGTCATGGGCTGGCTCGAGGCGTCGGTCGAGCTGGCCCTGGCGCGGCCCGACCTGGGACCGGCGTTCCGCGCGTACCTGCAGCGCCTCAAGCTCTGACCACGCCCACCACAATCGGCGGGCCTCGATCGTCAGTGGGGCGACCCATGCGTGGTGCCGGCCCCGGCCGAGCTCACACGCCTCACTCCGACCTCGGATTCCACGAGCGGCTCGCGACGTCTCGTGCGGTACGATTCCGGTCGAAGCGCGGGAATACCAGGACAACGTCGTCGAACGAGGGGTTTGCCGCTTGGCGGACATTGGGCAGATTCTCGGGGGCCGCTACCGCCTGATCGAGCTGTTGGGCCAGGGCGGGATGGCGACCATCTATCGGGCTGCCGATACCGGACTCGGACGCGACGTCGCCCTCAAGCTGCTCCGGTCCGAGTACCTCCGCGACCCGGACTTCTCGTCGCGGTTCCGCCAGGAGGCGCAGGCCGCGGCGTCGCTCAGCCACCCGAACGTCGTCACCGTCTACGACTATGGTGAGGACCCGTCCGGGCCCTTCATCGTCATGGAGCTGGTGGACGGCGAGGACCTGGCGACGATCCTGCGCCGAAGCGGTGCGCTCCCGGCGCGGCAGGCTGCCCGGATCGCAGCGGGCGTCGGGCGAGCGCTGGCGGCGGCCCATGCCCGCGGGATCGTCCACCGCGACATCAAGCCCGGCAACGTCCTGATCGGGCGCGATGGGCGGGTCAAGGTCGTCGACTTCGGCATCGCGCGCGCCGTCGCCGAGGCGCAGGTGACGCTGCCCGGCACGACGCTCGGCTCGGTGCACTACTTCAGCCCGGAGCAGGCGCGCGGCGACCCCACGACGGCCGCCTCGGACATCTACAGCCTCGGCATCGTGATCTACGAGATGCTGACCGGCGTGCGGCCCTGGGAGGGCGACAGTGCGGCTGGGGTGGCATTGGCCAGGCTGAGCGGACCGATTCCCGATCCGGCCGCGGTCCGCTCGAGCGTCCCGCCGGAGCTCGCCGCGATCACCCGCCGCGCCCTGGCCCGCGACCCGGCCGACCGGTTCGTGTCGGCGTCGGCCATGGCCGATGAGCTCGAGGCGTGGCTGGCCACGCCGCAGCCGGCCGCGGCGTCGATCGGCGGGGCCGGCGCGATCGGCGGCGCAGCGGCGATCGCGGCCGGTGGAGCAGCTTCGGCGTCGGGGGCCGCCGTCCCGTCGGGACTTCCGGGCGTCATCTCGGGGACCGCCCGGCCGAACCCGGCCAGGGTTCCGTACCCGCCGGAGGCTTACGTCGGGGCAGACGAAGATGATCCCGACGCACCAGCTCGACGCGATCGCGCCGGTGGCGACCGGCGGCCCCCGCCGCCACCGCGCAGGAGCACGTACCGAGCCTCCGAGCAGGACGACGACGGCGGGGGACCGGGCGCGATGGTCTGGCTGACCGGCATCGCAGCGATCGTGATGCTCGCCGCGATCGCCTTTCTGGCTTACCAGCTCGTGGCCGGCGGAGGCCCGGCCCCGAGCACCGGGCCCGGGCTCGTGAACGTGCCGAACTTCGTCGACCAGCCGTTCGCGGTTGCCAAGCAGACGGCCGACGGTCTCGGGATCAACCTCGTCCAGAACGCGACCGAGGTGTCCGATCGGCCGGCAAGCACGATCCTCCTCCAGGACCTCGCCGTCGGGACGCCGATCCCGAGGGGCGGCACGGTCAACGTCACGGTCGCGACGTCCGCCGCCCTCGTGCCCGCCCCGGACCTCAAGAACAAGAGCCTGTCGGACGCCATCCAGGCGATCGTCGACGCAGGCTTGCGGTCCGGTCTGGTCACGCAGACGCCGGATCCCATCGTGCCGGCCGGGCTCGTCGTGTCGCAAAGCCCGTCGGCGGGCGTCGGGGTGGCCAAGGGGACACCGATCGACTTCGTCGTCTCGACCGGCCCCGAGGCGTCGCCATCGGAGAGCGCATCGCCGAGCCCAAGCCCGAATCCGACACCGACCCCCACGCCAGCACCCACACCGACGCCAACTCCCGTGCCGACGCCCGAGCCAACGCCCGTGCCGACCCCGGAACCGAGCGTGGTCGTCGACCAGAGCCCGGCGCCCAGCTTCTAGGGGCGCTCGCCCGTCAGGTGCGGCGGTCTCCAGCCGAACGGCGCCGCCAGATCTCCACGCCGGCGTAGTCGAGCGGGCCGCTCAGCTGGACCCGAGGCTTGCGGACCCGGACCCCCACTTCGGTCGCGTCGAAGTCCGCCAGGAGCTCATGGCTGATGGCCTCGGCCAGGGCCTCGAGCAACCGGAACGAGGTCGATTCGACGATCTGCCGCACCGCGTCGTACACGCGTCCGTAGTCGACCGACTTGGACAGGTCGTCGTCGATGGCGGCCGGCTGGAGGTTGAGCACGAGCTCGACGTCGACCTCGAACGGCTGGGGCGTGAGGAGCTCGTGGTCGTAGTAGCCGTGCCGGCCCTCGAAGCGCATGTTGGCCAGGACAATGCGATCGCTCAGCTCGGGCCTCCTTGGGCGGCATCGGGCCGCCAGTTCGCGCGGACAATGGCATCGCCGATCCGGGCCGCGCGAACGTTGGCCTGGACGTCGTGGACGCGCAGCAGGTCGGCGCCGCCGGCGATGCCGAGCGCCGTGGTGGCCAGGGTCGCCTCGAGCCGTTCGTCGACCGGCAGGTCGAGCACCCGGCCGAGGGTCGACTTGCGGCTGGTTCCGAGCAGGATCGGGCGACCCAGGACTCGCAGGGAGCCGAGCTCCCGGACCAGCGCCAGGTTCTGCTCCGGCGTCTTGCCGAACCCGAAACCGGGATCGACGATCACCGCTTCCCGGGAGACACCGAGCCGCACCGCACGATCCACGGCGGCCCCCAGATCCGCGACGACCTCGCGGATGAGGTCGCGATAGCGTGGCTCGGCCCGGTTGTGCATCAGGACGAGCGGGACGCCTCGCTCGGCGGCAAGCCGGGCGAGCGCGTCATCCGATCCGACGCCCCAGATGTCGTTGAGCAGGTCGGCACCGGCGTCCAGGGCGGCGGCCGCGACCTCGCGCTTGGTCGTGTCCACGCTGAGCGGCAGGTCCGGCAGGGCGGTGCGGAGCGCGGCGATCACCGGCACCACGCGAGCGATCTCCTCGGCCGCGGCGATCTGCGCGTGGCCCGGCCGCGTGGATTCGCCGCCGACGTCGAGCAGATCGGCGCCATCGGCGGCCATCCGCCGACCGAGCTCGACCGCGGTCGTCACGGGGTCGGTCCCGGCTGCCAGCAGGCCATCGCCGGAGAACGAATCGGGCGTGACGTTGACGATGCCCATGACATAGGTGCGCTCGCCCCAGGCGAACGTGACCGGGCCGATCCGGGTCGGCGCCGGGAATGCTTGGACCGCGAATCCGGAAGGGCTGGTCATGCGTCCTCGGACGGGCTGGGATCGCGCAGGCTCGGGTCATTCACGAGGTGGCCTCGCGCGGCTCCGACAAGATAGAGCGAACCGGCGACCACGATCGGTCCGTTCGCGCCCCCGGATCGCGTGAGGGCACGGTCCATGGCCGCGATCGGATCCGGCTCCACGACGACCGCCGCGGTCGGTCGCTGTGCCCGCCAGCGGGCCGCCAGCCCGGCTGCGTCCAGGGCCCGCGCCAGGCCGACGCTCGTGCAGATGATCGTGGCACCGGCCATGGCGCCCGCATGACTCAGGGCGGCGATGACCCCGTCGACGTCCTTGTCGGCCATCGACGCGGTCACGAGCGTCAGCGGTCCATCGGCCATGAAGGGCCTGAGGTCGTCGAGCGCGATCGCCAGCGCCGCGGCGCCGGCCGGGTTGTGCGCCCCGTCGAGCAGCACGTCGCGGCCATCGGCCGCGATGAGCTCGAGTCGCCCGGGCCAGACCGCCGTCGCGTAGCCGGTCCGCCTCGCGGCTGCCGGCGTGCTGGCGATCCCCGCCGCCTCGAGCGCGTCGAGCAGCGCATCGGCGATCGCCACGTTGACGGCCTGGTGCCGGCCGCGCAGCCCGACCCGGGTTCGTCCCAGACTGGCGAGGTCGACGTCGATGCCATCGCGGTCCCATCCGAGCAGCGGGGCTGGGACGACCTCCGTGAGGGGCACGCCGAGCCGTCGTGCCCGTCGCCGGACGACCGCCAGGCCGTCTCCGCCGGCGCCGGTGACCGCCAGGTCGCCGCGCTCGATGATCGCCGCCTTCTCGCGGGCGATCGCGGTGATCGTGTCGCCCAGGCGGTCGGTGTGGTCGAGGTCGACGTTGGTAACGACCGCAACGCCGCCGTCCCAGGCATGCGTCGCGTCCAGCCGGCCACCGAGCCCGACCTCGACGAGCGCGACGTCCGGCTGGACCTCGGCGAACCGGGCGAAGACGATCGCCGTGAGGAGCTCGAACTCGGTGGGCTCCCCGTGCCGCCGGGTGACACCCTCGCCGACCTCCAGCACGCGCTCGGTCAAGCGGCTGAAGTCGTCCGGATCGATGGGCCGGCCATCGACCTGGATCCGCTCTCGATACGAGACGAGGTGGGGCTTGGGCGTGGAGCCAACCGTGTAGCCGGCGGCCCGCAACGCCGAGTCGGCCAGCGCAAGCACGCTGCCCTTGCCGTTGGTTCCCGCAATCAGGGCGCCGCGGACCGCCCGCTCGGGGTGGCCGAGCGCAGCCAGCAGGGCACGGGTCCGGCCCAGGCCCAGCCGCATGCCGAACCGCCCGCGCTCCTCGAGCGCCCGGACCGCTCGCTGGTACGCCAGGCGTTCCGTCGTGACGGTCATGGCCGGCCCGTCACTCTCGGGTCAGCTCCTCCTCGTAGAAGATGCACTGATTGAAGCGGGGTGTCAGGCAGACGTCGTTCACGTAGCCCTGCTCCATGTGCACGCCGCCACGCAGCTGGCAGCGCGACGTGGTGGCCTCCTGGCGGATCAGTGCCTTCAGCAGGTGCGGCGCCTGGATCGGGATCGCGCCCCGGGCACCGGTCATGTAGAAGTGGGGGCAGACATTGCGGCGGAGGTTCGGGAGCCCGAAGCCTGGGGGCAGCTGGCGCGTCGCAACGGGTCGGGCGCCGGGGCCGGGCGCCGCCCCGTTGGTCGGTGCCTCGAGCGGAGCCGGCACGGCCCGCGCGACGAGCGGTGACGGCGTGACACGGGCGATCGGGCCCACGCCGAACGCGGGTCGGCCGGTCGGGCCGACAGGGCCGCCGGCCGGCGGACGGCCTGATCGTGGATCGCGAGCCTGCACGCTCCCTCCCTCGAGGCGCCCGCACGCAACGCCTGCGTCACGCGCGCGACCCAGCCAGAGTACAACGCACTGCACCCAAATGGCACGACCCCGATTCAGGTCGAACCGGATCGGCGCGTGCGACAATCCGTGGCGATGGCGACTCGGCGCGACCCGCGGCAGACGCACGTCCGTCCCCGGCCTCCGTCGAGCGGCCGCCCGGCGCCGGTCAAGGTGCGACCCCGCACGCCGTCATCGACGCGACTGTCTGTCCATCGCCCGATCCAGCACAGTCGAGGGCTGCCCCTGATCGGCAAGCTCGGCCTGATCATGGCGGTCGGGTTGCTCGGCGTCGTCGTCCTCTACCTGGGATCCGGCGGCCTGAGCAAGGTCTTCGGTGGGATCAGCTCGGCGCTCGGCGGATTCGTGACGAGCGTGACCAGCACGCCGACGCCGAAGCCGTCGCTGGCTGTCGTCGCCGACGCCCCAACCCTCCAGGCTCCCACCGAGCCGTATACGCAGGATTCGACCGTCGACCTGGTGGTCACGGTCCCGCCCGGCGTGGTCGGCGATCCCAGTCAGCGGATCCGTGTCTACCTTGCCCTCAAGGACCAGTCGCCGGCGCCCATTCAGGAGGCTCCACTGGCGGCGACGGCCCAGACGATCATCCCGGTCGAGCTGACCAAGGGGATCAACGACTTCTCGGTTACGATCGTGGGGCCGGGCGGCGAATCGCAGCCGTCCGCGGTCGTTCGCTACGTGCTGGACCAGGCGCCGGCCAAGATCACGATCACCTCGCCCAAGGAAGGGGCGGTGGTCAATGGAGATTCGGTCGTGATCGTCGGCAAGACGCAGGCACGCTCCACGCTCATTGCCCACAACGCCGCCAATGGTGCGTCCATCACCGGGAATGCCGCGACCGACGGTACCTTCACGCTGAGCCTTGCCCTTGGCACCGGCATCAACGAGATCACGATCACCGGCACCGACCCGGCGGGCAACGCGAAAGACATGGTCCTGACCGTGCGCCGAGGAAACGGCAAGCTCACGGCGACCCTCAGCGCGACCGCCTATCGGATCTCGGTGGCCAAGCTGCCGGCGGACCTGACCCTTCGCGTCACGGTCTCGGACCCGGATGGCAATGCCCTGGTCGGCGCGGCGGTGACCTTCACCTTGAGCATTCCGGGCATTCCCACCGTGACTGGTGACCAGGTGACCGACGCCGACGGCCGCGCGTCGTTCACCACCTCCATCCCGGCCGGCGCAGATCCCGGCCAGGGACTGGCCACCGTCCTGGTCTCGAGCGACCAGTTCGGCTCGACGCAGGACCAATCGGTGATCACCGTCCAGCCTGCCCCAAGCCCCTCGTAGCGCCTCGCGCCGACAACCCGGCGCTCGAATAGCGGATGGGTGTCGACACCGACGACGGTCGCAGCTACCATCCACACATGCCGATGTGGCGCTGTCCGCACTGTGCGACACCCCAGGCAGAGACGGCACGATGCTGGGTCTGCCACCGATCCAGCACCGCGTGCGGATCCTGCCGTCACTTCCGCCGGTCGGTCGCCGCGCAGATCGGCTACTGCGGTCTGGATCGCCAGCGACGGCCGCTGCGCGGCGACGAGATCCGGGCGTGCTGGGAGTCGCTCGACGCGCCGGGCGCCCCCGGGACACCCGTGCGACCCACCCTCGGCCCCGCGGCGGGCTGGGCATGGGAACCCGGAGAGGATCGAACGCCGGTTCGGTTGCGCGACTTCATCGAGGTTCGAGCTGAGGCCGCCCGAGACGCTGGTGCGGCCGCAGCATCCACGAGTCGGGGCGACGAGCCCGGAGACGACCGTACGGAGATGCCCGCCGCGCCCGTCCTCGCTTCCGCGAGCGAGCCGGGCTGGAGCCTGTGGGGCGACGCCGAGGCCTGACGTCGGTGCCGGGCGAGACTACAGCCCGGACGGTCGCGTGCCGAGCGTCACCTGCAGCGTCACGTGCTGGCCGTCGCGAAGGACGTCGAGGCTGACCGTGTCGCCCGGCGAGAACTGGGCGAGGACCGCATCGAGCGGATGGCCCTCGTCGATCGCCTTGCCGTTGACGCTGACGATGATGTCACCATCCTTGATCCCCGCCGCGGCCGCAGGTGTACCGGGCTTGACGGCATCGGGGATGGCGTTTCCGTTCGCGTCGCGACCACCCACGAGCGCGCCCGCCTTGACTGGCAGCTTCTCCTGGTCGGCCACCTGGCGGGTGATGCTGACAAAGCTGATGCCCAGGTACGGTCGCGTCAGCTTCTCCCCGGCCACGGCCTGGTCCATGATCGGCCGGGCGATGTCGATCGGGATGGCGAAGCCGATCCCGTTGCTGTTGCTGGCGATCGCGGTGTTGATGCCGACAATGTTGCCGTCGGCGTCGAGCAGCGGCCCGCCAGAGTTGCCCGGGTTGATCGCCGCGTCCGTCTGGATGAGGTTGGTCAGCGACTGGTTGCCGTCGGTCGTGATCGAGCGGCCCTTGGCCGACACGATCCCGCTTGTGACCGAGTTCGAGTACGTGCCCAGCGGGCTGCCGATCGCGATGACCAGCTGGCCGACCTTGAGCGCGTCGGACTCGCCGATCGCGGCGGTCGGCAGGTTCGTGCCGTCGACCTTGACGATCGCGAGGTCCGTCAGGGTGTCGATGCCGTAGACCGAGCCGCTCAGGACGCGGCCGTCGTAGAGCTGGACGTCGAACTTGGTGCCGCCCTCGACCACATGGTGGTTGGTCAGGATCCAGCCCGCGCTGTTGAAGATGACGCCCGATCCCACCCCGGTGGCCGGGATGACGCCGAGATCGCCGGCGCCCGATGCGCCGGTCACCGTGATCCGGACGACGGCCGGGTTGACCTTGGCGGCCACGTTGATCGTTGCCGACGACTCGTCGATCGCGACCGGCTGGGGCGCAGCCACGTTGGTGCCCTGGCTGGTGCTGGCGGGCACGGTCGTGACCGGCCGATCCAGCGCACCGCTTGCACCCAGGGCGAGGACGGTGCCCCCGGACGCGAGGACGGCAGACAGGAGAGCAGCTCCGACGACGGTGCCCATCCCGCCTCGGCTCCGGCGCGTCGTCGTCACCGGCACGACCGGCTCGGTCGTGGGCGCCGGCTCGTACCAGCGCTCGGGTGTTGCGACGGTCTCGCCGCCAAGGTCGCGCGTCCAGTCGGGTCGCGGCTCGGACGCCGGGGTGTACCGGTCCACCGGCACCGCCGGATCGTCTGAAGGCGGAAGCGCGCCGACCGGCTGATCCGGAGAAGCCGGCTGGTCCACGGCGGCCCACTCGTCCGGGGCAGCTGGCTGTCCCGCCGGCGGGACGGTGTGTCGCTCGGTCACCGATCCGTCGGTGGCGGCGTCGAGCTGGGGATCTTCATGCATCGTGGTCGGGTTCCTCGCGGGTGTCGGCCAACCTGGCCCAATTGCAGACGGTCACGCTGGCCTCAGGGTGCGGGATCCGGATTCACCTGAGAGCGTTCGGACGGTGAAGTTTCCTGCATGTTGGTCGCGAGGGTCGCGCGCGCCTCGGCTTCGGCGGCCGACGCGACGTCGGCGCGATCGGCCGCCGGCGTGCCCGCCACCAGGCGCGGATCGCGCGGCAGCGTGACCGTGAACCGCGAACCGCTGCCGACGCGGCTCTCGACGGCGACACGGCCGCCATGCATGTCGACGATCGAGTGGACGATGGCGAGCCCGAGGCCGCTGCCGCTCCCCCGGGCCTCGTTGGCCCGCGAACCGCGGTAGAAGCGATCGAAGATGTGCGGCAGCTCGGCGGCATCGATGCCGACGCCCGTGTCGGTCACGTCGATCCGCGCCCCGTCGGGCGTCCCGGAGACGTCGACCGTGACCGAGCCGCCACGGCCGGTGAACTTGACCGCGTTGGCCACGAGGTTCCCGACGACCTGGCCGATCCGCTGGGGGTCGTGGCGGATTCGGATCGGCGCCGCCGGCAGGTTGAGCGACAGGCCGACGCCGCGCCGCTCGGCTGCGGCACTGTTCTGCTCGACCGCCGATTCGACCGCGGCCCGGAGGTCGTCCGGCCGCAGGTCCAGCAGGACCAGGCCTGAATCGAGCTTGGACAGCTCGAGCAGGTTCTGGGCGAGCCAGTCGAGCCGCTCGATCTGCTGGCCGCTCGATTCGAGGAACTCGACGCGAGCGATCGGATCCTCGGCAGCGCCCTCACGAAGCAGCTCGTTGAACGTGCGCAGCGCAGCCAGCGGCGTGCGCAGCTCGTGCGAGACGTCGGCCAGGAAGTCGCGGCTGCGGTCGCGGTCGCGACGGATGATCTCGACGCTCTCCTCGAGCCGATCGGCCATCGCGTTGAACTGGAGGGCCAGCTCGGCCAGCTCCGATGACCCGGCCCGGACGTGGCTCGGTGGCACCCGCCGGCTCAGGTCGCCTTCGGCCAGGCCGCGCGACGCCTCGGTCAGGCGGCGCAGGGGGGTGGTGAAGCGTCGCGCCATGGCGGTCGACACGATGACGCTGAGGGCCAGCGCGAAGAGCGCAATCGCCGCGAGCAGCCCGGTGACATTCGCCAGCGCGGTCGCCCGGAACGTGTACGGATTGGCCAGGGTGATCTTGACCGCATACGGCTGGAAGAGGCTCCCGGCCGAATACCAGCCGGACACGATGGCGCTATGTTCCTGGGTCTGGCCGGCCGCGGCTGGCGCCTCGAGCGCGATCGCGATCGGATCGTCGGCAGCCGGCACCGGGACGAGCTGCTCGCCCGCCGATTCGAGCCGCCCGAACTGGATCGTGACGTCGGCCTGCCCGAGCCGGTCGGCGATGACCCGCTGCTGGTCGCGATCCGACAGCTCCGCGATGACGGCCGGGTCGACCACGTTGTCGACGCCCACCACCGGCCGCCCTTCGGCCGCCCCCCTGGCCAGGCTCTGGACGTAGCTGCTGACGGTCTGCGAGCGCTGCTCGAGGTCGGTCGTCTGCTGGCGCGAGAAGTAGTCGTCCAGGCGGTTGAGGACCAGCACGGTGACCAGGACCAGGATCAGGGCGATGACCGCGATGAACGCGATCGTCAGGCGCCCCTGGAACGTTCTCGGGAGCAGCCGGCGGATCCGGCGCGGCACGCGCACCCATCGAGGCGCGTGCAGCCTCCGCACTCGTTCGCCGCCGGCGCCCTCAGCGCTCGGCAAAGGCGTAGCCGACACCTCGAACCGTGAGGACGAAGGCCGGCGACGTCGGGTCGTCCTCGATCTTGTCGCGCAGGTGGCTGACGTGCACGTTGATCGTCTTCTCGTCCTGGTCGAGCGCCTCGTAATCCCGGAGCAGCTCCAGCAGCTCGCTGCGCGTGTAGACACGTCCCGGCCGCGAGGCCAGGTGACGGAGGATCTCGAACTCGGTCGGGGTCAGGCTGATCCGGCGGGTCCCGCGCTGGACGCGCCGGCGCTCGAGGTCGATCAGCAGGTCGCCGTGGCGGATCACCCGGCCGCCGGCCGCATCGGACAGGTCGCCGTACGAGCGTCGTAGCAGTGCCTTGATCCGGCTCATCAGCTCGCGCAGCCCGAACGGCTTGGTCAGGTAGTCGTCCGCGCCGAGCTCGAGGCCGATCACCTTGTCCACCTCGTCGTCGCGGGCGGTCAGCACGAGTACCGGCATCTTCGCCCCGCTCGCCCGAAGCCGCCGCAGGACCTCGAGCCCGTCGATGCCCGGCAGGCGCACGTCGAGCACGACGAGGTCGGGGGCCTGATGCGTGGCGACGTCCAGGCCCTCCTCGCCGGAGCGCGCGATCGCGACCTCGTAGCCCTCCTGCTGGAGCGCGTACTGGATGCCGCGGGCGACCGCGTGCTCGTCTTCGACGATCAGGATGGTGGCGGACACGCGGGGATGCTACACCGCGGCCCTCCGGCGCACCGCCTCGTGGGTCCAGGCGTCACCTCGTGGTAAGGTACGCGTGCTTCCGGGCGCCTCGCCCCTCCGGCCCCGCCGGCGAGCCGCGGCCCGTCACCAACCCGAGATCCGAACCAGAGGTTCCCCATCATGTCCACCGCCCGCGCGACGCTTGCGGCCGAACACCGCGACCTGACCGGCAAGAAGGTCGCCACGCTGCGCCACGCCGGCCGCCTGCCGGCCGTCGTGTACGGCCACGGCGTCGACTCCGCGAACGTCTCGATCGATACGCACGAATTCGAGCAGCTCCGCCGGCACACCGGGCCGAACGCGCTGGTCGACCTGTCGATCGACGGCAAGAAGGCGCAGCCGGTCCTCGTCCAGGGCGTCCAGGTGCACCCGGTCAACCGGCGCCCGCTCCACGTCGACCTGTTCCTCGTGCGCATGACGGAACAGCTGACCGTGGAGGTCCCGCTCGTCGCGACCGGTGAGTCGATCGCAGTCACCCAGCACGGCGGCACGCTCCTCCACCCGATGGAGTCGGTTCGCGTCCGCGCGCTGCCGGATCACCTGCCGCAGTCGATCGAGTACTCCGTCGAGTCGATCGTCGACTTCGACACGGCGCTCCACGTCCGCGACCTGGTCGTCCCGAGCGACGTGACGCTGCTGACCGACGGCGAGGAGATCATCGCCAAGGTCCAGCCGCCGCGCGTCGAGGAGGAGCCGGTCGTTGCCGAGGCCGCCGCGGGCGAGGCCGAGGGCGAGGCAGCCGAGGGTGGCGCCGCGCCGGCCGAGGGCGAAGGGGCAGGCGAGCCCGGCGAGGGCTGATCTCGGCGCGTGCTCAGGCGCCGGAGCGGCGCCCGGACGCGAAGACGATCGGGAACCGCAGCGTCATCTGCTCGATCGAGAGCCTGGAGAGGCGCCCGCGAAGCTCGACGAGCAGCCGTGCTCGCAGGTCCGGCTCCAGCTCCGCGAACAAGGTCTCCTCGTCGAACTCCGACAGGAATGCGACGTAGCCGTCGACGCTGAACCGGTGTTCGAGCAGCCCTGCCTCGGCCTCGACGCTGGCGAACCCGGCCCGTCGAAGCTCGCCCGCCGCTCGCTCCACCGACGCCAGGTCGCCGGACCGGCCGTCAGGCTCCCGAGCCCCGATGCCGAGGTCGTCGAGCACGTCGTCGAAGACCATGTCGGGCTCGAAGGCGCGGTCGTCCTGGAGCCACGAGACGTAGGCGAGCGATCCACCCGGACGCAGCACGCGCCGAGCCTCGCGCAAGGCTCTCGCGCGATTCGGGACGAGTTGGAAGACAAACGACGACAGAGCCAGGTCGAACCACGCATCCTCGAACGGCAGGTCGTCGGCGAACGCCACGGCCGAGCGGAACCGGGAGCGCAGGTCGTCATCGAGCCGCAGGTCGGCGTTGGCATCGGCCATCGCGCGCATGCCGGCCGACGCGTCAACACCGACGATCGAGACACCCGGCCAGCGGGCCAGCGCGCCAAGGGCCAGCTGGCCGGTTCCCGTCCCGATGTCGATCAGGCGGGCCGGCCCGCTCGGGGTCAGACGACCGGCACGATCCAGGAGCGACGCCACGGCGGGGGACAGGACGGGCGCCCACCAGCGTGCATACCCCTCGGCGATCCGGTCGTAGCGTTCGGCCTGTTCGGTCATCGACGCATCGTGCCATGCGCCGAGCAGTCCCGGTGGGGCGCGGCCCCGATGGCGAGGACGCGGGCGGTCTAGCTGCCGCTCGCCATCGGTTCGCTCGGCGGCGCGGGCGGCGGCAGGATCGCGGTCCGACGCGCCGGCCCGATGCGGCGGAAGACCCAGGCGCTCGCCCCGACCAACAGGCCGAAGACGATCAGGATCGGCAACCACACGATGAGGAACCAGATCCCGGCGTCCGCCAGCGACTGGAGGAGGGAGATCATGCTGGCGGCGGCCTCGTCGACCACGGCACCCGGTTCCCAGCCCTTGGCCGCGGCCTTCGTGGCCACGATCGGAACGGCGAACCGGGCGGTCAGCGTCGCGTAGCCGGCACGATCGTTGAGGTCCTTCAGCTGGGCCGTCAGCTCCTCGATCTGGCCGCGGACGTTCGTGAGCTGTGCCTGGACCTCGAGCACGTCGCTGATCTTGGTGGCTCGTTCGGCGATCCCCTGGAGGGCGACTTCACTGGCCTGCAGGTTCTTAATCCGTGCCTCGAGGTCGATGACCTGACCGGTCACCTCGACCGCCTCGGTGTGCTCCGTGACGACCTTGGTCGCCAGGCCGTTGAGACCGCGCAGCAGATCCAGGGCTTCCTCCCAGCGGTCAGCCGGGATGCGATACGTGATCTCGGCGGACGGCTGGTCCCCGTCGTTGCTGGTGTTGGAGGCCCCGACATACCCACCGAGCGCGACGATGCCGTCACGCGCGATCCGCAGCGCCTTCGGGACGTCGCTGACCTGCAGATCGATCGAGCCCGTCCGGATGATCCTGGCGTCGTCACGGGCACCGATGGCGCCGATGCTCGCGGACGTGTCGCCGTTCTGGCTCTCCGGCATCGACGGTGCGGCGCTGGCCGCGGGTGCCACCGCGGCACCCGCGAAACCGGTTCCTCCGACGGCGTCCCCGATGGCGGACTGGCCCTCGCGCGGCGCCGACGCGCTGCCGGCGCAGGCGATGACGATCAGCGCAACCGCACCGATCGAGATGAGGAGACGGATGGTGCGCATCTGGTGGCCCTCCGTGGGCTCGCGGCGACCGAACGGTCGCTCGGCACCGCGGAGACGCCTGCCCGAGCAGGCCAGTTCCGCGAAGTACACTCGGCTCGTGCCACTCCGGCTTCCGTTCCAGCCGCCGCTCGAGCCCATGCTGGCCAAGGCCGTCGACGAGTTGCCGTCGGACGATGGCTGGCTCTTCGAGCCGAAGTGGGACGGCTTTCGCGCACTGGTCTTTCGCGACGGCGACGAGGTCTACACCCAGTCGCGTGACCTGAAGCCGCTCGATCGCTACTTCCCGGAACTTGCGGCGCCGCTGCGCGCCGCCCTGCCGGAGCGCTGCGTGCTGGACGGTGAGGTGGTGATCTCGCGGGACGGTGCGCTGGACTTCGAGGCGCTGCTGTTGCGAATCCACCCGGCCGAATCTCGCGTCCGAATGCTGGCCGAGGCCTCGCCGGCGAGCTTCGTGGCCTGGGACCTGCTCGCGCTCGACGACGAGGACCTGCGCGAGGTGCCGCAGGGCGAACGGCGGGCGCGACTCGAGGCACTGTTGGGGAGCGCGGAGCCCCCGGTCCACCTGACGCCGGCGACTCGAGATCGAGCGACGGCGGCCGACTGGTTTCAACGGTTCGAAGGCGCCGGGCTGGATGGCGTGATCGCCAAGCGCCTCGACGGGCGCTATCAGCCCGGCAAGCGCGCCATGCTCAAGATCAAGCACCAGCGCACGGCCGACTGCGTGGTCGCCGGATTCCGCTGGCACAAGAACGGGCCGGGGACGCACGTTGGATCCCTGCTGCTCGGCCTGTTCGACGACGAAGGCACGCTCCACCATGTCGGGATCACCTCGTCGTTCAGCTGGGACCGCCGGGAGGCGCTCGTGAAGGAGCTGGCGCCGCTGCGCGAGAACGCCCTCGACGGCCATCCGTGGTCGGGCTGGGCCGAGTGGGCGGCCGGGCAGGAAGCGAGCGGCCAACGCCTGCCGGGCGCCACTTCGCGCTGGAACCGCGGCAAGGACCTGTCCTGGGAGCCGCTCCGGGCCGTGCGCGTCGCCGAGGTCGCCTACGACCATCTCCAGGGAGATCGCTTCCGCCACGCCACGACCTTCAAACGCTGGCGCCCCGACAAGCCGCCCGAGGCCTGCCGTTACGACCAGCTCGAGGAGACCGCGCCGTTCGAGCTGGCGAGGATCTTCGGCGGCGACGGTTGACGGTCAGGCTCGGGCTGGTGGGCGCCGGCTGGATCTCCCGCCTGCACCTCGAGGCGCTCGGGCGGCTCGGACGGACGGAACTCGTCGGCGTCGTCTCTCGCTCGGTGGACGGCGCGGCCGCCCTGACCGACGCCTGGGGCGGCCGGCCATTCGATGACCTCGATCGCATGGTCGAGGCGGTACGCCCGGACGTCGCCTACGTCTGCGTCCCGCCCGGACAGGCGGTGGCGATCGGCGAACGGCTCGTGGAGCTCGGAATTCCGTTCCTGACCGAGAAGCCGCTGGCCGCCGACGACGCGGCCGGCCCGGTGCGTCTGGCGACGGCGATCGAACGCGCCGGGCTGATCGTCGCAGTCGGGTATCACCTCCGAGCGCTGGATTTCATGGCCGAGCTCCGGAGGCGCCTCGCGGCCCGGCCGCCGCGGATGATCTTGGGACGCTGGATGGGTCCCACGCCGCCGCCGGCCTGGTGGTCGAGCGTGGCGCAGGGGGGCGGCCAGGTCGTCGAACAGGCTACCCACCTGTACGATCTCGCTCGCTACCTCGTGGGCGAAGCCGAGGTTGTCGGAGCGGCCTCCGTCCGGACCGGCGATGCCATGGCCCCCGAGCGCGATGTCGCCGACGCCGCGGCCGCCGTCCTCCGTTTCGAGACCGGGGCGATCGGCTCGTTCGCCAGCGCTCACCGGCTCGCCGTCGGCGACATCGAGGTCGAGTTCGCATCAGATGGGCTGCTCACGGTGCTCCGCAAGGATCGCGACGGCGGCCAGGGCGACTGGCACGTCTCCTTTGATGACGGCCGCGCGGTGCTCAGCCTGCGCAGCGAGTGCGATCCCTACGAGATCCAGGCAGCCGTCTTCCTCGATGCGCTCGACGCCGGGGATCCAACCCTCGCGCTCTCGACGTACGCCGACGCGCTCAGGACGGACCGGCTCACTCGCGCGGTCGTCGCCGCAACAGGGCTCCCCGGCTGACCGGAGGGTCGTCAGCGGGACGCGTGGCCCGCGGCCTCGGACCGGTCGAGAAACGTGAAGAGGTGCCGGCCACCGACGAGCGCCACCGCTTCGGCGAGGTATCGGTGGACCCCGACGCTCCATTCGAATTCCGCGGGCGCATCGAACGCGACCGGCTCGAAGCCGGCGTCCGCAAACCACCGTCGGATCTCGATCGTCAGGTCCGGGGGTCGTCGGTGTCTCGTCCAGATCACGGTGGCGCCGGGTGCGCAGAAGGCCGGTAGCGCTCGAACCGTGCGCTCGATGTCGGCGTCGCTGATATTGCCGAAGACGCCACAGGCGAGGACCAGGTCGGCGGGAACGGCGCCGACATAGGCGTCGGTCAATCCGGCGTCGGCGATCTCGACCATGATGCCCGGAGGGGCCTTGCCGGCGGCTCGTGCGGCCAGCTCGGGGTTGAGCTCCACGAGCCAGCCCCGGACGTCCCCCGTCCGCGGGTGATCGGCGAGCACCTCGAGCAGGTCCCTGCCCTCACCGGCGCACATGCTGACCACCCGGATCGGACCTGCCGGTTGCTCGTCGAGCCGCTCCCGAATCCGTCGCTGGACCGTCAGCAGCCGATGGCGAAGGGGTGCGTCAGCGTCGTCGTAGGCCGTGTGCCAGTCGAGCCAGTCGCTCGCCGTCACGCCGGATCGGCCTTTCGTTTGCGCGGCGCTCGTTCCAGCTGCCCGGGGCGGTCCGGCCACTCGTAGCCGGCCCACGGGTCGTAGTCGACCTCGAGCGGTTCCTGGCCCGGCCGATCCGCCTCAGGGACATGGATGAGATTCACGCGGACCCGTGTCCAGGTGGTGGAACGGCCCCGCATCGAATCCACCAGGACGTCGGCCGGTTCGAGGGCCGCCGCCGCGGCCGGATGGCGTGCCTTCCAGCGCTCGAAGCCCGCCATCGCCTCGTCCCTGTGCTCGGCCCGGGCGATCTCCACGACCGGGATGGCCGACCTGCGCCGGCCGGTCGGGGTCGGGCGGGAACCGGCCCACTCGGTGGGCAGCCCCGCGTTGGGATCGCCTCGCTCTACGGCGGCGCGACGCTCGGCCGCCACCTCCGGAGGCGGGCCGCCGGCCTCCCCGCGCCCTTCGTACTCGCTGGCCGGCCGCCGCTGCCGCGACGGCTGGACGCGTGGCGGCTCGCCCGCTTGCTTGGCGTAGTTCGGTGGCCACGGCGCGTCGCCCAGGCCCTCCGCCTCGTGTCGCTGGCTGAGCTGGAGAAGCGCGTCCAGCGACCCGACGGCGCCGTCGATCCCGTCGCCCGGATCGCCGATCGTCGCGTAGCGCGCCGGCACCGTGTCGATCGTGAAGGCTTCGGCCTCCACGGTCGGCACCTCGTCCCACGCGAGCGGCGTGGAGACGCGCGCGTCCGGCAGGGGACGGATGGAATAGGCGGACGCAACCGTCCGGTCCTTGGCGTTCTGGTTGTAGTCGAGGAAGACGCCGTGCCGCTCCTCCTTCCACCACTTGGAGGTGGCCAGCGCCGGAACCCGGCGCTCCACGTCACGGGCAATCGCGAGGGCCGCCCGCCGCACCTCCGGATAGGTCCAGCGCGGCTCGATCCGGACGTTGACGTGGATCCCGCGCGAGCCCGACGTCTTCGGCCAGCCGACGAGGCCGACGGATTCGAGTGCCTCCTTGGTGGCCAGCGCGACCTCGCGGATGTCCGACCAGGGCACGCCAGGCACCGGGTCAAGATCGACACGGAGCTCGTCGGGATGGTCGAGATCTTCCGCACGCACGGGGTGCGGGTTGAGGTCGATGCAGCCGAGGTTCACGACCCAGGCCAGGCCCGCCGCGTCGTCGACCACGATCTCGTCGGCCGTGCGACCCGAGGGAAACGTCAGGGTGGCTGTCCGGATCCACTCCGGCCGGTTCTCCGGGGCCCGCTTCTGGAAGAATGGCTGCCCCGCGGCACCGTCCACGAACCGCTTCAGGGCCATCGGCCGTCCACCGGCGCCGCGCAGCGCCCCGTCCGCGACCGCCAGGTAGTACTTCACCAGGTCCAGCTTGGTGTGGCCGGTCTGCGGGAAGTACACCTTGCCCGGATTCGTGACCGTCACCTCGCGGCCGTCGATCCGGAGGACCTCCTTCTCCGTAGGCATGGCGGACAAGATACCGCTCGACAGCCGATCGAGGTCCGCCGATGATGCCCTCCATGCTCAATGCGCCCGAGCCCGCCTGTCTCGTCATCGCCGACATCAGCGGCTATACGAGCTATCTTGCCGGCGTCGAGCTCGACCACGCGCAGGACATCCTGGCCGATCTCATGGACACGGTGGTCGGGTCGCTTCGACCGACGTTCCGGCTGGCCAAGCTCGAAGGCGACGCCGCCTTCACGTACGCGGTCACGGCGACGATCGACGGGTCGGCGTTGATGGACACCGTCGATCGGACGTACTTCGCGTTCCGTCGGCGGCTGCGCGACATCGGCCAGGCCTCGACCTGCGACTGCAACGCCTGCATGCGGATGCCGTCGCTCGACCTCAAGGTGCTCGCCCACCACGGCACCATCGTCCGGCAGCGGATGGCCGGTCGCGAGGAGCTGGTGGGCAGCGATGTCATCCTGGCGCACCGGCTGCTCAAGAACGAGGTCACCGAACGGACCGGCGCCGCGGCCTACGCGCTCTACACCGACGCCTGTCTGCAGGCCGCGAGCGTCGACCCGGCGGCATTGGGCCTCATCGAACATCGCGAGACGTATGAGCACATCGGCGAGGTGACCGGCTGGGTCGCCGATCTCGGCGCCGCCTGGACGGCCGAGTTGGACCGGACGCGGGTCGTGGTCGAGCCCGAATCCGCGATCGCTGCCGTCGAATACGACCTGCCCGCGCCGCCGGCCCTCGCCTGGGACTACCTGACGTCGCCGGCACGGCGCCCGCGCTGGCAGGCCGGCGTGTCCGAGGTCATCGAGCAGACGGCCGGCGGCCGCCGCGGCGTCGGGACCACCAACCACTGCGTCCATGGCAAGGATGCGATCGTCGAGGAGATCCTGGACTGGCGACCACCCGAGTACTTCACGATGCGCTGGCAGATGCCGATCCCCGGCGCCCCGAAGATTCGTGCGATGTACACGCTGGACGCAACGGGCATCGGAACGCACGTCACGATGCGCATGGAACGACCGCGATCGAGCAAGGACCGCGCGTTCCTCGAACAACTGCTGCCGATGCTTTCGCCGATGTTCCAAGCCGGGATCGAAGCCCTGCGGCCCCTCCTCGAGGCCGAGATGGCCCGCCGCGCGGGTGACGCCGCCTCGAACCCGGAGCCCGACCTTCCGGCCTCGGCCGGCCGCTTCCTGGCGACCGCTGTCGATCCGGCACCCGCCCGTTCGTCGTGATCTCAGCGGGCGCCCGACACGGCGTCCAACCATCAAGGAGACGAGCATGCAGTACGCGCTCCTGATCTACGGCCAGGAACCGACCCAGGCGGCCCCCGATGACCTGATGGCGGCCGAATTCCAGGAGTACGAGGAGTTCACCGCCTTCCTTCGCGCGCGCGACGCGATGCTGGCCGGCGAGGCCCTGGAGCCGACGTCCACGGCGACCACGGTTCGCGTCGTCGACGGCAAGACGCTGGCGACGGATGGCCCGTTCGCCGAGACGAAGGAGGCGCTCGGCGGCTTCTACCTGGTCGAAGCGGCCGATCTCGACGAGGCGATCCGCTTCGCCGCGATGATCCCGGGCGCCAAGCGAGGCTCGATCGAGATCCGACCGATCTTCTCCGTGCCGTCGACCCACGACCGGGCCGGGCACTAAGCGGCCCGGCCGTTCGCCTCGGGTCCCGTTTGTCGGATCGGACGCCGCCACCGGCCGCCCACCAGCTGGTCGAACGCCTGTTCCGCGAGGAGCAGGGGCGGGCGGTTGCCACGCTGATCCGCGTCCTGGGTGACTTCGATCTGGCCGAGGAGGCTGTCCAGGATGCCTTCATCGCCGCCATCGAGACCTGGCCGGCGCGCGGCGTGCCCGACAACCCGGGGGCCTGGATCACGACGACGGCCCGCAACCGGGCGATCGACCGGCTCCGCCGGCGCAGCCGGTTGAGCGAGAAGATCGAGACGCTCGGCCGCGAGGCGACGGAATCGGCGTTGCGATCCATCGATCCGGAACCGGCGGAGGACGCCATGCACATCGCGGACGATCGACTGCGGCTCATCTTCACGTGCTGCCACCCGGCGCTCGCGATGGATGCCCGGGTGGCGCTCACGCTGCGGACCCTGGGCGGCTTGACCACGCCGGAGATCGCCCGCGCCTTCCTGCTCCCCGAGCCGACGCTCGCCCAGCGGCTGGTCCGGGCCAAGCGCAAGATCCGTGCCGCCGGCATCCCGTACCGCGTGCCACCGCCCGAGCTGCTGCCCGAGCGCCTCGACGGCGTGCTCCACGTGCTGTACCTGGTCTTCAACGAGGGCTATGCGGCGACGTCCGGCGACTCGCTTGTCCGGCGCGAGCTGAGCGCCGAGGCCATCCGCCTGACGCGTGTCGTCGATCAGCTGCTGCCCGCGGAGCCCGAGGTGATGGGGCTGCTTGGCCTGATGCTCCTGCACGATGCGCGCCGCGAGGCACGAGTCGGAGCGGACGGAGCACTCATCCTCCTCGACGACCAGGATCGATCGCGCTGGGATCGCGAACGGATCGCCGAGGGCCAGGCCCTGGTGCGTCGAGCCCTTGCCCTCCGTCGGCCGGGGCCTTACCAGGTCCAGGCGGCCATCGCGGCGCTCCACGACGAGGCGCTCACGCCGGCCGACACGGACTGGCCGCAGATCGCGACGCTGTATCGAGCGTTACGGGCCATGACGCCGTCGACGGTCGTCGAGCTGAACCTCGCGGCGGCGGTCGCGATGGCCGACGGACCGGCCGTCGGCCTGGCGATGATGGACGCGATCGCGGCCTCGGGCGAGCTGGAGCGCTATCCGTATCTCCATGCCGCTCGGGCCGACCTGTTGCGCCGGCTGCGTCGATGGTCGGAGGCGGAAACCGCGTACCGACGGGCGCTCGAGCTCACGAGCAACGGCGCCGAGCGCGCCTACCTCGAGCGGCGGCTGGGAGAGGTCGCCGCCGCCCGCGGTGCCGAGACGCGGCCGAACTGACACCGGCCCACCCGAGCTGATCTTCACCCGCGCCGACATGGTGGGCTGAGCGCGGAGGCCTACACCTCCGCCGGCGCCTGTCCCGAGCCGCTCGCCCCGCTCAGCTCGGCCGGCTCGGGAAGGTCGCGGAGCCGCGGGATCGGCGAGCCGATCAGCCACAGGACCCCGACCGAGGCCGCGATCGTGACCACGAACAGCGTCTCGCGGACACCGATGACGCCGCCGAGCAGCCCACCGACGAACGCGCCCACCGGGCGGATCCCGTAATTGATGAAGCGGAAGGCGCCGCCGGCCCGCGCCCGGATGGCGTCCGGCGTCCGGGCGGCGATGACGGCACCGACGTTGATGTCGAGGATCTGGACACCGAGCCCTGCCAGGAACTCCATCGCGAACAGCATGACCAGCACGGCCTCCGGCGGACCGCTGACCAGCGGCACCAGCACCAGCGGCACCGGGAAGATGACGCAGCCCAGCGCATAGGCCCCGCCGAGCCCGAGCCGCCGCCCGACCCGAGATGCGAGCACGGCCCCGATCACGCCACCGACCGCGCCAGCTCCGAGCGCCGCACCGAGGATGCCCGGACTCACGCCCAGCGTCGTCGTGACGTACAGGATGAAGAGCGCCTGGAAGCCGAAGTTGAAGAGGTTGATCGTGGCAGCCGACAGCAGGATCGGGCGCATGATCGAGTCGCGGAAGATGAACAGGAGTCCGGTCGACAGCCGTGTGCGGATCGACTCCTCGACGATCTCGATCGGCGGCTCGGGCGCCCGGATCCGCCCGAGGTAGAAGGCCGAACCGACGAACGAGAGGGCGTCGGCGACCAGCGCGATCGGGGCCGTCAGCAGCTGGACCAGGTTGCCGGCCAGTGGCGGACCGCCGACGAAGGCGAGCGCCCGGCTGCCCGAGAACAGGGCGTTTGCCTCCACGAAGGCCTCGCGACGGACGACGGCCACGAGCAGCGTGTTCCACGAGATGTCGAAGATGACCGCCAGCGATCCGGTCAGGAAGCCGACCACGTAGAGCTGGGCGACCGTCAGGATGCCGGCGAGGTAGGCGATCGGGATGCTGGCGATGAGGAGGGCGCGGCCGATGTCCGCGGCGATCATCAGGCGCCGTCGGTTCCCCACCCGGTCGAGCCAGACGCCGGCCGGCAACGAGAACAGCAAGTGGGGCAGGAGGCTGACCGCCAGCAGCGTGCCCATCTGGGTGGCGTCGGCGCCCAGGACAAGTACCGCCACCAGCGGCAGTCCAAGCAGGGTGACCTGGTCGCCGAAGACCGAGATCGTCTGGCCGAACCAGAAGCGTCGGAAGTCGGTCTCGTGCAGCAATGGCGACACGAGCCGCCCGAGGCGGCGGCGTGCGACGGCCGGAATGCGGCTGCCGGTCATCGTCCGGCCGGACGCGGAAAGGCGTGCCAGATGACCATGACCATCTCCGTCCCTGCTTCGTCGGCGAGGTCGGCTGCCCGTTGCCGGTGGCGCTCGACGACCGCCTCGACCTCGTCGCGCACGGCGCGCAGGTCAGCAGGTGTCGCCCGGAAGACGAGGTCGCCGAACCCGGCGGCCTGGCGCCAGGGTTCCGGCAGATCTACCTCGGATCGGAGGTAGCGCTCGATGGCTTCGTTGTAGACGTCGAAGACGCGGCGCCGCAGCGCGTCGAGCGCGACGTGCGACTCGACCGAATCGCCGAAGTTCGTGTCCTCCCACGACGTCACGTCGTGGCTTGCCTGCCACGCGTGTTCCCGGCGATCGCTGCCGCTCGCCTCCGCCGGCTCGATGAACCCGGCCTTGGCGAGCTGGCCAAGGTGGTAGCTGACGGCGTTCGGCGCCGCGCCGACGGTCTGCCCGAGGGCCGTCGCCGTGGCCGGACCGTGCATCCGGAGCAGGCCGAGCAGGCGGAGCCGCAGCGGATGACCAAGCGCGCGGAGACCGGCCAGATCGGTGATGTGCTTGACGCGCGGATCGCTCATGACGGGCATGATAACAGCGCAACAATCATTGCGCAATAGATGTTGCACAATTGACCAGGCAAGCGGAGAGCGGTCGGGGTGGGGAAACGGAACGGGAGCGGGGCCACTGGCGTGGGCCCCGCTCCCGGAGGGTCGGATCGGGCGCTCGGGGGGAGAAGCGTCCATCCCTTGCCCGCAACGATGCCCGACCTTGGCGGCCCGACGGATGGGCCATCGGGCCCGATTTCGGCCGTGCCGGATGGCCCGTCGAACGGGCTATTCAGCCGAGCCTGGTATCCGCAGCACTCGAGATGCGGCCCTGGCCTGCACGCTTCGAACGAATAGCCCGAGCAGCGAGAAATCGATGGCGGCGATCACCACAAAGACCGGGACCAGCGTGGCCGAGACCACCGGCGAGCTCGGGTCGGCGACCGAGCCGAACCATTGGTCGACGCCGATGCTGATGCTCTCGATCCCGAGCATGACCAGCATCGTGCCCCCGAGGAGGTAGCCACACGGACGGCGCTGCCAGATCGTCACGGCCGCCAGCAGCGTGAGTGGCAGCGCGAACCCCAGGTCGATGATCTGGCCGGGTCCGGTGATCATGCCGGTCCCCTCGAGAAAGGCCGGCGATTCGCTGTCGAACAGGGCCGGCACGATCGCCTTCAGCCAGAGCACGTAGAACGCACCCGTCAGGATGACGAGGTACGCAGCGATCGCGCGGACAGGCGTGCGTGGGCCGAACATGGCCGCGAATTCGGCGACCGGGAGTCGGGGCACGAGCGCGATCAGCGCCCATATCCCGAATGACAGGAGTCCGAGACAGAAGAAGAACAGGCCGTTGAACGGCGACCCAAACAGGAACAGCACGCCCTGGTAGGCGACGTAACCGAGCGCTCCGAGCCAGCCAACCAGGGCAAGCAGCGAACCCCTCCCGACCGCGAGCATTGACGCGACCAGGACGGGTAGTGCCACGACCAGGACGACGAGCGCCGTACCGCGGAGCGAACCGACGCTGACGGCCGGTCCGTGGATCAGGTCAGGTCGGGCGAGCGCTGCGACCGTTGCCACGATCGCGTCAACGACCAACAGGACGGACAGTAGTTGTGGGGCTGACCCGAACGGCCGCCTCACGATCCCGGCCTCGCGCATTTCGACTCCTTGGGATCCGCCTGACGCGCGATCCAGGCGAATGCTCGAGTCGCGGTGCGGACGCACCTCGCCCGCGATGCCAATCCTGAGAGCGGCGTCAGATCGGCATCGACTGCCGTTTGGCCTCAACAGCGAGTCTGGATGGCCTACTCGCGCGCCCGCTCAGCGGCGCGCGGCGCCTCGCTGGTGTGCCTGCCGCCAACCCCGGAAGGTCGGCCAGCCCCAGCGCACGGCGGTCGCGGCGATGACCAGGCCAAGGCCGAAGCAGAGCGGATGCAGGAAGCTGAACTGCCCGATGATCGCGAGCTCCACGACGATCCAGATCATCTGGCCACAGCCGATCGCGAACGCGAGGAACGGCGCGATCCGAAGCCTGGCCAGGCCGATGACCACGACGGCCAGCGAGCCGAGTCCGAAGATGCCGCCCAGCAGCAGCCCCGGAATGAAGAAGTCGGAGAACGGGCTCCCCGCCAGCATGGACACGGTCCACTGCATCGCGCTGCCGTCGGGGGAGGCCACCAGAAAGACGGCGCCGCCAAGGGCCCCCAGGGCAAGAATCGCGAGGACGATCAGGCACAGCTTCCCGGCAAGATCGAGCTCGGGCCGCGGGACCGCGACGGCGGTGCGTGCCACCGCTGACTGTGTGGCCATGTCAGGGCTCCCTCTGGTGTTGTTGGACCGGCGACCGGAAGGTCACCGGGGTGACGACGAGCGGTGCATGACGGCATGAACGGCGATGAGGATCGCCGCCGCCACGCGGATCGGCATCGATCTCTCCCTCTGCGGCGAGTAGGCCTGAACCTGGGCCGTCTCGCCAGAGCCAACCGTCCCGATCGCGCCGTTCCATCGGGCCCCTGGGGAGTGGAGGAAGGCGGGCATGACACGCGTACCCGACGCGCTTGGGCCATGATCGAAGGACAATCTGCCTGACCTTCGTCGAACGACGTCACCGACACATGCTGGAGAGATCGATGGGCGCGACAGGAATCTGGGCCGGCCGCCGAGACCGCTTCCGGGCGCTGCATGCGGAAGGCGTCTTCGTGATGCCGAACCCGATGGACATCGGCTCCGCGCGGCTGCTGGTGTCGATGGGCTTCCCGGCGCTGGCGACGACCAGCTCGGGGCACGCCGCGTCGCTCGGACGTTCGGACTACGGGGTCGCGCGAGACGAGATGCTGGCGCACGTGGCGACGCTGGCGGCCGCGGTGGCGGTGCCGCTCAACGTTGACTCGGAACGCTGCTTTGCCCAGGATCCGGCGGGCGTCGCCGAGACCGTGGAACTGATCGCCGGCGCCGGAGCTTCCGGCTGCTCGATCGAGGACTTCGATCCGGAGACCGCGTCCATCGATCCATTGGACGGCGCCGTGGAACGGGTGGCGGCCGCTGCCCGGGCCGCTCGGCGGCACGGGGTGGTCTTGACGGCGCGGGCGGAGAACCACCTCCATGGAATCGATGACCTCGACGACACGATCCTGCGGCTACGCGCCTACCGAGACGCCGGCGCCGAGGTCGTCTACGCGCCGGGCCTGAAGGATGCCGCGCAGATCCGCCGGCTCGTGGAGGCCGTCGCTGTGCCCGTCAACGTCCTCGCTGTCCAGGGTGGCCCCTCGGTCCCGGAGCTCGGCGCCCTCGGCGCCAGGCGGATCTCGACCGGGGGAAGCCTGGCCCGGGCTGCCTATGGCGCCGTCTTCTCGGCCGCGCGCGAATTGCGGGAACGTGGAACGTCGACCTACCTCGACGGAGTGATGACCTGGCGAGAGCTCCAGGACGCGCTCCAGACCGGGACCGCCGTCGACTGATTCCCCGTCGTCCTCGCGGTCGACAGATCCCAGCCCGGCCCCGTCGGAGAGCCGGGAGCACCGCGCGGGATCCGCGCGGTGCTCCGGCATTGCGTCGGCTGGATCAAGTCGATTGGCGAGGACCCAGTCGAC
>JBGPVC010000012.1:0-35922 GCA_041491485.1 Candidatus Limnocylindria bacterium
CGCGAACCGCGGCTGGACCCGTCTTCATCCTGACGCCTTCGCTGCTCTTGCCCGCGTAGTACAGCTTGAGCTGGTGGTCCTGGGCGACGACCTCCTCGGGCATCAGCCCGGTCGAGGTGGTGGCGGGCGCCGGCGTCGCCGGTTCAGCGGCCTGACCGCGGCGCTTCAGGAAATCGAGCGGCACGTGGAGGCTCCCAGGATCGAATGAGCTTGCGTGACCGACATCGTAGCAGGGGCGCCGTGTCAATCGTCGGCGACGGCCTCCAGGATCCGCGCCTCGTCGGGGGCGAGCGCGACGTCCCGGCCGGCGACCGTGCCCTCCGGCAACGATGCCTCGCCTCCCGTCGCGAGCGCCGTCCGCCAGCAAGTGCCGGCGGGCGCGTCGGGGACCCGCCAGACGGTGGCATCGCGCCCCAGGTTGAGCAGGATCAGGAGTGTCTGATCGGGCATGGTGCGCGTGTACGCGACCATATCGGATCCAGCCGAGGGCAGCAGCTCGAACGCCCCGACCTGGAGCGCGGGCAGCTCCGCACGAAGCCCGATGAGGCGGCGATAGAGCGCCAGCACGGAACCGCCGTCGTCGAGCTGCGCCGCCACGTTGCGCATCGCCGAGTCGGACCCGATTCGCAGCCATGGGCGTCCGGTCGTGAACCCTGCGCCGGGCCCGCCCGACCATGGCATTGGCGTCCGGCACCTGGATCGATCCCACCAGGCGAAGTCCGGCCCGACCCGCGCCGCCGGTGGATCGACGCTCTCGTCGGGTGGGATCTCCACGTCCTCCATGCCGATCTCCTCCCCGTAGTAGACGAACGGCGTGCCGCGGACGGTGAGCAGCAGCACGGCGGCTGCCTTGGCCACCGCGTCGCGGTGGTGGCCCGCGACCGACGCGACCAGGCGGGAGGCATGGCGTGACTGATCGTGGTTGGAGAGGACCACGGTCGGCCAGCGGTCCTCCCCGAAGACGGCATCGCGCCGGGCCAGCGCCGCATTGACCGCGGCGGCCGTCCACTGTGTCCCGAGCAGCTCCCAGTCGAAGACCAGGTGCCCGGCTGCCGTCAACTCCGCCGCCTGCTCGATCTGGCCGTCGAACAGCTCGCCGACGGTCATGCGGCCCGGGACGACGTCGACCATCGCCCGGAACCGGCCGATGAGCTCCTTCAGGTCCGGCTGGTCGCGGTCGTAGCGGTGGACCTGGCGAGCCCAGGTCGAGGTCCCGGGCCGGCTCGGGTTGGAGGGCAGGCCCGGATGCTTGAGCAAGGCATTGAACACGTCGAGACGGAACCCGTCGACGCCGCGGTCGAGCCAGCGCCGGACCATGGCGAACTGGGCGGCTTCGACGGCCGGCGTCCGCCAGTCCAGCTCGGGCTGCTCGGTCAGGAAGGTGTGGAAGTAGAACTGCTTTCGGCGTGGCTCCCACTGCCAGCCCGGACCTCCGAAGTAGGACGTCCAGTTGTTTGGTGGCAGGGGTTCCCCGTCGGGGCCGTGGCCGGCGGGGTCGCGCCACAGGTACCAGTCGGCGAACGGCCCCACCCGGCTGGACCGCGAGGAGCGGAACCAGGGGTGCTGGTCGCTCGTGTGGTTGAGGACCAGGTCGAGGATGATCCGGATCCCTCGGCGGTGTGCCTCGGCGACCAGCCGGTCGAAGTCTGCCTCGGTCCCGAACAGCGGGTCGACCGACCCATGGTCGCTGACGTCGTAGCCGAGGTCGAGTCCCGGCGATGGATAGATCGGCGACAACCACAGCGCGTCGACACCGAGGCCGTCACGACCCAGGTAGTCGAGATGATCGAGGATCCCGGGCAGGTCGCCGACCCCATCGCCGTTGCTGTCGGCGAAGCTGCGGGGATAGACCTGGTAGATCACGCCACGCTGCCACCAATCGTCGCCGAAGCGGGGCGATTGCACGGCAGATGCATGGCCGGCGTGATTCATGTGCTCTCCCTGGGATGAACCGGCGTCAAGGATGGCGGTTCCGTTTTGTGACCGTCGCAATTCGGGCTTGACAAGCGACCCCCGAGGCTGCATTGATACGCGTTACTGACGCGCGTTACTTTCGTGGAGGGAGTCGTGCGTGACAGTCTCCACAGGCGTCGCCCGCGGGTCAAGGGCAAAGATGCGGCGAACGGTGGAGCGCGGAGGAGGAGCGGCACCGAGCATGCTCAAGCGACCGACCAGCGCCGACGTGGCTGCCGCTGCCGGGGTGTCGCGAACGACCGTGTCGTTCGTGCTCAACGAGCGGGAAGGGGTGAAGATCCCGGACGAGACGCGTCAGCGCGTCCTCGCGGCGGCCGCCAAGCTCGACTACCACCCGAATTCGGTCGCCCGTCAGCTGGCAGGCGGGGCCAGCCGGGCCCTCGGCCTGGTCCTGCGCCAGACCCCCGAGCAGGTGGCCAACGACGGCGTCCTGGCCGAGACCCTGCGCGGCCTGGCCGATGCCGCCCGGGCGGCCAACCACCGGGTCCTGGTCGAGACCCTCGCCCCAGGGGAAGGGCTCTACTCCAACCTGCTGCGGTCCGGTCGGACCGACGGGCTGATCGTGTCCGGCCCGCGCTACGACGACGTCGAGCTGGTCCAGCTGGTCCGCGACGGTTTCCCGGTCGTGATCCAGGGATCCCAGCCAGGCCTGGATTGCCCGAGCGTCGACGTCGACAACGAGGCAGGCGCACGCATGGCGGTCGAGCATCTCCTGGCCCTCGGCCATCGACGGATCGCCTGCATCACCAACGCACCGCTCGCCTACACGGCCGCGTCCGAGCGGCTGACCGGCTATCGCGAGGCACTCGCCGCCGCCGGCCTGCCCGACGATCCGGACCTGATCGCGGAAGGCGCCTTCGATGCCTCGAGCGGCCATCGAGCGATGGCCGAGATCCTCGCCCGGACGACGCCGGACGCCCTGTTCGTCGCCAGCGACGTGGTGGCCATCGGTGCCATGGCCGGCCTGCGCGAGGCAGGGTTCAGCGTGCCGGGCGACGTGTCGGTCGTCAGCTTCGATGCCATCCCGCTGGCGGCGTACCTCGACCCGCCATTGACCACCATCCGGCTACCCGCCTATGACCTCGGGCTGGCGGCGGGTCGGGCCATCCTCGAGCGGATCGCGGGCCGGCCGGTCGCCGCCCGGACCCTCCTCCCCACCGAACTCATCGTTCGAGCCTCCACGGTCCCGCACCACGGGGCCGTGCGGCGGCCCGTTTGATCACCCGGGCCAGCTGGCCCACCTAGCAGCGCCGGCCGGATGCCGGGCAGAAGAGGAGAGCGCAATGGAGGATTCGTTCGTCCGGCGACGACGGCTCGTGGTGGGCCTGGTCGCGTCGGTACTCGTCGTGGGCGCCTGCTCGAGCGGCGGCGCGACCACGGCGCCGTCGGCTGAAGCCTCAGCGGCACCGTCGGCCGAAGCATCGACCGGCGGCGAGAGCGCTGCCCCGTCGACGGGCGGCCAGCTCGGCGGCACGGTCAGCGTCATCGGGACGTGGACCGGCTCCGAGCAGGATTCGTTCATGGCGATGGTCGCACCCTGGGAGCAGCAGACCGGCGCCAAGGTCCAGTACACGGGCACCCGCGACATCAATGCCGTCCTGTCGACCGGCGTCCAGTCCGGCCTGCTGCCGGATCTCGCCGGCCTGCCCGGGCCCGGCCAGATGGCCGAGTACTACCAGGCGGGCGCCCTCAAGGCGCTCGACGACACGCTCGACGTGAGCACCTACAAGTCGCAGACATCGCCCGGTCTCGTCGACCTGGGGACGATCGGCGGCAAGATCACGGGCATCTTCATCAAGGCCGACATCAAGGGCCTGTTCTGGTACAACAAGGACGTCTACAAGGCCGGCGATCCGACCAGCTATGACGACCTGCTGGCCAAGGGCAAGCAGACCGCCGCATCGATCGGCGGCGACGCCAAGACCTTCTGCATCGGCCTCGAGTCCGGCGCCGCCACGGGCTGGCCGGCGACGGACTGGATCGAGGGCTTCGTCCTCCATCAGAGCGGCCCGGACGTCTACGACAAGTGGATCGCCGGCCAGCAGAAGTGGTCGTCGCCGGAGATCAAGCAGGCCTTCCAGTCCTTCGGCGACGCCGTCGCCAACGCGTTCGGTGGGTCCAAGAACGTCCTGGCCACGAACTTCGTGGCGTCGGGCGACCACCTCTTCTCGAACCCTCCGGGGTGCGTCTTCGTCAATCACGCGACGTTCATCACGGACGCGTTCCAGAAGACGGGCGGCGCGAAGCCGGACCAGTTCGACTTCTTCCCCTTCCCGGACATCAATACCGCGTTCTCTGGTGCGGTTGAAGGGTCCGGCGACCTGTTCGGGATGTTCAACGACACGCCGCAGGCCAAGTCGCTGATCGCCTACCTGGCGACACCGGAAGCCCAGTCCATCTGGGTCGGCCGGGGCGGCGCCCTGTCCGCCAACAGCGCGGTCACCAACTATCCGAGCGACATCCTCAAGAAGGCCGCGAGCGACCTCGCCGGCGCGAAGATCTTCCGTTTCGACGCGTCGGACAACATGCCCCAGGCGATGAACGATGCCTTCTTCAAGGCCATCGTCGACTACACGCAGGACCCCTCCAAGCTGGATTCGGTCCTCTCCAACCTCGACTCCGTCCAGTCGTCCGCCTACGGCGGCTGAGCTGGCCATCTCGATCTAGACCGGCCGGAGCGGGAAACCCCGCTCCGGCCGCCACCACAGACCGGGAGATCCCATGGACCCTAGGCTCATCACCGCGATCATCGTCCTGGTGGGGGTGCCGGCCACGGTGATCGGCTACGTGTTCCTCGTGGAGCAGGTGCTGCGCCTGGTTCCGGGAAAGCGGCAGGCCGCCGTCCGACCATGGCTGTGGCTCCTGCCGGCCCTCCTGTTCCTATTCGTGTTCCTGGTCTACCCGACCATCAACACGATCGTCCTGAGCTTCGAGAACAAGTTCCAGAAAGAGTTCGTCGGGCTCGACAACTACGTCTACTTCTTCACCAATCCGAACACCCTGATCTCGCTCCGCAACAACATCATCTGGCTGGTGCTGCTGACCTTCCTGACCGTCGGCGGCGGCCTGATCATCGCGATCCTGGTTGACCGCGTCCGCTATGAGTCGATCGCCAAGTCGGTCGTGTTCGTCCCGCTGGCCATCAGCTTCGTCGGCGCGGCCATCATCTGGAAGTTCATGTACGACTACCAGCCGCCGGGGCACCCGCAGACCGGGCTGCTCAATGCCGGGGTGGCGGCGCTCGGCTTTCCGCCGATCACCTGGATCCAGGACGCCCCGCTCAACACCATCGCTCTGATCATCGTGGCCGCCTGGACGTGGACCGGCTTCTGCATGGTCATCCTGTCCGCCGCGCTGAAGGGCATCAGCGCCGAGCTGCTGGAGGCCGCCCGCGTCGATGGTGCGACCGAGATCCAGGTCTTCCGCGCCATCACGTTCCCCCTGCTCCTGCCGACGGTCGCGGTGGTGTCGACGACGATGATCATCACGGCGCTGAAGGCGTTCGACATCGTGTACGTGATGACCAGCGGCAACTACGACACGAACGTCATCGCGAACCAGATGTACAAGGAGCTGTTCACCAACTCCCAGCCCGGGCGCGCCAGCGCCATCGCGGTGATCCTGCTGCTCCTGATCATCCCGATCATGGCCATCAACATCCGGCGATTCCGCCAGCAGGAGGCCATCCGATGACCGCCCTCAGCGTCCCCGGCCTGTCCGCGGCGACGCGCTCGTCACGGCGCCGGTCACGGCCGAGCCGCCGCGTCGTCCTGAACGTCGTGGTCATCGCGATCATGGCCCTCTGGCTGCTGCCGACCTTTGGCCTGCTCGTCAACTCCGTCAGACCGGCCCAGGCCGTGGCCTCGTCGGGGTGGTGGACCGGCCTCTTCCCGCCCTACAACTTCACGCTCGAGAACTATCAGCAGGTGCTCAGCCGAGGCGGGATGAGCCAGGCCTTCGTGAACAGCCTGCTGATCACGATCCCGTCGACGATCATCCCGATCGCCGTGGCGGCGTTCGCGGCCTACGCGTTCTCGTGGATGAAGTTCCCGGGTCGCGACATCCTGTTCGTCGCGATCATCGGCCTCCTCGTGATCCCCCTGCAGACGACGTTCGTGCCGCTGCTCAACCTGCTCGGCCCGAAGGGCATCCACCTGCTGGGCGCCGGCCCCGGAGCCTTCGTGGCGGTCTGGCTGGCCCACACCGGCTACGGCCTGCCGTTCGCCATCTACCTGTTGCGCAACTACATGGGCGGGCTTCCCCGCGAGGTCTTCGAATCCGCCTCGATCGACGGAGCCGGCCACGCGACGGCGTTCTTCCGGCTGGCGATCCCGATGAGCGTGCCGGCGATCGCGGCGCTCGTCATCTTCCAGTTCCTGTTCGTGTGGAACGACCTGCTGGTGGCGCTGATGTTCATCGGCGCGGCCAATGCCCCCAACCTGCCGCTGACCATGGCCGTCGCGAGCCTGGCGACGTCACTCGGCGGTGACTGGCAGTTGTTGATGGCCGCCGCCTTCATCTCGATGGCGCTGCCGCTGATCGTCTTCTTCGCCCTGCAGCGCTACTTCGTGCGAGGCATCACCGGCGGGGCCGTCAAGGGCTGATCGATCCGGGCCACGACGGGCGGGCGCCATCCTCCCGCCCGCCCGTCACCGCCCCGCCCGACCACGTCCATCGGACGTCGTCCTCTTCCTGTACACCCTGCGCCCTGGCGTCGTCCTCCCGGAACCGGAGGAATCCGTCGGCGGACAGCAGCCTCGCGTGACCAACACGCCGGTCCAGCGCCCGAAGGAGCACGGCGATCGCGCTCCCGATCACGGCCGGCAGCCAGCCGACCAGCAGGAGCAACGGGATGGCCGGCAGGCTCGCCCAGAGCAGCGTCGGAATGAGCTCGCCAACGGGCGGGACATCCATGCTGGGACGGTCGGGGTCGAGGACGAGCCACTCGATCGGGCGCCCCTCCGCGATGGGCGAACGGAGGTGCCCTACCGGGCGGCTCGAGTCGCGCCTGCGACTCCGGCGCCGGGTCCGCCTTGGCGTTGATCCACCGGTTCCATCTGGGCCTGCCGATCCCGCCGGATGCCATGCGGCCGAGCATCTCAAGTATAGGACTGGGGCCATCGTCTTCGGTCGAGGGCCTGCGGCGCGACCGCCTCAGGGGCCCAGGCGCTCGCGAAGTCGAGCCACCTGGTCGGCAAGCTCCGCTTCGCGCGCTCGCGCGCCCTCGACCACCGATGCCGGCGCGCGCGCCACGAACGACTCGTTGGCGAGGCGCTCGCGCGCGGCCGCCAGCCAGCCCTCGGCCTCGGCCAGCTCGCGCTCGAGCCGGGACCGATCGAGCTCGGACGAACCGTTCGCTCCGCCGGTCGAGACGGACGTTCGGACGTGCGCCTCGAGCTCGCCCGAGATCACCACCAGGTCACCGCGTTCGCCCGCCGCGACGAGCGCCTCCCGGGTGAGCTGGCGTTCGAGCGGCCGCGCGCGGGCGAGCCGGGCGATCGCGGGCCGGATGGCTTCGAACGTGGGGCCCATCGCCACCGGGACGACGATGTCGACCGGCAGCCAGGTGCCTGGCTCGAGCCGAGCCTCCGCCCTGGCATTGCGGATCGCCCCGACGAGGTCGATCAGGGCTCGCACCTCCGACTCCGCGAGCTCGTCGCGATCGCCGGCGGCGGGCCAGCGGGCCACGATCAGCAGGGCGGGATCCGTGGCGCGGTGCGGCAGCGTCTCCCAGAGCGCCTCGGTCACGAACGGCATCACCGGATGGAGCAGGCGCAGATAGGTGTCGAGCACCTCGACCAGGGTCCACCACGTCGCCTCGCGAGCCTCGGGTGCCAGGTGCTCGTCGACGAGGTGGACCTTCGCCAGCTCGAGCCCCCAGTCGCAGTACTCGCTCCAGATCGCGTCGTACAGCAGCCGGGTCACCTCGCCGAAGGCGTAGTCGGCCATCGCCGCGTCGACGGCCGCCACGGTGGCCGCGGCGCGCGAGCGGAGCCAGCGTTCGGCCGGCCCGAGATGACGATCGTCGGGCGGGCGCCGCTCCGCACTGTCCGGGATGGTCTGCGGCCGGGCGCCGATGACGTAGCGCGTGGCGTTCCACAGCTTGTTGGCGAAGTTCCGGGCGTGCTCGAGCTTGGTGACCCCGAAGCGCTGGTCGTTGCCCGGCGTCGCGCCATGGATGACCGCGAACCGGAGGGCGTCGGCGCCCGACTCGTCGATGGCGCCCAGTGGGTCGACGACGTTGCCCTTCGTCTTCGACATCTTCTGGCCTTCCGGGTCCCGGATGAGGCCGGAGAGGTAGACGGTGTGGAACGGCTCGGTCCCGGTCAGCTCGATGCCAAGCATCATCATCCGGGCGACCCAGAAGAAGATGATGTCGTAGCCGGTTTCCATGACCGACGTCGGGTAGTAGGTCGCCAGGTCCCGCGTCGCATCCGGCCAGCCGAGCGTGGAGAACGGCCAGAGCCCGGAGCTGAACCACGTGTCGAAGATGTCCGGATCCTGGCGCAGGTCGGCCGCCGGCCGACCGCACACCTCGCAGGCGTCCGGACCGGCTACCTCCGACGAGACCGAAACGTGGCCGTCGGGGCAATACCAGGCCGGAATGCGGTGGCCCCACCACAGCTGGCGCGACACGTTCCAGTCGCGGATGCTGGTCAGCCAGTGCTCCCAGGTCTTCTCGAACCGCTCGGGCAGGATGCGGGTCCGGCCGTTCCGCGTTGCCTCGAGCGCACGTTCCGCGAGCGGCGCCGTCCGGATGAACCACTGCGTCTTGAGTCGCGGCTCGATGACGTCGTTGCTGCGCTGGCACCGCCCGATGATCATCTCGTGGGCCTTCGAGCCGACCAGGTCGCCTCGCGCATGGAGATCCGCGACCAGCGCCGCCCTGGCCGCATACCGATCGAGGCCGTCGTAGCCCGTTCCCGTGCCCGTCACGGTCGCGTCGTCGGCGAGCACGGTGATCGCCGGCAGGCCGTGGCGGAGACCGGTGGCATGGTCGTCGTGGTCGTGGGCCGGCGTGATCTTGACGGCGCCCGTCCCGAACGCCCGGTCGACCACTTCGTCGGCGATCACCGGCACGTCGCGCTCCACGAACGGGATGCGCACGCGACGGCCGACCAGGTCAGCGTAGCGCGGGTCTTTCGGGTGGACCGCGACGGCGGTGTCGCCAAGGATCGTCTCCGGGCGAGTGGTCGCCACGCTGATCTCCGCCGTCGGCTCCGGTGCCCCGGTCGCCGGATCGATGAGGTGGTAGCGGACCGTCCACAGTGTGCCGGTCTCGGGCGTGGGGACCACCTCGAGGTCGCTCACGCTGGTCCGGCAGCCCGGACACCAGTTGACGAGGGCCTCGGTGCGGTAGGCGAGGCCGGCGCGATAGAGCCGCTCGAAGGCCACCCGGACGGCCCTGGCCGAGACGGCGTCCATCGTGAAGCGGAGGCGTCCCCAGTCCGCTGAGGCGCCGACCCGTCGTTGCTGCCCCAGCATCACGCCGCGCGTGGTCTCCACGAACGCCGCCATGCGCTCCAGGTAACGCTCGCGACCCAGGCTCTGGCGGCTCTCCCCTTCCCTGGCCAGGATTCCGTCGAGGACGAACTGCGCCGCGATCGAGGCGTGGTCCAGGCCGGGCAGGAACAGCGACCGATGGCCGCGCATCCGCGCGTGCCGGATCATCAGGTCCTCGACGGCGGTCCGCTGGGCGTGGCCCAGGTGGAGCGACCCGGTCACGTTGGGCGGTGGCTGGATGATCGTGAACGGCGGGAGGTCCGGGTCCGCCGTGGAGCCGGCACCGTCAGGGGCGAACACGTCCGCCGCCAGCCAGCGCTCGTAGATCGCGCCTTCGACGTCGCGTGGTGTGTAGGCCTTCGGTAGGTCTCGCATCGTCTCCCCTGGAATCACATGACCCGCTCGTCCAGCGGACGAACGGGTCGTGGTACCACCTGCTGGTTCGGCGACCGGGCCGTGTCGGTCATCCCGACGCGATTGATCCGGCGCCCTCTCGACGCGCTACCGGGCGTCACCCGCGCGGCTCCCAAGCGACCTTCACGCCGGCCTGCCCGCGCGGCTCGCACCCTCCCGCGCTCGCTCCGTGGCCGTTCCCGGACGCTACTCCTCTCGGTCCTCGCCGCGAAGGCGGGAGTGTAGCATGCCGGCCGAGGCGACCCGGCCCCGACGTCGGCACGACGACCGATTGACCCGACAGCCCCTGGCGCGTATCCTCGATAATCGATGATATCCGACACAGAGGCAGGGCGCATGAGCGAGCTTGATCTCTTCCGACTCGATGGCCGCACCGCCCTGGTGGCCGGTGGCGGGGGCGCGATCGGATCGGCCCTGGCCGTGGCCCTGGCGGACGCGGGCGCGAACGTGGCGATCGTCGACCAGTCCGAGGAACGGACGGAGGCCTCGGCGGAGCAGCTCCGCGCCCTCGGCGGAGGCACCCTCGCGCTCGCCGCGGACATCACAGACGAGTCCGAGGCTGGGCGGGTCGTCGCCGCGACCGTCGATCGGTTCGGGCGCCTCGACATCCTCGTCAACGCGGTGGGCGGTGGTGCCGGCAAGGTCCTGTACGACGCGGAAGCCTATCCACGGAATGCATGGGATTGGATCTACGAGCTCAACGTCCGGAGCACGTTGGTCGTGAGCCAGGCGGCGGCCAAGGCGATGATCGCCGGCGGACGGGGCGGGCGCGTCCTCAACATCAGCTCGGTCCGCGCGACGCTGGGGATCAACGCGGGCTACTCAGCCTACGTTGCGGCCAAGGGCGCCATCAGCTCGCTGACGCGCCAATGGGCGACGGAGTGGGCGAAGCATGGCATCACCGTCAATGCGATCGCTCCGACCTTCGTGGACACGCCACAGGTTGCGATGCTGCTCGGCGACCCGGCCTTCAAGGCGTCCGTCGTCAGCCGGATCCCGTTGGGTCGAGTCGGCGGAACGGACGACCTGACCGGGCCGGCCCTCTTCTTCTGCTCCGATGCCTCGTCATTCGTGACCGGCCAGATCCTCGGAATTGATGGTGGACTGACCGCCACCCAGTAGGGCTGATCGCACGTTTGCCGCGGCTCGACTCCGCGCGGCCAATGTCGCCCCCCCGACTCCGCGGACACGCTGGCGACCTTCAACGACCGGGCCGGCGGAGCGATCAAGATCTTCGTCTTGCCCTGAGGCCGCCCGTCCCGCTCGCGACGGGAGCGCCCGTTCAGACCGTGAGGTGCCGCCGGTCGAGCGCCGGGCCGGGTGCGCGACGGGTGAACATGATCGCGACGTTGAACCAGCCAAGGGCCGCGCCGAGGAGGCCGGCCAGCGCGGCGCCGACGCCGGCGACCAGCGGCAGCAGCGCGGCATCGGTCTCCGGACCGACGGCCGACTCGAACGCGCCGGTGAACAGGACGCCGAGCGTCATCGAGATGCCGTTGAAGAACGGCAGCGTGCCGGTCCGTGTCGGGCCCATCCAGCGCATCGCGTAGATCAGGATGCAGAACCCGGCGAAGAACGAGACGAACGCGGCCACGTCGCCGCGGCTGACGATCGTGGCGTCGGGGATTAGGCGCTCGAGCAGCGCATTCCCGGTCGTGATCGACGTCGCGCCGACGACCCCGATGAGGTAGGCCGGGATGATCGTGCGCAGCACCGCCGGCCGCGCGCCGAGCTGGAAGTACTCGGCCCAGACGATGAAGGCGACCCACAGCGGCAGGTTGTAGTCCCCGAGCCACAACCCGAACGGGAGGCTCACCACCACCGTGATCGAGCTCGCCAGCCAGAGCGGGATCCTGTCCGTCGTCGTCGGCGGGTCCAGCGGGGCTCCTTCAGAGGACATCGGCTGCACCCAGGACGTAGCCGCCGTCGACGTCGATCACGGCGCCGGTCACCCAGCGACCACCGTCAGCGCACAGCCAGGCGATCGCCTCGGCCACGTCGTGCGCGTCGCCGACCGAGGACAGGGCCTGCTTGCCGAAGGTGGTCCCGCTCGCGAACCTGGCCCGCTCCGCCTCCTCGGTCAGCCCGCGCAGCTCGGATGGGATGATCCCCGGCCGGATGGTGTTGACCCGGATCCCGTCACGGCCGAGATCGAGCGCGAGCGCGCGGCTCATCGCCTCGACCGCGCCCTTGCTGGCCACGTACCCGAAGCGTCCACGCGGGGGCCGGGAGACCACCGTGGATCCCACGTTGACGATGGCGCCGCGGCTCCGGCGGAGCTCCGGAAGGGCCGCCCGGGTGCACAGGAAGACACTCGTGACATTGGCCCGGAACATGCCCTCGAAGTCCCCGTCCGCCAGCACGTCGATGGGCGCCTGGACCTCGCTCCCGGCGTTGTTGACGAGGACGTCGAGTCCACCGAACGCGTCGACGGCGACCGCCACCATCGCCCGCACGTCCGCGTCGCAGGTCACATCGGCCCGGCATGCCACCACCTGGCCGGGGGCGTCCCCGAGCTCGGCGACCAGCCGCGTCAGGCGGTCCATCCGGCGGGCCGCCGCCAGGACGTGGGCGCCCCGCTCGGCCAGCAGGCGCACGGTGCCGGCCCCGAGCCCGCTCGACGCCCCGGTCACGATAACCCGGCGGCCGGTCAGCCCCGCGGCCATCAGGCCCGGCCGGCAGCGACTTCGTCCGCCCGGCTGCGGCCGGCGAGGAGGATCAGCTCCTCGTGGAGCTCGAACCAGATCCCGTGGTAGCTGTCGACCCGGGGCGACGCGACGTAGCGCTGGTCGGCGCTCGCCGCCGTCGCCGCGCGTTCCAGCCGCTCGCGGTAGAGCGCAAGGCGCGGGAGCCCCGCTTCGAGCTGGCGTGACCAGGCCGATGCATCAGCATGGAGCGCACCGAGGTCGGCGAGCACCCGGGCATCGTAGGTGGAGTCCGAATGGTCGTTGAAGGTCTGCGCCCCGTCGACCTCGCGCATCTGCCATGCGGTCACGGTCTGCTTCATCCGGTGGTCGAAGGCCAGGAAGGCGTCAAGCGCGGCGCGCGCAGTGTCCTCGCCCCAGCGCGCCGCGTCGGCCGCGATCCGCTCGCGCCCGATGGCCTTGCCGTCGGCGGTGAGCCGGAATGACCCGGCCGCGAGCTCGACAAGTCCGTCCGCCACGAGCCGGTCCAGCACGGCGCTCAGCTCTTCGGCCGTCGAGAGCAGAGCCGCCGCGGCCGACTCCGGGGTCGCATAGCCCTTCACCGCGAGCATCCGCACCACCTCATCGGCGGTGACGCCTGCGGACGGCCGGGTCGCGGCAGGAAGCGCACCGGGGACGGCGCCCACGGCCGCCGGCGTCGCATCGCCGATCCGGATGCCCAGCTCAATGGCCCAGCCCAGGAGGATGGTCGCTTCGGGAACGACGACGCTCGCGCCCTCGATGGCGCCGGCGAACACCTCGCCGCTGCCGCCGTCGATCGTGATCGTGTCGCCGGTTTGGAACGTCCGCTCGCCGATCGTGACGACCCCGTCGCCGACGCGAACCGCGGTGGCTCCCACGACGGCCGGGATCCCCCAACCGCGGGCGACCACCGCGGCATGGCTGGCCAGGCCGCCACTGGAGGTGAGGATCCCGACCGATCGAGCCATCCCGTGGACGTCGTCCGGGGAGGTCTCCGCCCGGATCAGCAGGACGGCCCGCCCGGCGTCGGCCGCCGCCACGGCCGCCTCGGGTGACGTGGCGATCTCGCCGGACGCCAGCCCGGGCGAGGCCGGCAGGCCCGTCGCCAGCACCGGGATGTCGCGGTCGCGCTCGGTCGCCACCTTCGGCGGGTTCGGCAGGATGCCCAGGACCCGGCGGACGGCCTCCTCACGGGTCAGCGGGAAATCCGGTTCCTCGGCCATCTCCAGCGCGATCCGGAGGGCGGCTTGAGGGCTGCGCTTCCCGACCCGGCATTGGAGCATCCAGAGCTTGCCGTGCTCGATCGTGAACTCGATGTCACAGAGGTCCCGATACTGGCGCTCCAGGCGGGTCGCATATTCGCGGAGCTCGCGACCGATCTCCGGCATCCGCCGGTCGAGGACCGCGATGGGCTCCGTCCGATGCGTGCCGGCGACGACGTCCTCGCCCTGGGCGTTGAACATGACATCGCCGTACAGGACCGGCTCGCCCGTCGCCGGGTTGCGCGTGAACAGGACGCCGGTCCCCGAGTCGACGCTGCGATTGCCAAAGACCATCGCCTGGACCGTGACCGCGGTGCCGAGATCGTCGGCGATCCCTTCGCGGGCACGGTAGGTGCGCGCTCGGTCGCTGTTCCACGAACGGAACACGGCTTCGACCGCCATCCGGAGCTGAGCCCAGGGATCGTCCGGGACGTCCTCGACGCCAACGACGTCCCGGAACATCGCGCCGAAGCGCTGTCGGCAGTTCCTGGCGAACTTCTCGCTGCCGGACGAGGCGGCCAGCCCGGCCGTCGTCGCGTCGGTCAGGCCCAGGTTGAGGATCGTGTCCATCATGCCGGGCATCGAGACCGGGGCGCCAGATCGGACGCTGACCAGGAGCGGCGTCCCCGGACCGCCGAACGACTCGCCGACGAGCCGCTCGATCCGGGTCATGTGCTGGCGGAGCTCGGCATCCAGGCCGTTCGGCCAGCCGTCGGCGAGGTACTCCATGCAGGCCGCGGTCGTGATCGTGAACGCCGGCGGGACGGGAAGACCGAGGTCGCCCGCCATGACCGCCAGGTTGGCGGCCTTGCCACCCAGCAGCCGCTTCACGTCGGCGAAGGGCAAGTCGGGGCGCTGGTCGCAATCGTAGACGTAGCTCACGTGACGAGTTTCTCCAGTGCGCCGAGCCGCAGGTGGTCGCCTGCCGGCGACCACCCGCGGCTCAGGGCGCGACGATGATCTTGATCGCCCCGCTCGCGGGGTCGTTGAAGGTGGCAAGCGCCTGCCCGTACTCGGCCAGGGCGAACTGATGGGTCATCACGTCGCGGATTCGTATCCGGCCCTGCTCCACGAGCGGCATGACGTGACGCATCTCGCCGGCCGTGGCGCGGCATCCGACCAGCTCGAGCTCGTCGAGGACGAGCCGCTGCATGTCGATCTCGATGCCGACCGTCGGAATGCCGACGGCCGCGCAGCGGCCACCGCGGCGGAGCATGCCGATCGCCATGGCGACGGTGGCCGGGACGCCGGCGCACTCGAGGACGACGTCCACACCGAGGCCGCCGGTGAGCGCCCGGACGGCCGCGACCGGATCGCCCGACCCGCTGTCGACGGTCTCGAACCCGAGCTCGGCGGCCTTGGCCAGTCGGCCCGGGATCCGCTCGACGAGGACCACCCGGGCCGCACCGCGAACGAGCGCCGCATCGGCTGAGAGCAGGCCGATGGCCCCGGCGCCGGTGATGGCAACCGTGTCGCCCGGCCGGACCCCGCCGCGATTGGCGACATGCAGCGCGATCGAGGCCGGATCGATCACCGCGCCCTCGGCGAAGGAGAGGCTGTCCGGCAGCCGGAAGATCGTCTTGATGCCCTGCACGACGTACGTCGCGTCGGCTCCCTGGACGTTGTGGCCGTACTGCTTGTGGAGTCCGGGCACGCCATAGTTCTCGCACAGGTTGTAGCGGCCCTCGACGCACTTCTGGCAGACGCCGCAGGCATCGTGCGAGGTGCCCGCCACCCGGTCCCCGATCGCCCAGCCGTACCCGTCGGCCCCGGGTCCCAGCGCCACGATCTCGCCCGCCCACTCGTGGCCCGGGATGAACGGGAAGGCGGGTGGCCAGAAGCCCGGATAGTCGCCCCGGACGAGGTGCACGTCCGTGCCACAGATCGACACGGCGCGGACCCGGCAGAGGACCTCGTTCCGGCCCGGCACCGGAACCGGCACTTCCTGGATCTCGAAGCGGTTCGGCTCCAGGACGACGAGCGCGTCCATCGTGGACGGCACAGCGGCGATCGGCTCGAGTGCCGGGGCGACGACGGACATGGTGGGCCTCCTCCTAGATGACGGCGATGGGATCGATCATCGAAGCGGTGGCGCCCCGGATCTTCAGCGGCAACGCGACGAACAGGAATTCGTGAATGCGCTCGCGAGCCAGCTCCTCGAGGTCGAGGCTCTCCATCAGGTAGATGCCGTGCTCGATGAGCAGCAGGGTGTGGACGGGCTGGGGATTGCCGGTCGGCCCCGGATCCGGCGCGGGCTGGACCTCGTAGGTCTCGGTGTCGGTCCCGGTGGCGATCACGCCACGCTCGAGCAGCCAGCGGGCCGCCGAGATGTCCGGGCCGGCGGTCCTGTGGGCGGCCATCCGCTCGGTGTCGGGCCACAGGCCCATGTAGCCGGTCCGGATGACGACGACGTCCCACGGCTCGACCGTGACGCCCTGCGCTGTGCAGATCGCCTCGAGCTCCCCCGCGTCGATTGGCTCGCCCTTCGGCAGGCAGTCCACACCTCGATAGCCGGGCGCGTCCAGCAGGACGCCGCGGGTGAAGAAGGGCGGCATCTTCGAGGCGTCGCCATGGGTCGGTCCGAAGTCGGTCAGGTGCTCGTCGGCGGTCCCGCCGCCGTACCAGTGCATGTCGTCGCCGACGGTCATATGGGCGAGCGCATCCATGTGCGCGCCCGAATGCGTGGTCGCCATGAGGTACTCGGCCATGTAGCCGAGCCCGGCGTCGTTGACCGCGCCCCAGGGCTGGGCCCCCGTCACCCGGATCCCGCGCGGGGTCCGGTAGTTGAGGACCTGGAACGGCGGATGACCGGGGAAGAGCGGCATGCCCGGGAAGCGGGTCGCCGCCAGCGAGTACGTCTTCCCCTGTCGGACCAGTCCGGCGGCTCGCACGAGCTGCTCGGCCGGCAGGCCGGCGACGCGTCCGATCTCCGGGTTCGCCGGGCGCGTCTCGTCCGCAGTGGTCATCGTCCGGCCTCCGCCAGGGCGCGCACATCCCGCTCCCGGAGCGCCCGCCAGACACGTTCTGGCGTCAACGGCAGGTCGCGAACGATCACGCCGGTCGCGTCGCAAACCGCCGCGGCCACGGCCGGAGCGACGCACAGCAGGGCGCCCTCGCTCATGCCCTTCGACCCGTATGGGCCGGGACCATCGCCGTTCTCGACCGTCGCGCTGATCATCTCGAGTGGCAGGTCCATGCTCGTGGGGATCCGATAGTCGATCGCACCCAGGTTCCGGATCCTGCCCGAGTCGTCGAAGATGTAGTGCTCCATGAGCGTGTGGCCGATCCCCTGGATGGCGGCGCCCTCGTCCTGCATCCGGACCTGGAGTGGATTGATCGACCTCCCGACGTCCGACACGGTCACGTGGCGGATGATCGTGACGTCGCCAGTCTCCTCGTCGACCTCGGCCTCGACCGCGGTGCAATTGAACTCGAAGAAGGCGGCGCTCCCACCGAGCGGATGGCCGGGCTCGTCTTCCTTGCGCATCTCGCCGTTGCCGATCAGCTCCCCGCCCAACCGTCCGAGGCCGGGCTTGAGCACGTCAAGGATGGGAAGCGCGTGGTCGGGCAGGTGGACGACGCCGCGCTCGACCGTGATCGACGCCTCGTCGATCCCGTGCAGCCGGGCGGCCATGGCCCGCACCTGGGCCTGAATGTCGCGGCAGGCGGCGAGGACGGCGTTGCCCATCAGCACGGTCGATCGGCTGGCCGACGTCTGCTGGTCGTAGGGGACGACGGCCGTGTCGCCCATGACGATCGTGACCCAGTCGAGCGGCGCGCCGAGCTCGTCCCCCGCGATCTGGGCGAAGACCGTGCGCGCCCCCTGGCCCATGTCCGAGGTGCCCGCGTAGACGATGACGCTGCCGTCGGCGAGGAGGCGCACCGTCGAGTACGACAGGCCGGTCGTCGGCCCGGACTTGATCCCGAGGGCGATCCCGCGGCCGCGGCCGGGCGCGGGCGGGGTGCTCCAGCCGATCAGCTCGGCCGCGCGGCGCAGCGTCTGCTGCCAATCGCCGTCGGCTGGCGTGTCGAAGGGGATGAACGCGTCACCCCTGCCGGCGAGGTTGCGGAGCCTGAGCTCGAGCGGGTCGATCCCGAGCCGCCGGGCGGCCTCATTGAGGTTCGATTCCACGGCCCAGTTGACCTGCGGGTTTCCGAACCCTCGGAACGCCGTCGAGGGCACGGTATGGGACAGGATGCTCCGGGCGCTGACCCGCGCGGCGGGCACGCGATAGGGCCCGCAGGCCGGGTAGCTGCCCTTGCCGACGACCCGATCGGCGATGTCGGCATAGGCGCCGATCAGGTAGTCGGCGGTGACATCCTCGAAGACGAGCGTGCCGTCCGAGCGGAGGCCGGTCCTGACACGCACCTCGGCGGCGGTGCGCCGAACGGCCTGGAACGTCTCCTCGAGCGACAGGACGAGGCGCACGGGACGGCCGGCCTTGGCGGCCATCAACGCCACGAGCGGCTCGTACTTCGCATGCTGCTTGCCCCCGAAGCCGCCGCCCGGATCCGGGGCATGGATGCGGACCTTGGCGAGTGGCAGGCCGAGCAGGTTGGCGATGATCTTCTGCAGCCAGTTCGGATGCTGGATCGAGCTCCACACGGCGATCCCGTCCCCGTCCGGGGCGGCCATGAACGCGTGCGGCTCGATCGCGAAGTGGGTGACCATCGGGAACGAATAGCGCTCGTCGACGACCAGGTCGGCGGTCGCCGTCTCGACGTCGCCCCACCCGACGCGATGCTCGCGCAGGACGTTGGTCGTGGCGAGCGGATCGTTGGGCCGTTGGGCGGGGTCCCGAACGAGCGGGGCCTCGGGATCGAGCGCGGCGGCGATGGTGAAGACCGCCGGGAGCTCCTCGTAGTCCACCCGGACGAGGCGAGCCGCCTCCACAGCGGCGTCCCGGCTTTCGGCTGCCACGGCAGCGACCGGCTCGCCGTGGTACTTCGTCTCGTCGACCGCGATGACCGGCCGATCCTGGAATTGCGGTCCGAACCGCGGTGTCGGCTGGGGCAGATCCGCCGCGGACACGATCAGCCGGACACCGGGCACCTGCATGGCGGCGCTGGTGTCGATCGACAGGATGCGGGCCCGGGCGCAGGGCACGGTCACGAGGCTGGCATGGAGCTCTTCCGGAAGATGGATGTCGGCGACGTAGCGCTGGAGTCCCGTGACCCGGTCCTGGCCGCCGACACGGCGTGGCGACTCGCCGATCCGTGTCGCGTTCATCGGTCCGCCGCCTCGGCGGTCGCGAGGACCGCCTCGGTGATCTGTTCATAGCAGCCGCACCGGCAGAGGTTGCCGGCCAGGCCCTCCTGGATCTGCTCGACGGTCGGGTGCTCGACGCGCTCGAGGAGGTCGTGGGCGGCCATGACCTGCCCGGGGATGCAGTAGCCGCACTGGACGGCGCCCTTGTCGAGGAACGCCGCCTGCAGGGGGCTCATCCGGCCGTCGACCGCGAGCCCTTCGATCGTGGTGACCGCGGCGCCATCGGCCTCGACCGCGAGCACGAGGCACGAGTCGACGATCCGGCCGTCGACGCTCACGGTGCAGGCGCCGCACTCGCCCACGAGGCAGCATTCCTTCGTACCGGTCAGGCCGAGCTCGTCCCGCAGGACGTCGAGCAGGGTGTGGTTCGTCGCGACGTCGAGCGTGCGCGATCGCCCGTTCACGGTCATCTCGATGGGTACCGTCGTCGTCACGGCGTCATTCCGTCCTGGCGAGGCGGTCGAGCGCCGTGCGCACGGCGCGGACGGCGAGCACGCGGAGCATGGCCAGCCGGTACTCGGGACCGGCCCGCATCGAGCGCGGCGATGGGCTGGCGTCCGCCAGCAGTCGCTCGAGGACAGCCGTCCTGGCGGCATCGGTCGCGTCACGGTCGGCGAGCACGCCGCTGTCGTCGACGACGAGGACCGGCCGCGGACCGACACTGCCGTACGCCAGTCGCGTCAGCCCGGTGTCGTCGATCGCCACGGCCAGCGTCACCGATGCGAGGTCGTGTCCGCGACGTCTCGTCCGGCGTTCGTGGGCCGAACCCGTCGGGCGCTCGGGCAGCGGCAGGTCGATGGCGGTCACGAGCTCGCCCCGGGCGAGGGTCGTCTGTCCCGATCGCACGAAGAACTCGGTGAGCGGGATGCGCCGCTTGCCGGACGGCCCGACGGCCACGATCGAGGCGCCGTACACGAGCAGCGCAGGGGCGGTGTCGGCCGCCGGTGACGCGTTGCACAGGTTCCCGGCCAGGGTCGCCCGGTTGCGGATCTGGACGGACCCGACGACCGCTGCCGCCTCGACCAGCGCCGGAAACAGCCGCTGCGCCCGCTCGTCGGCGACGATGTCGGTCATCACCGTCGTCGCGCCGATGCGGAGGTGCCCGTCCACCGCTCGGATCGCGGGATCGAGCTCGGCGATCCGCTTGACGTCGACGACGACGGTCGGGCGAGCCGACCCGTCGCGCAGGCGAATGATGAGATCGGTTCCCCCGGCGAGGACGCGGGCATCGGGCCCGTGCTCCTCGAGCAGGGCCACGGCCTCGGCCACGGTCGCCGGTCGGGCGTAGGTGAATGGCTGCATCAATCCCGCCCCGCCTCAGAGGATCCGGTCGACCTCGTCCATCAGCACCTGCGGGGTGGCTGCACGGACGAAGTAGTACGGGCGGTCGGAGAACCGGGCGACGAACCCGGCCCGCTCGTGGCGAAGCGCCTCGCTGTCGACGATGGGCATCGGGAAACCCGGCGCCAGCAGCTCGTTGAGCAGGAAGTAGTTCTGGAGCGAATGGAGCGTCTGGAACTGGCGTTCGAAGGGGATCATCTCGGCCAGGCTCGGATCGAAGTTGCCGTCGATCGCGGGCACGACGACGACGTCGACGGTGGACGGCTCGTCGTACTGGTCCCAGGTCGGCATGTCGCCGAAGAACTTCTGGACACCGCGCTCGGGCGCCGCCTTGTCGGCGCGCTCGGTTCCCTCCGTGCGCTTCTTGAGGAAGACCGACTTCGAGCCCTTGACCGCCTGCCCCGCCTCATCGACCACGGTCGTCTCGGTCGAGACGAGCTGGGCGCCACGCCGGCAGGCCTCGATCTGGCCCATCGACTTGCCGTGGTTGGATTCGCCGCCGAGGAACATCACGGTCCGGCCACGATAGCGGACCGCCGAGGCATGGAACGGATGGAGGCCGACCGCTTCCATCCGCAGGGCGAGCATCGCGACGACCACCTTCTGGATGGGTCCGGCCGGCCACGGTCCGGTGAACGTCATGGCGTGCCCGTCGTACGAGATCGCCTTGTCGCCGCCCTGCCGCCAGGTGATGTCCGGCGCGGCCAGCGTCACCTCGGGCGAGATGTTGACGTCGGCGAGCCGGTAGTTGAGGAAGTTCAGGTCGTCGAGGACGTGCTCGCGCGGCTCACCGCCGTAGACGTCCACCCGCAGGCGGGCGGCTCCGGCCGACATCTCCTCCGAAAGCTGCAACGGGTCGCTCATCTCGTCCTTTCGCTCGTGATCGTTGCGCTGTCAGGCCGATCGCTCGATCAACGCAGGGCCGTCGTCCGGTTCGTCCGCCTTGACCGAGGGCCCCGTGTCGCCCCAAAGCCGGGCGAGCATGGCCGCGGCGTTGGCGAAATGCTGGTGGAGCACGTCGACGGCCAGTTCGGTGGACCTCCGGCGGAGCGCGTCGAGCACCGGGAGATGCTGGTCGGCGATCTGGCGACGATCCGCCCCGGGCGCGACGATCGTGATGTAGGTCCGCGAGAATGGCTCGAGCGTGCGCCACACGCGGAGCAGGGTGGAATTGCCGGCCATCTCGACGACCCGGCCGTGGAACGCGGCGTCGGCTGTGGCCTCGGCATGGGTGTCGCCGACGCCGGCCGCCCGCTGCATCTCGGTCACGTAGCCGTCGAGCTCGTCGATGTCCGCATCGGTGAGCTTTGGGATCGCCAGCGTGGCGGCCAGCGATTCGAGCTCCGCCCGAATGACGAAGGCCTCGAGGAGCTCGGCCGTCGACGGGCGGCGGACGCGAGCTCCCCGAAATGCGGTGGTCTCGACGACCCCGAGCGCCTCGAGGTCGCGCAGCGCCTCCCGGACGGGCGCCTGGCTCGTTCCGAGCTCCCGGGCGACCCGGGTCTCGACGATCCGGGCTCCCGGCGGGTAGCGGCCGTCCAGGATCGCCTGGAGGAGGCGGTCCTTGACCTGGTCGCTGAGCACGCTGCGCGAGATCGTGGCTTGGGTGTTCATGGCCGTTGGGTCAGTCCTTGAAGCCGACGGCAGCCAGGGTGGGAGCCGCGACGAGGATCTCGACCACACCGCTCGTCCCATCGATCCGGATGCGGTCGCCGTTCTTGATCTGCTCGGTGGCCACGGACGTGCCGACCACGGCAGGGATCCCGAACTCCCGCGACAGGACCGCGGGATGCGAGACCGTGCCGCCGGCGTCGGTGACCAGGCCGACGATCTTGGTGAACAGGACGACCCAGGCCGGGTTCGTCATCTGGCAGACCAGGACGTCCCCTGCCCGCACGTCGTCGAACTGCTCCTCGCGGAGGACGACCCGGGCGATGCCCTCGACGACTCCCGGCGAGGCGCCGATCCCGTTGATCTGTCCGGCGACCGTCGAAGCCTTGCGATAGAACTTGTCGGGGAAGCCCCACAGGTTCAGGTACGGGAACGCGAGCTGGGTGGCCGTGACCGTCCCGACCCACTCCTTGGGCCGGAAGCCGTAGGCCCGCTGGCGCGCGGCCTTGCGCTCCGCCACGAGCGCCCGGCCATCCATGCCGTCCGGGTTGCCCATGAACACGCGGAGCTCGTTGTACTTGAAGTAGACGACGTCGTCCGGGGCGTCGAGGTGGCCGGAGGCGACGAGCTTTCGGCCGATCGCCACGAGCACGAGCCGGACGTGGGCGTTGGCGCCCTGGTCGATGTAGAAGTGATGGTCCGGGGTCAGCGGGGCCATCCTGAGGTTGATCTCGTTGGCGGCGCGCATCTCGTCGAGCGCCTCGCCCTCGAGGCCTTGCAGGATCTCCTTCGCGGCGGCGGCGATGTCGGCGGCCAGCGCGGCGATCGTCTTCGGATAGTCGTAGTTCGTCTCGATGTAGCCGCGGACCAGCTCGATGACCGGCTCCATCTGCTCGCGAACGGTCGGGAAGATGAACTCGTGGCTCCACACGGCGTGCCAGCCGTACTCCTTCTGATAGGGCACGACGCGCTCAGCGATGAACCGCCTGCCGCGTTCGCTGGCCTTGAGGGCGACGATGATCTCGCCGGCCGTGTCGGCCTTGAAGATGGCGGCAAGGTCGGGATCCGCCTTGGCCTCTTCCTTCATCTTCCAGAGGGCCTGGATCGAGTCCCAGTTGCGATCCTTGGCGGAGTTCTGGAGGCGGCCGAGGAGCTGCTCGTTGATCTTGCCGTGGGTCTTCTCCATGACCGCCCGCAGGTTGAGGGTCGCGGACAGCTGGGCGAAGTTGAGCATCCAGTGGATCTTCCAGTGCCGATCGTGGATGTCGATGGCGTCCTCGAGCAGGCAGGCCAGCTCCATCAGGTTGAGCTGGTCCTCCTTGTCGAGCATGCCTTCGAGGTAGGCGAAGTTGCGGTCCATCTCGGGCACCAGCCGGTCACGCCACCAGTCCACGAACTGGAGCCCGTAGGTCGGCAGGACTGCACCGAGGTAGGTGCCGATCTTGGCCGCGTACTCGGGGTCCTCCGGGACGACCGGGTTGATCGCGTAGCCGTATTCCTGGGCGACGACCTTCAGGCCGGCCTCGGCCGGGATCGCTGCGGTATACAGATAACCGTTGACGTTCTTGGCGATCCAGTCGGTCGCGAACGGCGTGCCGAAGCGACGGAACATGTGGTCGCACGACAGCCACCAGCCACCGATGTCCTCGTACATCGGGCTGAGTGGATGCGGACAGTGCAGGTCGTCGTAGACCCAGAACAGCAGCTTCTCCGTGTCCGACGACCATTCGACGGGGAACGCCTCGTCACCGAGGAACTGGTCTAGGACCTCTTCCTTGAGGGGCATCGGTGCTTTCCTCCTAGGTACCTTCGTCGTATGGCGTCGGACACCCTTGTGTCACCTGACGGCCGTGCCGCGTGGCTTCGCTTCGGTTGCCCGGGGCGCCGGCCAGGCACCCCGGGGCAGCGATGATCGAGACTGGGGTCCTCTGCCTGATGGCGCGAGGACCCCCTTCGGCCGGTGTCAGACGGGCTCCCAACCGCTACCACTCACACTTGTTGGGCGGGTTCTCGGGGTCGCACTTCGCATAGGTCACGATCTGCTCGAGAAGCATCAGCCCCTTCTGGGCATCGAGGAGCACCGCCTCGCCGGCCGTTCCGTCCGCCTTGAACGGAATGTACGCCGGGGTGACGGCGTTGACGCCGCCCTGGGTGTACGTCCCGGGGCCGGTGACGCCTTCGTAGTCGATGTCCTTGCCGTCGCGGATCAGCTTCAGGCAGTCGGCGTAGGTGTAGCAAACGTCTCCCGGCGGGTCGCCGACCTTGAACATGGCCGGCGCCCAGGCACTCGCCTTGTACGAACCCGCGGCCTCGACGGCCAGGGCCGTCTGGACCAGGAGGTCATACGTCGAGAATGCGTACTGGTTCGTGGCGTCATAGGCCACGTCGGTCTGTGCGTCCCACAGCGGCTGGAAGAAGGCCCACGCCGCGGTTGACTTGTTGGGTGCGAACGAGGGGAAGCCGATCGCCTTCTGCGAGGCGATTGGATCAGTGCCCAGCGTTCCAATGAACTGCGCCTCGCTCCACCCGGTCTCACCGATCCAGGTGAGCGACAGGCCTGCCTCGGCCGCCGCCTTGATCAGCGTGGCGGATTCCGTGGATCCCGCCTGGACGATGACGGCATCGGGCTTCAGGTCGAAGATCTTCTGGGCCTCGGCCCGGTAGGAGGGCTGTTGGGCCGGGACGTCGAGGCGGTCCATCACGTTGAGGCCCAGGATCTTGGCAGCCTTCTCGGCCGCGTCGGCCGCCAGCTGGAAGCCCTCGACCTGGGTGGCGAAGATCACGATGTTCTTGGCGCCGATCGTCTCCGCGTACAGGCTCCCGTATGTGCCCAGGGCCTGGTCCAGGCCCTGCGCCCGGAAGATCGGCTCGGCGGCCTTGCCTCCGAGGTTGCCGGGGATGGCGCCGCCGTGGACCGACGGCCCGATCGGGGAATCGTTCTCCTGCCAGTACTCCATCATGTAATCACGGTAGGTCCGGTACTGGTGAGCGATGCTCACCAGGACCTCTGCATGGTGCTGCTCGACGCAGATCTTGGCCGCCTGGCCTTCATGGTCATCCCCGATGTCCTCGGAGACCAGATTCCAGGTGCGTCCGAGCGGCGGGTCCTTGTCGATGACCTCCTCGATCGGGAAGCGCACATCGTTGGTGAGCGACTTCCCGTAGTCCGCGAACGAGCCGGTGTAGTAGGCGAGCTCGCAGACCACCACCGGCTCGGTCGAGGCGGGCGCCGTTGCGCTGGCGCCGGCCGCCGCCGACGCGGCGGTCGTGGCTTCCGCCGTCGCTCCGGGCGCCGTGGTGGCTCCGCTGCTGGTGCAGGCGGTGACGAGCAGGGCGAGCGACATGATCACGACCATGATGCGGCCCGGCATGAATCTACCGATTCTCATTCCGTCTCTCCTCCTCTGTTCTGCCCCAAAGCGTGGGTCGTCAGATCCGGTAGCCCTCCTTCAGCTGTTGGGTCGTCAGCTCGGCGGCGTCCATCACGGCGAACGCTTCGCCGAGGCTCAACACCATCACCCGGTTGGCGACCTGGAGCGCCTTCGTCGCGTTCTGCTCGGCGAGGACGATGGCAACGCCCCTGGTCTTGTGGATCTCCCTGATCTTGTCGAAGAACATGTCGACGTAGAGCGGGGAGAGGCCGGCCGTAGGTTCGTCGAGGAGCAGCACCCTGGGGTCCTGCATGAGGGCCCGTCCGCAGGCCACCATGCGTGACTCGCCGCCGCTCAGGGTCCCCGCCGGCTGTGCCTGGAGGCCACGCAGATCCGGGAACAGCTCGAACACCTCGGCCATCCGCTCGTCGCGCGAGCGGTCGCCGATCATCCCCCCGATGCGGAGGTTCTCGAGGACGGTGAGGTCGGGGAAGGTGCCCTTCTCCTGGGGCACATAGCCGACCCCCCGGCCGGCGGTCTCGTACGGGGGCAGCGTGGACACGTCCTCGCCCTGGAACCTGATCGTCCCCGCCATGAGGGGGATGAGGCGCGCCAAGGTCGCCAGCAGGGTGGTCTTCCCCGCACCGTTGGCCCCCAGCACGGCGAAGATCTCGTCGCCGACGGCGAAGTCCAGCCCCTTGAGCACGGTGACGCCGTGATAGCCGCTGCGAAGGCCTTCGACCTCGAGGGAGACAGGGGCGGCCTTCTCAGACATGGCCTTCGCCCAGGTACTTCTCGACGACGGTCCTGTTCTCGCGGATCGACTGCGGGTCGCCTCGCAGGATGACGCTGCCCTCGGCCATGAACAGGACCTCGTCGCAGAGGCTCCAGATGACGTTGAGGTCGTGTTCCACGATCACCACCGAGGTGCCGGCGGCGGCCAGGTCCCTGACCACCGTCATGACCTTCTCGGTCAGCTCGCGGGGAAGGCCGGCCGTGGGCTCGTCCAGCAGGAGGAACGTCGGCCGCAGGAGCAGGCAGCGGACGATGTCGAGGAGCTTCTTCTCTCCCGCCGACAGTGCGAAGGCCGCCGGGTCGGCGAACCCGAAGTAGTCCAGGTAGTGCCGGATCTCGTCCTCGTGCCGATCGAAGACCGTCCGCTCGCTGAGGACCCGCTGGGGCTGCTCGTACCTGGCCTCGGCCACGGCGAGCAGGAGCGAATCCCAGATGGTCAGCTTGTCGAAGTCCATGATCACCTGGTTGGACTTCACGACGCCGTGGCGGGCCATCCGGTTTGGAGGCAGGCTCGAGAGCACCACGTCGCCGCCGGCCACGGGCTGGAGCGAGATCCGGCCGCGGTCGAGCGAGGTCGAGTGCATGATCATGCGCATCAACGTGGTCTTGCCGGCGCCGTTGGGTCCGATGAGGCCCTGGATCGGCCGGTCGCCCAGGACGAGGTCGTCGACGTCCACCACGACGCGGCCGGAGAAGCTCTTGACGGCCCCCTGCACGCGGATCCGGGGACAGCTCAGACCCACGGCATCGACGACGCCGACGACGTCAGCGACCATGGATCTTGCTCATCAGCTTGTCGCGCCGCATGTCGCCGAGCAGGCCCAACGGCCGGAACAGCAGGACGAGCATCAGCGTCAGGCCGAACGCGGCCTCGCGCAGCACGGGGATCGCCTGGCTGTACCACTCCCTGGGGAGCGGCAGGTAGGACTGGATCAGGATGTCGAAGAGGCCGACCGTGAGGATGACGCCCACGACCGCTCCCCAGACGCGCGCCGTGCCCCCCAACACCAGCCCCACCATCGCGGCGAGGGTGACGCCGACCCCGATGTTGCCGACGTCGAGGTAATGCACCATCACCCCGTTCATCGCCCCGAGCAGTCCCATCCCAGCCGAACCGACCGCGAACAGCCAGAGCTTGGCCCGGAACGTCGACTTCCCCAGGCTGCGGGCCAGCGGCTCGTTGGCGCCCACGGCGATCAGAAGGCGCCCGTAGGGCGAGCGGTGGACCCGCCAGACGTACAGGAGGATCGCGGCGACGACGGCGGCCATGATCACCAGCCACAGGAACTCGTTGTCTTTCACGCGACCGATGTCGAACGGAAAGTTGAGACCTCCCATGCCGCGCGCACCACCCGTGAGGTCGTCCTCGGTGGTCGCCAGGATCTGGACGGCGGTGGCGAACCCGAGCGTGCCCACGAGCACGCCGTCGGTGTTCAGGTCGGAGATCAGCCACCCGACGAGGAGCCCGGCCACGCCGGCGACGAAGGTCGCAGCGGCGGCGCAGACGAGGAACTGCCATGGGTCCCCGAACGGCCAGTCGACCTTGACGTACAGCACGCCGAAGGCGTACATCCCGATGCCCCAGAACCCGACGACGCCGAAGTTGGCGATCCTGGCGAGGCCCAGCTGGAGGTGGAGCAGCAGCGCGAGGCCGATCACCATCGCGACCTGGAACAACCCCGAGATCAGGAAGGCGTCGATCCAGTCGATGTTCATCCGACTACACCTTCGCCGTCTCGGTGAGCCGCGTGCCGCGAACCTTCAGGACGACGACGAAGGCGACGATCAGCACCAGCTGCGCATACATGGCCTGGTCGAACTGGAGCGCCATCGCGGCCAGCGCCACGGCCGTGCCCACCCCGACGAGGATGACGCCGCCGAGCCCCCAGCTCCCGCCCACGAGGGCCACCATCAGGATGAGGAGGAACTGTCGCCATCCGAGCAGGGCCGAGACGTTCGAGCCGACGCCGTAGAACGCGCCGGCCAGCCCGCCGGCGACGCCGGCGATGAACCAGATCAGCGTCGTGACGGCGAGCGGCCGGATCCCGCTCACCTGGGCCAGGTCCTCGTCGTTGGCAAGTGCCCGGATCTGCAGGCCGTACCTCGATCGCTGGATGAAGACCCAGAGGAGCAGGGAGAGCACGGCCACGCTCGCGACCGCGAGCAGACGGAAGGACGTCACACCGACGCCGAGGACCATGATCGTGTCGGGTGGCGGGACGTCGTAGAACCGTACCGGGTAGCCGAAGACGAACTGCAGGCCGTGCCGAAGGAAGATCGATAGCCCGAAGGACAGGATGATCATCTCCAGCGCGCCGACGTTGCGACGCTTGGCCGGCCGGAAGATGGCGAGGTACGTGACGACGCTGAGGACGCCGGCCAGCAGCCCGGTGGGGATGAGGACGGTATAGAAATCGAGGCCGTACGTCGTGTTGAGCCACATCCCGAAGTAGGCCCCGAGCGTGATGGTCTCCGAGTAGGCCACGTTGATCAGGCCGGTGAGTTTGTACAGCAGGGCGAAGCCGATCGCGGCGAGGATCAGCGGAGCCTGCTCGGTGAGGCCGATGACGAGCGACTGGGTGACGAACTCCATCAGCCGTTGCCCGCCGTACTGGGCGGGGTGTCATCGCGGAGCGTGGTATTGCCGAGCCGCTGCGATCCGTTGCCGTCCAACCGAGCCCCTCTGGTCGTCGACCGCGCTCCTCAGGAGTCCTGGGGCACTCCTGACCGATCACCGATGCACGACAGGGTCATCGCGAGCGTCCTCGCCCGATGCTGGGCGGGGGGGCCGAGCGGTCGCGACCTGATGTTCGATAATCGATTACCGATAAGATAGGAACCCGATGGGTCCCCGTCAAGCCCCAAAGCGAGTCTTCGACCATCGCCGTGCGGGGTTCGACCGAGCCCACTTCGGCGGCTCAGAGGGCATGTCCGACCCGTCCCGGAACACCTCTGCCGGGCGGTCGCCTTCCTCAGATCCATCCAGGTCCATCGCCGATCACGCCGTGTCAAGGGTCGAGGGCCGCCTGGACTGCCCCACCCGGCCACATGTCCCTTGCGGTCGCGGCATCGATCATCGATTATGTGCCCCAACATGGCCAGCAATCGAGTGGAAGGGCCACGCCCGATGACGATCACCGCGACCGACAGTCCCCTGCTGCGAATGACGCAGGAGACGCCGACCCAGTACTGGAACGACTCCTGCGCGATCGACGAACTCCGCTATGCCGTCGAGCGCGGCGCGACCGGAGCCACCTCCAACCCGAGCATCGTGCTCGACGTGATGAAGAAGGAGAAGGCCCACTGGGTCCCGCGCGTCCACGAGCTCGCGGCCGCACATCCGACCTGGAGCGAGGTCGAGCTCACGTGGGCGATCGTCGAGGAGATGGCCGCCCGGGGCGCCGCCATCCTCCAGCCAGTCTTTGACCGCGCAGGCGGCCGGTTCGGCCGGCTGTCGGTCCAGACGAACCCGGCCAACCATCGTGATCCCGCCCGGATGGTCGAGCAGGCCGCTCGGTTCGCCAGCCTCGGTCCGAACATCCAGGTCAAATTCCCCGTCACGGCGTCGGGCCTGATCGCCATCGAGGAGGCGACGTTCCGCGGTATCAACATCAACGGCACCGTCAGCTTCACGGTCCCGCAGGCGATCGCCGTCGGCGAGGCCGTCGAGCGCGGCCTGGACCGGCGCGCCGCGGATGGGCTCGACGTCGCATCGATGGCCCCGATCGCCACGATCATGATCGGGCGCCTGGACGACTGGATGAAGGTCGTCGTGGAACGGGACGACCTCGCCGTCCACCCGGACGCTCCCAACTGGGCGGGTGTGGCCGCGTTCAAGCGTGCCTACGGGATCTTCCGCGAGCGCGGCTATCGCTCCCGATTGCTCGCCGCGGCGTACCGACATCGCCTGCACTGGACGGAGCTGGTCGGCGGCGACGTCAGCATGACCCTCCCCTACCCCTGGCAGGTCCGCTTCAACGCAAGCGGCATCGCTCCGCGCTCGCGAATGGAGGAACCGGTCGACCCGACCCTCATCGCCGACCTGTACGACCGGATCCCGGACTTCCGGCGAGCCTATGAGCCGGATGGCATGACACCAGACGAATTCGAGGGGTTTGGGGCAAGCGCCCGAACCCTGCGCGCGTTCGTCAAGTCCTATCACGACCTCCAGGGCGCGATCCGCGACCTGGTCCTGCCCGATCCCGACATCAGGGCCGCGTAACCCATCGCTCCCGAACAACACAAGGAGACCGGAGCCATGACGATCGAACTCGCGCAGCCGGCGACGCTGCCCATCCTCAGCCACTGGATCGACGGCCGGCCGGTCGAAGTCCTCCCCGAGCAGACCGGGCCGGTCTTCAACCCGGCCACCGGCCAGGTGATCGGTCGCGTCCCGCGCGGCGGCGCCAACGAGGTCGACGCCGCGGTCGCCGCCGCCAAGGCCGCCTTCCCGGCCTGGCGGGACACGCCGCTGATCGCTCGGAGTCAGGTCTTCTTCGCCTTCCGCGAGCTCGTCTGGCAGCATCGCGAGGAGCTGGCCGCGCTGATCACGCGCGACCATGGCAAGACGTTCCCGGACGCCCTGGGCGAGGTCCTGCGCGGGCTCGAGACGGTTGAATTTGCGTGCGGACTGCCGGTCCACCTGGCTGGTCTCAACACGCCCAACGTCGCCACCAAGATCGACGCCTTCACGCTCCGCGGGCCGCTCGGGGTCGCGGCCGCGATCACGCCGTTCAACTTCCCGGTGATGGTCCCGATGTGGATCTACCCGATCGCCCTGGCCTGCGGGAACACCTTCGTCTGGAAGCCGTCGAGCCATACCCCGGGCGCGACCCAGCTCCAGGCGGAGCTGTGGAAGGAGGCTGGCCTCCCGGATGGCGTCTTCAACGTGGTCTACGGCGGCCGTGAGGCGGTCAGCGCGATCGTCGAGCACCCCGACGTCGCGGCCATCCAGTTCGTCGGCTCGACCGCCGTCGGCCGCTACGTCTACGAGACCGGCACCAAGCTCGGAAAGCGGGTCGGCGCGTACACCTCGGCCAAGAACGCCATGATCGTCCTGCCCGACGCCGACATGGAGCTGACGGCCGACGCCGCGGTGGCCGCCGGCTACGGCTCAGCCGGCGAGCGCTGCATGGCCCAGACCCTGGTCATCGCCGTCGGCGACGCCGGCGAGCGGCTGCGGCCGCTGATGCTCGAGCGGATCGCCGGGCTCAAGGTCGGTCCGGGCATGGAGCCCGGCATGGACATGGGCCCGCTCTACTCCGCCGAGCACCGCGAATCGGTGATCCGCTGGATCGACCAGGGCGAGGCCGAGGGTGCGGAGCTGGTCGTCGACGGCCGGCCGTTCCACCACCCCGAGGGCCCCGACGGCTTCTTCCTCGGGGTCACCCTGTTCGACAAGGTGACGCCGGACATGGCGATCTACCAGGACGAGATCTTCGGGCCGGTGCTGGGGATCGTCCATGCCGCGACCTATGACGAGGCGCTGGACCTCGTCAACGGCCACAAGTACGCCAACGGAACCGCGATCTTCACGACCGACGGCGGCGCCGCGCGCCGCTTCAAGCTCGAGGTCGACGTGCCGATGATCGGCGTCAACGTCCCGATCCCGGTCCCGGCGGGCTACCTGTCGTTCGGGGGCGCCAAGGAATCGGCCCTCGGCGACCTCGCCATGCGCGGCGAGGACGGAGTCCGGTTCTTCACACAGCAGAAGATGGTCACGGAGCGCTGGCCGGAGCCCGGTCGGCGTGGCGCACTCAGCCTGGTCTTCCCCGGCAACAGCTAGCCTCCTCTCGCTCTGGAGACCCGCGGCCCGCCCCGATCGGGCGTGTGGCGGGTCTCCACCTCCCACCGTGTAGACCGGGCAGCCGGTCCGTGAGCGCCCGCCTCAACAATGTTGACGGGGCGTCCGTCTCTTCTTATCATCGATAATCGATTGTACCGAGGTGTGGAGATGATAAAGCGAGTGGCACGTGCTGACGCGGAGCTCTTCCCGCTGCCCGGCCGGAATTGGTACACCTACCTCGGCCCGCAGAACGCGCCGACCGAGCGGGTCTCGATGGGGGTGTCGGTCTTCCCGCCCGGCAGCGCGCCGACCGGTCACGTCCACGACACGCAGGAGGAGACCATCTACTGCGCGGCGGGGCGCGGCCGGATCGTCACGCCGGAGGCGACCGCGGAGATCGAGGCCGGCGTGACCGTCTGGGTCTCGCCCGGAACGCTGCACGCGACCGAATCTGACGGCCCCGAGCCGCTCGAACTCGTCTGCTTCTTCTCCCCTCCCGTCGTTCCCGGCTCCTACGAGCAGAAGCGCGGATCATGAACGCGTCGTCCGTCGCCGACGTCGACGCCGGCGAGATCGAACGCCTCCAGGAGATCGCGCGGCGGATCCGGGTCGAGGCGATCAAGGCCGTCAATCACGCGCGCGCCGGTCACCTGGGTGGACCGCTCTCCGCCGCCGACCTGCTGGCGGCACTCTATTTCCACGTGCTGCGCATCCGGCCCGATGACCCGGCCTGGCCAGACCGCGACCGGTTCATCCTCTCGAAAGGCCACTCGTCGATCGGACTCTATGCGGCGATGGCCCTGCGCGGGTACTTCCCGGTCGAGGAGCTCATGACCTTCGACGCGGCGCACTCACGTCTCCAGGGGCACCCCGACATGACCCGCCTGCCGGGGCTCGACATGTCGACCGGCTCGCTCGGCATGGGCATCTCCGCCGGCATGGGCATGGCACTGGGCGCCCGCCTGACGGGACGTGACAGCCGCGCCTACGTGATGCTTGGCGACGGCGAATGCCAGGAGGGCGAGGTCTGGGAGGCCGCCATGGCCGCGGCGCGCTACGGCCTCGACAATCTCATCGCGATCATCGACCACAACAAGCTCCAGCAGTACGGCTGGTCGGGTGACGGGCCGGACGGTCGGACACCGCCCCAGATGCCCGGCGAGCTGGTCGCCAAGTGGACCGCGTTTCGCTGGCGCGTCCTCGAGGTCGACGGCCACGACATGACCGACATCCTGCGCGTGCTCGCCGAGGCCGCCCGCGGCGACGGCCGGCCGGTCGCCGTGATCGCCCACACGGTGAAGGGCAAGGGCGTGTCCTACATGGAAGGCCGCTACTTCTGGCACACCCGGGCCATCAAGCCGGAGGAGTTCGCCATCGCCATGGCCGATCTGGGCGAGCCCCTCCTGGCTGGCGAAGGAGCGCGGCCATGACGCTGACGATGGGCCGACCGATGCGCGAGATCTTCGGAGAGACCGTCGCGGAGCTGGCCGACGACGACCCGCGGATCGTCATGCTCGACGGGGACGTCGGCAGCTCGACGCGGGCCGACATCTTCGAGAAGGCCCACCCGGATCGCTACCTCCAGATGGGGATCGCCGAGCAGAACATGATGGGGGTCGCCGCCGGGCTGGCCACCATGGGCCTGATCCCGTTCATCAGCACGTTCGTCTCGTTCGCCGTCGTCCGCCCGCTCGACCAGATCCGTGTGCTGATCGCCCAGACGGGGCTCAACGTGAAGATCACCCCCGGGTACGCCGGCCTGTTCACGGGTCAGACGGGGATGAGCCACATCATCGTCGACGACATGTCGATCATGCGGGCGATGCCGGGCATGGTCACGGTCTCGCCGGCCGACGACGTGGAGGCCCGCCAGGTCCTGCGCTGGGCAGCCGCCTACCAGGGCCCGTGCTACGTCAGGCTCGTGCGCGACGCCACCGCGCGCATCTTCGGTGAGGACTACCGATTCGAGTTCGGCAAGGCCGTCACGGTCCGCGAGGGACGCGACGTCACCCTGTTCAGCACCGGGACGCAGCTGCCCCGCGTGGTCGAGGCTGCCGATCTGCTCGCCACGGACGGCATCGACGCGCACGTCGTCCACGTCCCGACCATCAAGCCGCTCGACGTGGCGGCGATCGTCAGCGCGGCCGTACGAACCGGACGCGTCATCACCGTCGAGGAGCATTCGGTCATCGGCGGATTGGGTGGAGCGGTGGCCGAGACGCTCGCGGAGCACCACCCGACGGTCGTCGACCGGATCGGCTTTCAGGACATCTACCCGGAGTCTGGCCCGAACGACGCACTGCTCGAGATCTATGGCCTCTCCGCGCCGCGGGTGGCGGATCAGGTGCGCCGCATCCTCGGTCGCGCCTGATCGAAGCCGACTCGGCCGGGGTCGGACGGCCGGCCCGGCCCGCACCGGTCAGCCTGTCGGGACCGAGGTTCGGCCCGACTCGCCAGCCGACGCCGGGCCGTCGTCGACCCAGCCTCCGGCAAGGTGGGCCCTGGCCTCTTCAAAGTGGCGGCGCAGCGCCAGCACCACCTGCTCGGCGTCGCGCGTGCGCAGGGCCCGGAGGATGGACGGGTGGAGATCGACCGTCCAGTGGGCATCTGCCCCGGGCGCAAGCAGCGTGATGTAGGTCCGCGAATACGGCTCGAGCGACTGCCAGACGCGCCCCAGGGTCGAGTTCCCGGACAGCGCGAGCAGTCGCGCATGGAAGCGCGCGTCGGCCACCGCCACCTCGTGGCGGTCGCCCAGCTCGGCGGCCCGCTGCATCTCCTCGCCCAGGGCCTCGAGCTCGGCCAGGTCGTCGTCGGTCATCCGCGGAACCCCGAGTCTCGCACCCAGCGCCTCCAGCTCCGAGCGAACGGCGTAGGCCTCGAGCAGCTCGGGGGCGCTCGGCCGGCGAACGCGCGCTCCCCGGAACGGCGAGATCTCGACGAGGCCCAGCGCCTCGAGACCGCGCAGAGCTTCGCGCACCGGCGCCTGGCTCGTGCCGAGCGCGCGGGCGACGCGCGTCTCGACGATCCGCGAGTCTGGGGGGTATACGCCGGAGAAGATGTCCTGGAGGAGGCGGTCCTTGACCTGATCGGCCAGAACGCTCCGCGAAATGGCGCGGTCCTCAGGCATCGGAGCTCCTGCGGCGTGGATGCTGGCGAGTCCAGCGCGAGCCTGCCGGTCGATCCTCGCCGTGAGGGCGGGAGTGTAGCACGGCCGGTGCGGCGGCCCGGCCGCCCGGAACGGCTGCTACGCCGTGGCGCTCCGCTCGGCGAGCCACTCCTCGTAGTTGGTCTCGTCGACGCCCTTGTCGATCTCGGTCTTGGTCAGCAGCAGCGGCAGGCGGCCCGACCGGATCGTCTCTTCGGTGATGATGCACTTGCGGATATCGGTGCGATCGGGGATGTCGTACATCACCTCGAGGAGCGACTCCTCCACGATCGAACGGAGGGCGCGCGCCCCGGTCTTGCGATCGAGCGCGACCTCGGCGGCGGCCTGCAGCGCTCCGGGTGTGAACGCCAGCTCCACCTTGTCGAGCGACAGGAACTTCTCGAACTGGCGGGTGACCGCGTTCTTCGGCTCGGTCAGGACACGAACCAGGTCCTCGGCCGAGAGCGCCGACAGCGTGACCATGACCGGCAGCCGTCCGATGAACTCCGGGATCAGGCCGAATCTGAGGAGATCCTCCGGCATCAGCCGCTCGAGGATCCGGCCGCGCTCCACCGGGCCCATGATCGAATCGGAACCGAAGCCGATCGTGCGCTTGCCGACCCGCTCCTCGACGATCTTCTCGAGGCCGTCGAAGGCGCCGCCGCAGATGAACAGGACGTTGGTCGTGTCGATCTGGATGAAGTCCTGGTGAGGGTGCTTGCGACCACCCTGGGGCGGGACGTTGGCGACGGTCCCCTCGAGGATCTTGAGGAGCGCCTGCTGCAC
>JBGPVC010000013.1:0-35382 GCA_041491485.1 Candidatus Limnocylindria bacterium
CCGCTCCCGAAGGTATCGCGTCGCGGCCTGGCGGCAGCTGCGCGAGGAAGTGGCTCGCGCCACTCCGGAGGAGATGTGGCGCTACACGGCCGACCTGCTCTACATCCTCGAGAACCCGGTGATCCGGGAGGCGTTCTTCCCAACGACCGAGCACCTGTACTTCGTTGAGGCCGCGCAACCGGCCGATTGGCCGGCGATCGCGGAGATCATCAGCCTGCGCCAGCCGCCCGCCACCGCCGGGATCCTCGAGACGTGGTGGCAGCGTGCGCCCACGGCATTTCGGGTTGCTCGGGACGGCTCGGGCGTCATCGCCGGCTTCTACGTGGTTTGCCAGCTCGGTTGCCTGGTCCCTGCGATTCTCGACGTCGATCCGGTCGCGCGCCGGTTCCAGGATCACCTGCGCCACTATCCGGTGCCGGCCGGTCGGCGCGTGCTGTTCGATCGGATCGATCTCGCCCGCAATGCCGACGCTTCGGAGCCGGCAGTGATGGCCGCCATCCTGCTGGATCTCAAGCGGATGTACATGGAGCTTCGGCCCGAGCTGCGCCGCATCTACACGATCGATTGGGAGCCCATCACGCCCGGGTCTGCCTGGGACAGGCTCGGCATCGGGCCGATGCCGGGTGGGCCGATCGAGCTGGGCGGCGTTCTCTGCTACTTGATCTTCCTCGACTTTGGACCGGCCTCGGTCGACGGCTGGCTGACGAGGGTGATTGCCAAGGAGCTGCAGGTCGAAGAGGATTCGATCCTCGACGTCGGCCAGCGACAGCTTGTCCTCGACGGTCACAGGATTGACCTGACCAAGCTGGAATTCGAGGTGCTCAACTACCTCATCCAGCGACCGGGGAAGGTGGTCGAACGGGCCGCGCTCCTGCGCGACGTCTGGGGCTATGACTACGCTGCCGGCAGCAACGTGATCCCGACGCTAGTCGCCTCGATCAGGCGAAAGCTCGGTGACCGCGCGACCGCCGTCGAGACCATCCGAGGCCTCGGCTACCGCTTCGTCGCGCCGAACACGAGCGCGGCGTGGAGCCCGCCGAACCCGAGCGAGGTCGAGGGCGGCCGCCGGTAGGTACCACCCTGGCCCACCCGCAGCACCCACGGGCGGGATTGCCACGGCGACGGGGTCTGCGTTCTACCGCCACCCCGGTCGCGTCACTCGCCCGCGCCGCTCGGGTCCGGCGGGTCCCCGGCCGCCTCCTGCCCGTGCTCGCCCGCCGGCACCGCCGCGATGGCATAGCGCTGGCCGAACGCGCCGCGAATGACGCGGACCGGTCGCAACCCTGCCGCGAACAGCATCGCCGACGCTTCATGCGGCCGATAGGCCATTCGGACCGAGAGGGGAGCGTCGTGACGGGTGTAGCGATTGGCGGTAAGCAGGTGCCCGAAGAGCCACGCCGCGGCCCAGCCGATCCGTGTCCGATCGAGATCGTTGATCACGACACCGAGGCGCGCGACGCGGCCCATCTCGCGCAGCATGTCGACCGCTGTGGCAGGGTCGAGGTGGTGCAGGACGAGCGAGGCGTGCACGACGTCGAACGATCGATCGGCATAGCCCAGTCGACGGCCATCGCCGACATGGAGTTCGATGCCGTCGAACGCGGTGCCCGCGGGCCGTGCCCGGAGGGCCGCCGCGAGGACTTCGGGACGGCTGTCGATGCCGACAGCATGGAGTTGCCGTCGTCGCTTCCGTGCCAGCAGAGCGAGGCCGACCGGGATGTCTGCGCTGCCGGTCCCCACGTCGAGGAGCGTGAGCTCGGGCCGATGCGCCGCGAGGGCTTCGATGGCCCCGGCGCTCAGGGTCACGCCGCCGAGCCAGCGATTGATCCGGCGAACGTCGCGAAGGTTGCCGTCGAGCGTGGCGGGCTCGTCCAGCGGACCATCCAGTAGCTCTCTGGCGTTGGTGAGGCGCTCCATCCGCGCGCAGGCTACACGACCCGGCCATCGCCTCCCGTCGGGTGCCGGGCTCCGCCTACCATGGCGCGATGATCGTGGTCGCTGGCGAAGCACTCATGGACCTGCTCGTCCAACCCGACGGCAGGCTCACGTCCGTGCCCGGCGGCGGAATGTTCAACACCGCCCGGACGATCGCCAGGCTCGGGCAACCGGTGGCCTTCCTCGGTCGCCTGTCCGACGACGGCTTCGGGCGGACCCTGCGGAACGCCCTGACTGAGGATGGGGTGGATCTCTCGCTGATCGAACCCACGACGTCGCCGACCACGCTCGCGATCGCCGAGCTCGACGAGACCGGCTCGGCCTCGTATCGATTCCACACGGCCGAGACCTCCGCCCCCGGCCTGTCCGCCGGCGCCGTCCGTGCCGGGCTCGCGACCAATCCGGCCGCGATCTGCGTCGGCAGTCTCGGCCTGGTGCTGGAGCCGATGGCCTCTGCGGTCGCCAACGGCGTGTCCGGAGCGGATCAGGCGACCCTGGTCATGGTCGATCCGAATTGCCGGCCGGTGGCCATCGCCGACCGCCAGGCCTACCTCGAGCGGCTCGACGCGGTCCTGCGGCGTACTGACATCATCAAGCTCAGCACGGACGATCTCGGGTACCTGGCGCCGGGCGTTCCGGCCCGGCCCGCGGCTCGTGGGCTGCTGGCTCGTGGTCCGGCGGCCCTGCTGCTGACGCGTGGCCCGGATCCGGTCCTCGTGCTGACGGCAGCCGTGGAATTCGAGCTCCCCGTGCCCGACGTCGCGGTCGTCGACACGGTCGGCGCCGGCGACGCGTTCGGTGGCGCCTTCGTGGCCCGCTGGATCGAGCGCGGGTTCGGTCGCGCGGAGCTCACCGATGAAGCCGCGCTGCGAGACGCCGTCGGGCGGGCCATCGAGGTGGCGGCCGCCAGCTGCGGCCGGCGCGGCGCCGATCCGTCGCGACGCGACGAGCTCTCATGAGGATCGGCGGCGCCGGGGGTCGGTGACATAATGGCCTCGATGGCCAGTCAGACGGATTCCCGTCTCGTTCCTTCCTCCGATCGAGCGCCCTCCAGCTGGGGGCTCGGCGACGGCCAGGCGATCCCCTGGGAATATGCACCGGCGCCCGAGGCGCGCGACCTGGTCACGCTCAAGGAACGCTACGGCCTGTTCATCAACGGGCGGTTCACCCCCGCGTCGGACGGCGGGACGTTCGCCTCGATCGACCCGGCCACGGAGGAGCAGCTGGCCGTCGTCGCCAGGGCCACCACGGTCGACGTCGATCGCGCCGTCCGAGCGGCTCGACGCACCCAATCCAGGAGCTGGGGTCGCCTGTCCGGCAAGGAGCGGGCGAAGTACCTGTTCCGGATCGCGCGGATCCTCCAGGAGCGGTCGCGGGAGTTCGCCGTCCTCGAATCGATGGATTCCGGGAAGCCGATCAAGGAGAGCCGGGACGTCGACGTCCCCCTCGCCGCTGCGCACTTCTGGTACTACGCGGGCTGGGCCGACAAGCTCGAGTACGCGTTCCCCGGTCGGATCGCCCGCCCGCTGGGTGTCGCCGCGCAGATCATCCCGTGGAACTTCCCGTTGCTGATGCTGTCGTGGAAGATCGCCCCGGCCCTGGCCGCCGGCAATACGGTCGTCCTGAAGCCCGCGTCCACGACCCCGCTCAGCGCCCTGCTCTTCGCCGAGGTCTGCCAGGAAGCGGATCTCCCGCCGGGCGTCGTCAACATCGTGACCGGGCCAGGCGAGATCGGCATGTCGATGGTCACCCACCCGGGCATCGACAAGGTCGCCTTCACCGGCTCGACCGAGATCGGCAAGCGGATCGCGAAAGGCGTGGCCGGCACGGACAAGGCGCTCACGCTCGAGCTCGGCGGCAAGGCCGCCAACATCGTGTTCGACGACGCGCCGCTCGACCAGGCCGTCGAGGGGATCGTCAACGGGATCTACTTCAACCAGGGCGAGGTCTGCTGCGCCGGCTCCCGGCTGCTGGCGCAGGAGTCGATCGTCGAGCCGCTCATCGCCAAGCTCAAGGATCGGCTGGCGACGATCCGGGTCGGCGACCCGCTCGACAAGAACACCGACGTCGGCGCGATCAACTCCAAGAACCAGCTCGACAAGATCACCGAGCTGGTCGCGTCGGGCGTGGCCGAGGGCGCCGAGCTCTACCAGCCGGCCTGCGACCTGCCCGCTCGCGGCTTCTTCTTCCGCCCGACGCTCTTCACCAACGTGGCCCAGAGCCACCGGATCGCGCGCGAGGAGATCTTCGGGCCGGTCCTGTCCGTCCTCACCTTCCGGACGCCGGACGAGGCCGTCGAGAAGGCCAACAACACGGTCTACGGGCTGTCGGCCGGGATCTGGACCGACAAGGGCTCGCGGATTCTCGAGATGGTCGGCCGGATGCGCGCCGGGGTGGTGTGGGCGAACACGTTCAACCGGTTCGATCCCACCTCGCCGTTCGGTGGCTACAAGGAGTCCGGGTTCGGGCGTGAGGGCGGCCTCCACGGCCTGCTCGCGTATGTCCGGCTGGAGGACCGCTGATGGCCACGCGAGGGCGGCCCCCGGCATCGGCTGGTCGTGACGGAAGCTCCCGCGCGGTGGCGGCACGCGCCGGAGCGGCCGCGGTCGCCGCGGCGCCGGCCCGGGTGGAGGTTCGCAAGACCTACAAGCTGTACATCGGCGGCGCCTTCCCGCGCACCGAGAGCGGACGGTCATACCTGGTCTCGGCGGCTGACGGCTCGGCACTTGCCAACGCCTGCCGCGCCTCGCGCAAGGATCTCCGCGAGGCCGTCCGCGCTGCGCGCAAGGCCTTCCCGGGCTGGGCGGCGAAGACAGCCATGAATCGTGGCCAGGTCCTCTATCGGGTCGCCGAGCTGATGGAGGGACGGCGCGAGCAGTTCGCGACCGAGGTCTCGCTGGCCGAGGGCCTGACACCGGCGGCAGCGCGCGGCGTCGTCAGCCGGGCGATCGATCGATGGGTCTGGTACGCCGGCTGGGCGGACAAGATCGGCCAGGTCCTGGGCTCGTCCAACCCGGTTGCGGCGCCATACTTCAACTTCACGATCCCGGAGCCGACCGGGGTGGTCGGCGTCGTGGCGCCAGAGACTTCGTCGCTGCTCGGCCTCATCAGTCGCCTGGCGCCGCCGCTCGTCACGGGCAACGCGGTCGTGCTGCTCGCCAGCGAGCGGCGCCCGCTTCCGGCCGTCACCCTGGCCGAGGTGCTCGCGACCTCCGACGTGCCGGGCGGTGTGGTCAACATCCTGACCGGCCGCCGGTCGGAGCTGGTGCCGGTCCTCGCCGGTCACGCGGACGTCGACGCGCTCGATACGTGGGGCGTCCCCGACGAACTGCGGGTCGACGTCGAACAGCTGGCGGCCGAGGACATCAAGCGGTTGCTCCGCCGGCCGACGAAGACCGTCGAAGCCCGCTTCGACTGGCTGGACGACGCCGCTTCCGAACGCCCCGAGTGGATCGCCGCCTTCCTCGAGATGAAGACGGTCTGGCACCCGATCGGGGGCTGACGATGGCGATCGGCATCGGCGGAGGAACCTCCCGGCGACGGTCTCGGGGCCGCGCCCCGGAAACCGAGAACGCAGTTGAGCGCCGCGTCTTCGTTCACGCCTCCCCGAGGACCGTATGGGCGACGCTCCACGATCCAGCGGCAACGACGGCGCTCTTCCCCGAGCTCCATCTCGGGCCGGCCGCGCCGGCCTGGCCGGCGGCCGCCACGACGCGCTCCGCCCGGGCCCGGCTTGGTCTCCTGAGAGATGCCGCCAGGGTCGAGAGCCTCGAGGCGCGGCCCGACGCGCGGTTCAGGTTGCGGGTCACCGCATCGGGGTTCGACAGCCAGTGGAGCTGGCGGCTCGAGCCGGTGGCCGGCGGAACGCGAGTCATCCACGGCGCCACCTTCGAGCCGTTCGACCGCTGGACCGGGATCCTGGTCCGGCTCGGTCGCGCGTCGCTTGCCAGCCGGGTGGAGGCGCACCTCCGGGTCCTCAAGGAGCGGGCCGAAGCCGCCGAACGCGGGCAGACCGCCTCCAGCTGAGCGCGAGGTCGCGAGGCTGCGGCTCGGCGGCCTGCGGTTTCCCGATCGGACCTGCCTCACGCGCCCGGGCCGCGGCAGGTAACGTCCGGGAGTGAGCCCGTTCATCATCGGCCTGGTCGCGATCTCGGCCGTCCTGCACGTCGCCTGGAACGTCCGACTCAAGACCGCGGGGGATCCGTTGCGAGCGGCCACGATCGGCATGCTGGCGGCGGCCGTCGGCATCGTGCCGGGTGGTGCGCTGGCCTGGTGGCTGGATGGCGCTCATCCCTTGCCTGCGGACGGGATGGCGCTTGGGATCGGATCAGGCGTCGTCGAAGCCGCCTATTTCGTCTTCCTGGCGGCCGCCTACCGCCGGGGCGACCTGTCCGTCGTGTATCCGCTGGCGAGAGGGTCGGCGCCGCTCCTGGCGGTGGCCGTTGGCGTCGGCGCGCTCGGGGAGCGGCTTGGCCTGGCAGGGTCGCTGGGCGTCGTGGCGCTGCTGGCAGGCTTCCTGTGGTTGCAGCGCCCCTGGCGAGCCCTGGCCCTGGCCCGGCGTGGTGCCCGGGGCGGAGCGGCTCGCCGGTCCGCGCTGGACAGCCCGGTCCTGTTCGCCCTGGCGACCGGCGTGACGATCGCCACGTACACCACGATCGACCGGCTCGGGACGCGGCTCATCGACCCGGTGCCATACGCGGCGATCCTGTGGGCGACCTGCTCGGTCGTCCTGGTCGTGTGGGTGGCGCTCGTGGCCGGCGGTGACCTGTTCCGTGACGGGAGGGATGGTGCGCGCCGGGCCGCGGTCGGGGGCTGGCTGACGTTGGGCGCCTACCTGTGCATCCTCGGCGCCCTGAGCGTTGCCCCGCTGTCTGGCGTCGCGCCGCTGCGCGAGTCGGCGACGGTCTTCGCCGCAGCCTGGGGCTCGGTCAGGATGGGGGAGGCCGCCGACCGGGCCGAAATCGGCCGCCGTGTGGGCGCGTCCGTGCTGATCGTCGGCGGGGCGCTGCTGCTGGCGCTCGGCGGGTAGGCGACGTTCGGCGCCGCCGCACAGCCTCCTACGCCGCCTCGACCCGCGGCGGCGGCATACGTCCGAACAGCCGCCGCCGGCCGTACGGGCTGTTGACCAACGCCACGCCGCCGACCACCAGGCCCGTGCCGAGCAGCAGCCGGATGTCGATCGGCTCGTTGAGGACGAGGAAACCGAGCACGATCCCGACCACCGGGATGACGTAGGCGACGAGCGTGGTCCGCGTCGCCCCCCAGGCGGCCAGCAGCCGGAAGTTGGCGAGGTAGGCGACCCCCGAGCCGAGCAGGCCGAGCCAGGCGATCGAGAAGACGGCCTGCGCGTCGGGCCGGGCGTCCCATGGGTGCTCGAAGATGATCGCGATCGCGCCGGCGATGAGCATCGCGAACGTGACCTGGAAGACCGCCGGGATCATCGGCCGGACGCCGCGCATGTTGTGCCGCGAATACACCGCGCCGACGGCGTAGCTGAGCGCGGCACCGAGCAACGCGATCTCACCCGTGATGTCGGATCCCGAGGCCCCGAGGTTGCGGCTGGTCAGCACGACCACGCCCGCGAAGCCGACCGCCAGCCCGACCACCCCGTTGACCCGGATCGGCTCGTCGTGGAGGATGAGCGGGGCGATGACGATCGCGAAGAGCGGGACCGCCGCCGTGAGGATCGCCGCGATCGATGAGTCGACCGATCGCTCGGCCCAGGTGATCAGCGCGAACGGGATCACGATGTTGACGCAGGCCATGACCAGCAGGTGGCCGTAGATCCGTCGCTCTCTCGGGAGCTCTTGGCCGGCCAGGCGGATGACCACCCACAGGAGGGCCGCCCCGACGGCCAGCCGCAGGGCGACCAGCGTGAACGTGCCGAAGTCGTCGACCGCGAGCTTGATGAAGAGGTAGCTCGAGCCCCACATGAAGCCGAGCCCCAGGAACACCAGCCAGTTCGATCGGTTCGTCGGTTCAGCCATCGAGGGATGATACCGACGGTTGGCCCATGGCGATAGGCCAATTGGCGGAGCCTGGCACAGCGTGGTTCATGCCAACCAGAACCCCGGTCCGGCGCCAACCGTTGCCTATCGCCAGCGGGTGAGGATCGCCTCTCGATCGAACAGGGCGACGCCGATCCGCAGGCCGGCCAGGCTCACGACCAGCACGATCAGCGCGAGCAGCAGGTAGCCGCTCGCCCCGACGAGCAGCGTGCCGGTCGCCTGCAACAGCGTCACCCCGATGATCGGCACGATGATCACGCCCCCGATCTGCTGGGCGACCCGCGGATCATTGACCCGCGAGCTGACGATGACGGCCGCGACGACCGACGACAGCCCGACCGCCGGCCCGAGCACGAGGACACCGGTCAGCCAGCTTGGGTCGGTGACCACGCCCAGCAGGTGCGGGCCGTAGACCAGGGTGGCCAGGCTGACGAATGCGAGGTAGGTCGCCCACCCGGCGACGACGCCCGGAACGAGGGCGGCGACCGCCTTGCCGGCCAGCAGCTCCACGGTCCGGATCGGTGCGGCCAGGACGGGCTCCAGGCTGCGGGCCTGCTTCTCGCCGATGATCGAGAAGGTGGCGATCGATAGCGGGATGTAGGCCGGCATCAGCAGGAAGAACGCCAGGAACTGCTGGACCGTTAACGCGCCGGCCAGCTCGGTGCGGCTGAAGACCGCCCAGTCCGGACGCTGGGCCAGGATCTGGGCCGTGAAGTCCGGCGGCAGCGAGCGGTCGCCGACGAAGCCGGACAGGGCGATCGGGGCGATCGTCAGGATCATCGGCGGGACGAGGATCGTCGACATCAGGAGCCGGTTGCGAACGGTCTCGGACCATTCGCGACGCAGGATCGTCCAGACGATGGCCGCGCGCATCAGGCGGCCTCCTCGCCTTCCGGCCGGACGCCCATGACGTCGAAGTAGATCTGCTCGAGACTCGTGGCACGCTCGCGGACCTCCACGATGTCCGCGCCGCTCGCGACGAGCGAGCGAACGAGCTCGGGCGTCACCGCCTTCGGGTCGCTCGCGCGCACCACCAGCCGGCGGTCGACGAGCTCTGCCGCGCTGATGCCGGCGACCCGCCTGGCAGCTTCGACGGCGGCGGGCCCGGGTGCCACGGAGAACGCCACCTCCACGCCTCGGCCACCGAGGGACTCCCGGAGGTCCGCCGGCGAATCGACCCGCAACAGCCCGCCACGGATGAAGGCGACGCGGTCGCACAGCCGATCAGCCTCGTACAGGTTGTGCGTCGCGAGCACGATGGTGCGGCCGGATCGCCGGATCGCCTCGATGGCTTCGCGGACGATGTAGGCGGCCTCCGGGTCGAGCGCGGCCGTGGGCTCGTCGAGGAAGACGACCGACGGCTCGTGGAGGAGCGCACGGGCGATCGCCAGCTTCTGCTTCATGCCCTTGCTGAACCCTCCGGCCGGTTCATCGCGCCGATCCCACAACGAGAAGAGCCGCAGGTAGCGCTCGATCCGCTCCGCGCGTGTGGCCGCGTCCAGTCCGTAGAGCCGCCCGAAGAAGTCGAGATTGGCGGCCGCCGACAGCTTCTCGTACAGGCCGGGAGTCTCGGTCAGGATCCCCACCCTGGCCCGGACCTCGTCCGGCTGGCGAATCACGTCGAGCCCGTCCACGGAGGCCGTCCCCTCGGTCGGCTCGATCAGCGCGGCGAGCAGGCGGACCGTGGTGGTCTTGCCGGCACCGTTCGGCCCGAGCAGCCCGAGGACCTCGCCGCGGTGGACGTCGAGGCTCATGTGGCGGATCGCCCAGAGGTCGCCGAAGCGCCGGCCGAGACCGGTCGCGCGGAGCATGACGTGGTCGTCGGCGCTCACCGGCTGGAGTCTGCCCGAAGCCGAGCCGACGTGCTTCGGGCGTGCCACAATCGTGCCGTGACCGACCCGTGGACGACCCCCGAGCTGACCTCGCTCGGGCGGCTCCCGATGCACAGCCTGACGCACCCCGACCGACACTCGCTCGACGGCCCGTGGCGGTTCCAGTTGCTTCGCCGGCCAACGGACCCGCTCGGTCCGGACTGGGGCGAGGCCACCGTGCCGGGCCTCTGGACGATGGCCGGGACCTGGGACCTGCCGCACTACACGAACGTCCAGATGCCGTTCGCCGGCCGGCCGCCGGAGATCCCCGACCTCAACCCGACCGGTGTGTACGAGCGCGACTTCGACCTTCCCGCCGCCTGGAACGGCCGCCGGGTCGTGCTCCAGGTCGGGGCGGCCGAGAGCGTCCTGATCGTCGAGTTGAACGGCCGGCAGATCGGGGTCGGCAAGGATTCGCACCTCGCTTCCGAGTTCGATCTCACGGCGCATCTCCAGCCTGGCACCAACACGTTGCGGCTTCGCGTGGTCAAGTGGTCGGACGCGACATACGCGGAGGACCAGGACCAGTGGTGGCACGGCGGGATCAGCCGATCGGTCTTCCTGTATGCCACCGGCCCCGCCTATCTCGCCGACGTCAAGGCGATCGCCGGGCTCGCCGACGACGAGTCGAGCGGGACGCTCGACGTCGCGAACGGGGCGCGCGCCGCGTCGAGCGGAACGCTTGACGTCGCGACGGGGACGCTTGACCTGTCGGTGCTGGTCGGCCTCCCACCGGGCGCGCTCGAGCCGGGCTGGATGGTCGAAGCGCGTCTCGACGCATGGGACCGGGTCCTCGTGCATGAGCTCCGAACTGTGGATCCCCGGGCCCTCGAAACCTGGACGCCCGACAACCAGCGCCTGATGTATCGCGCGGCGTCGGGGCTACCGTTGTCAGCCGTCGACGCGGCTCGCTGGTCGACCGTCTATCGCCAGATGGCGCCGCCACTCGACGGGCTGGCGACCTGGCATGTCGAGCTGCCGGGGATCGAGCGGTGGTCGGCCGAGCAACCCCGGCTGTACGCGCTGCACATCGTGCTGCGCGCGCCGGGCGGCGAGATCGCCGACGAGGCGACCTTGCGGATCGGCTTCCGGCGCGTCGAGATCCGCGGCCTGGACCTCCTGATCAACGGTAGGCGCGTCTACTTCCGGGGCGTCAACCGGCACGACTTCGACCAGCACACCGGGCGGGTCATCTCGGTGGAATCGATGCATGCCGACCTCGTCCAGATGAAGCAATTCGGCTTCAACGCCGTCCGCACCTCGCACTACCCGAACGACCCGGCCTTCCTCGACCTGGCGGACGAGCTCGGGCTGTACGTCATCGACGAGGCCGACATCGAGTCCCACGCCTTCCAGAGCACGCTGTGCGACGACTCGCGATATCTCAATCAGTGGGTGACCCGGGTCTCGCGCATGGCCGAGCGCGACAAGAACCACGCCTCGGTCATCCTCTGGTCGCTCGGCAATGAGTCGGGCCACGGTCTGAACCACGACGCCGCCGCGGCCTGGCTGCGCGGCTACGACGTGAGCCGGCCGCTCCACTACGAGGGCGCGATCCGCTACGACTGGACCAGCGACCAGGCGGTCAGCGACATCACCTGCCCGATGTACCCGCCGATCGCGGCCATCGTCGCCCATGCGAATTCAGGCCTCCAGCGTCATCCGCTGATCATGTGCGAGTTCTCGCACGCGATGGGCAACAGCAACGGGACCCTGGCGGAGTACTGGGACGCCATCGAGGCCACGCCGGGTCTCCAGGGCGGCTTCATCTGGGAGTGGTGGGACCACGGCCTCGTGCAGCGATTGCCGGACGGGACGCAACGCTGGGCTTACGGCGGCGACTTCGGCGAGTCTCCGCACGACGGCAACTTCGTGGCCGACGGCATGAACTGGCCCGATCGCCGGCCCAAGCCGGCGATGTGGGAGCACAAGCGCCTGGCCGCCCCCGTCGGCCTGGCCGGCGAACCCGGCGAGCTGCTCGCCGGCGTCGTCCGCCTCTCGAACCGCCAGGAGTTCACCGATCTCGGCTGGCTGCGCGCCAGCTACGAACTTGCGGCGGATGGCGTCGCGATCGCCGGCGGCGACTTCGAGCTGCCGGCGCTCGGCCCCAGGGAACGAGCTCGGATCAGCCTCCCGGGATGGGCGACCCCGCCGATCGATGACGGCAGCGAGGCCTGGCTCACCGTTCGCCTTCGCACCGCCGACGAGCTGGCCTGGGCGCCACGCGGCTTCGAGGTCTGTTCGGTGCAGTTGCCGGTCGGGGCACCGGTATCCGCGTCTCCGACCGGCGCCGTTGCGGATGACCGGAGCGGCCGCGTCGACCTCGATGCCGAAGGGCGCCTCGTCCATCCGCTCCTGATGACACCTCCTGCGCTCTCCCTGTGGCGCGCACCGACCGACAACGACCGGATCGGTGGCATGGCCGCGAGATGGGAGTCGTGGGGGCTCGAGCGCCTCGAACGCCGGCTGCTCTCCGTCGACCGCGACGGCGCGGCGACCATCGTCCGCAGCGAGGTCCGAACGGGCGTCGGGATCCCGGTTCCACATGAGGCTCGGTACACCGCGCTTGCCGCCGGTGGGGTACTCGTGGAGGAAACGGTGGTCATCCCAGGGGAGCTGGCCGACCTGCCGCGGGTCGGCACCGTGTTGGAGGTGGCCGCGGGCCTGGAGAACGTGGAGTGGTTCGGGTCCGGCCCGCACGAGACGTACCCGGACCGCAAGCGCGGCGGACTGATCGGCCGCTGGCGCTCGTCGGTCACCGACCAGTACGTCCCGTACATCCGCCCGCAGGAGAACGGCGGTCACGCCGACGTCCGCTGGTTGCGGCTGTCGGACGGTGGGGAGCGAACCCTTCGGATCGCCCTGGGTCGACCGGGACAGGTGTCGGCAACGCATTTCCGCGCATCCGATCTCGCCGCCGCGACCCATGACGTCGAGCTGACCCCGCGGGCCGAGACGATCGTCTACCTGGATGCTGCTCACCGAGGCCTCGGCACGGCCAGCTGCGGTCCGGACACGTTGCCCGAGTACCTCGTGGGCCCGGCAACCTTTCACTGGACCTGGAGCCTCGCGGATTGAGGAACGCCTGAGCATGTCGATCGACTGGGATCCGTCGGAGCGCCAGTTCCACCTCCACAACGGACAGATCAGCGTGGTGCTCCGTGTCTTCGATGACGGGACGCTGGGGCAGCTTCACCTGGGCGCCGACCTGCCCGCGGGTCGCTCCTACCGCTACCTCGGGCCGGACCCCTTCCCCGGTTTCTCCAACCGGGTCGGCTCGCCGGTCCCGCTGGCCTATCCGACGAGCGGCACCGGCGACTTCCGGGTACCCGCCCTCGTCGTGGCATCGGCCGACGGCGCGACCTCCCTCGCGCTCCATTACCGCGACCATCGGATCGTCGCCGGCAAGCCGGCGCTCGACGGCCTGCCGGCCACCTACGTCGAGGATCCGTCAGAGGCGGAGACCCTCGAGATCACCGTCGCCGACGAGCCGGCCGGCATCGAGGTCGACCTGCGCTTCTCGATCTTCGCCGGTCGGTCGCTGATCGCCCGGAGCGCCGTGATCCGCAATGTTGGGTCGGCGCCGGCGGAGCTCCGCTGCGCGATGAGCCTGTCGCTCGATCTCCCCGACGCCGACTGGCGGATGGTCGGCCTGTCCGGCGCCTGGGCGCGCGAGCGTCACGTCACGGATCGAGCGCTGATCGCGGGCCGGCAATCCGTATCGAGCGTCCGCGGGGCCTCGGGCCACGAGCACAACCCGTTCCTGGCGTTGCGACGGGCGACCACGGACGAGGACCACGGAGAAGCGTACGGGTTCAGCCTGGTCTACTCCGGCAATTTCCTGGCCGAGGCCGAGGTCGAGCCGTACGGCACCGCCCGCGTCCGCCTCGGGATCGAGCCGTCGACGTTCGGCTGGCGCCTCGAACCCGGAGGCAGCTTCGGCGTGCCCGAGGCGATCGTCGCCTTTTCGGGGAACGGCATGGGCGGCGTCTCCGACGCGCTGCATGCGCTGTTCCGCGACCGCCTCGCTCGGGGGCAGTGGCGTGACCGGCCTCGTCCGGTCCTGATCAACAACTGGGAGGCGACCTACTTCGGCTTCGACGCCGATCGCCTGGTCGAGATCGCCACCACCGCACGTGACCTCGGCGTCGAGCTGTTCGTGCTCGACGACGGCTGGTTCGGCGCCCGCGACGACGACACCACGTCGCTTGGCGACTGGTTCGTCGACCGCCGCAAGCTGCCGGATGGCCTCGACGGCGTCGCGCGCCGGATCACCGAGCTGGGGATCGGCTTCGGACTGTGGATCGAGCCCGAGATGATCAGCCAGCGCAGCCGGCTGTTCGAGGCGCATCCGGATTGGGCGATCGGCATCCCCGGTCGCCCGCGCACCGAGAGCCGGCAGCAGCTCGTGCTCGACATGGCCCGCCCGGAGGTCGTCGATTACCTGACCGGCGTGCTGAGCGACATCCTGGGTAGCGCGCCGATCTCCTACGTCAAGTGGGACATGAACCGCAACATCACGGAGCCCTACTCGGCGTCATTGCCCCCCGAACGCCAGGGGGAGTTCTTCCATCGCTACATCCTGGGCATGTACGAGCTCTACCGGCGACTGACCGAGCGATTCCCGGAGATCCTCTTCGAGTCGTGCGCCGGCGGTGGTGGCCGCTTCGACCCGGGGCTGCTGGCCTTCGCGCCGCAGGCCTGGACGAGCGACGACACCGACGCGATCGAGCGCCTGTCGATCCAGTGGGGGACGTCGCTGGCGTATCCGCTGAGCTCGATGGCGGCGCACGTCGCGGCGATCCCGAATCACCAGGTCGGCCGGATCACGCCGCTCTCGACACGGGCGGCCGTCGCCTTCTTCGGCGTCTTCGGTTACGAGCTCGATCCGACCTCGCTCGACGACGAGGAGCGCGCGGAGATTGCCGACCAGATCCGCTTCTACGCCGGTCGGCGGGACCTGTTCCAGCGTGGCCGCTTCGTGCGCCTGGTGAGCCCGTTCGCGGGCGATGGCAACCGGGTGGCCTGGATGACCGTTGCCGACGACAGCCGACGGGCGGTGGTCGGGACGTACCAGATCCTGTCCCGCGCGGACCCCGGACCCGGCCGATTGCGGCTCCGGGGCCTGGATCCCGAGACGGTCTACCGGGTCACGACGTGGCCGGCGTACGACGACCGGCTGGCTCGCGCCAATGGCGGCGATCGCAGCGGCGCCGAGCTCATGGCGGCCGGGCTGGTCCTCGACGCCGAGCGCTGGGAAAACGCAGCGCGCGGCGACTTCTGGGCACGGCTCTTCGTGCTGGACGCGGTCTGACCCAGGAGATCCTGAGCGCCCGCGGCGGCGCCTCAACAGGCGCTGATCAGCCCTTCGTGGAGCCGAGCGACAGGCCGCTGATGAACTGGCGCTGGAGCGCCATGAACACGAGGATCGTCGGGATCGCTGCGAGCAGGGCGCCGGCCGCGAGCAGGTTGGTGTTGGTGAAGAACTGGCCCTGGAGATTGTTCAGCGCCGACGTGATCGGGCGCCGGTCACCGTCCTTGATGAGCATCAGGCCCCAGAAGAAGTCGTTGTAGATGAACGTGAACTCCAGAGTGGCCAGCGCCGCCAGGGCCGGCCGGCACAGGGGCATGATCACTGCGGCCCAGATCCGGAGGACGCTCGCACCGTCCACCAGCGCGGCCTCCACGAGCTCCTTCGAAAGGGTCTTCATGTAGTTGCTCAGCACGAAGACGCAGAAGCCCGTCTGGAAGACCACGTTGATGAGGATCAGCCCGAAGTACTGGTTGTAGAGCAGTCCGTTGTCGCTGAGCGGTTCCGGGATGCCGTGCAGGGCCGTGTACAGCTTGTACAGCGGAACGATGATTACCTGGGCGGGCAGGAGATTGCCGGCCGTGAAGATCAGCAGCACCAGGATGTTGAAGCGCCAGGTGAAGCGCGACACGGCGAACGCCACCATGGAAGCGACGATGAGCGTCGCGATGACCGCCGGGATCGTAACGACCAGCGTGCTCATGTAGTGGAGGGCGAAGTCCCCCCCGTTCCACGCATTGACGAAGTTGTCGAGATTGATCACCTCCGGCGTCGAGATGTACCCGTTGGCCTGGGTATCCGAGAACGGCCGCAACGCCGTGTACATGCCCCACGCCAACGGGAACAGCCAGACGAGAGACATCGCCGTCAGGAAGCCGTACAGGGCCAGGCGCCGCGGCGGAGGCCATCGTCGGCGATGCCCGGCGATGGCGGTCGTCGACGGAGTCGCCGCGGCCGTCATGTCTGCTCTCCTCGGAGCATTCGGGTCAGAAACGCCACGATCGGGACAAGCGATATCAACAGCAGGACGACTGCGATCGTCGATCCGAATCCGAGTCGGTTCGATTCGCTGATGGCGTTGTTCGTGATCAATGTCGAGAGCAGTTCGAGGCCATTCTTGCCGCGGTTGATGATGTAAGCGATGTCGAACGCGCGCAGGGCCTCGATCGTCGTGATGACGACGATGACGACGTTGATCGGCATCATGACCGGGAAGACGACGCGGAAGAACGTCTGTCGCTCGCTTGCGCCGTCCACCTTTGCGGCCTCGCGAAGTGACGGGTCGAACGCCTTCAGGCCGGCCAGGTAGAGGACCATGATGTAGCCGACGTGTCGCCAGCTCGTCGCGACGAGCGCGGCCCACAGGTTCAGGCTCGGGTTGCCGTACCAGTCGATCAGGTTGTCATTGGCAGTCCGGCCGATGACGTTGTTGATGAATCCCTGCTCCGGTGCGTACTGGAGCTTCCAGATGATGCCGATGACCGCGAGCGACAGGACGACCGGGATATAGAAGACCGTCTGATAGAAGCGCGTTCCGCGCATCTCCCGATCGAGCAGGACGGCGAGCAGCATCCCCAGCGGCGTGGCGATGAACATGAGCCAGCCCAGCCAGAGGAGGTTGTGCTGGAGCGCCGGCCAGAAGAACGGGTAGGCCGTGAACAGGTTCTCGTAATTCTTGAGGCCAATGACCTTGGCGTCGAACGGGCTTCCGATACCGTTCCAGTTGGTGAACGACAGGAAGAACGAGACGATCGTCGGGCCCCAGACGAGGGCCACGTCGAAGAAGAGGGGGATGCCGACCATGAGCCCAAGGACGAGCTTGTCCCGGCGGGTCAGCAGGCTGTAGTGATGCCGTACCCGGCCGGTGATGGAACTCGCCCCGGCCCCGCCGGTGGAGCCGGCAAGGGCGGGGGCGAGTGGTTCGGTCGTGCGATCAGCCACGGCCCAGACAGTCTACGCAGGCCGCGAAGCGTCAGCTAGAGCGTGTCCCAGAAGTCCTGGATCTTCTTGAGGAAGGCATCCAGGTCCTGGTCCGGGGTCTTGAGGAAGTCGAGCAGGAACGCCTGCATGCCGTTGGCACCGGCGAAGTTCGGGTTGGTGTCGCGGTCGAGGAACTGGGTGATCCGCTGGGCGCCGCCGATGAGCTCGGCGGCCTTCTTCTGCAGCGGCGTGTAGCCACTCGTGTCCGCGTCCTTCGCGGCCGCGACGTTGCCCTTGTCCTGTGAGACCCACGCGACCTGCGTCGCCGGCTGGGCGAGGTACTCCATGAACGCCTTCGCGGCGTCGAGGTCTGCCTGGAGGCTTGATGAATTGGCGCTGATCATGAACCCGTCGATCGGCGCGTCCAGGGCCTTCTCGGCGTCGTACTGGGTTCCGAAGTTCGGGTAGGGGAAGAAGTCGAGGTCGTCGAGGTCGGCCTGCCCGGCCTCCTGGAACTGCTGGGAGACGAACATCCCGAGCAGATACATTCCGGCCTTCTTCTGGACCAGCGCCTGAGCGGCATCCTGCCAGGTCCGCCCGGCAGCGCCGTTCTGGTAGAAGGGCAGGAGATCCTTGAAGACCGTGAAGACGTCCTTGACCTTCGGATCGGTCCACTTCTGCGTGCCGGCCATCAGGCCGACGTGGAAGTCGTAGCCGTTCTGGCGCAGGTTGAGGATGTCGAACGTGCCCATGGCGGGCCAGCCGTCCGAATCGCCGAACGCCATCGGAATGAGGCCGTCCGTCTTCATCTTGGCGGCGAGCGTCTTGAACTCGTCGAGGGTGGTCGGCGGCGTGTAGCCCTTGTCCGCGAAGACGCTCTTCCGGTAGAAGACCGCCCACGGGTAGTTGTAGATCGGGATGAAGTACTGCTTGCCGTCGTCGCCGGTGGAACCGACCTTGAAGGCATCGCTGTAGTTGCTGCCGACCTTGGCCCACACGTCGCTGATGTCGGTGGCCAGGCCCTGCGCGGCGAAGAAGCGCATCCGGAAGCCGGAGAACCAGGTGAACACGTCGTCCGGCGTGCCCTGGAGGTACGAGCTGATCTGGTCCTGGAAGGTGCCGTGGTCGACGGTGTTGACCTTGACTGTGATGCCGGTCTGCTGGGTGAAGGTGTCGACGATTCCGGCAAGCACGCCCTTCGGGACGGGGTCCGAGTAGTTCGATCCGAGGGTGATCGAGCCGGGCGCGACGCTCGGCGCGGCTTCGCTCGGCGCGACGCTCGGCGCGGCTTCGCTCGGCGCGGCGCTGGCGGCCGCGCTCGGGGAGGCCGTGGCCGCCGTCGAGCTGCATGCGGCGATGATCGCGGGGATGCTCACCAGGCCGGCGGCGCCGGCCATGCCTTTGAGAACGGTCCGTCGAGAGACGGAGTCCACCCGGATGGGTTCAACCATGGCGTCTGCTCCTCCTGCGATACTGCCCGACAAAATCCGACAGGATCACGCAGATTGTCAGCACGTGGTCCCGCAATGTCAAGGTCCGGGCGGGCACATCTTGGATAAATGTTCGAATGCGTTGACTTTCTGTGTCCTGCGAGGCAATCTTACACGGAACAATCAACGGGAGGGCGGTGTCCAATCGTGAGCCGACGAGACGAGCCGGAGACCGCTAGCTGATGCTCGCACGACAGCGCCAGTCGTTCATCCTGGACCGAGTCCGCGAGGACGGTGCGGTCCGTGTCGCAGACCTCGTCCGCGAGCTTGGCGTGTCCGACATGACCGTTCGCCGTGACCTCGAAGTGCTCCATGAGCGGGGTCTCCTCGAAAAGGTTCACGGCGGCGCGACCTCCATCGCCGGCAATGCCCTGTTCGAACCCGGGTTCACCGCGAAGTCGGCGCTCCAGCAGAACGAGAAGGACGCCATCGCCGATGCCGCCGTCGCCCTGGCCGAGCCGGGCATGGCGATCGCCGTCTCGGCCGGGACGACCACCTACGCCCTCGCCCAGCGGCTCGCCAACGTGCCCGGGCTGACCGTCGTGACCAACTCCGTTCGCGTCGCCGATGTTCTCTATCAGGCCGGCCGACCGGATCAGACGATCATCCTGACCGGCGGCGTACGGACGCCCTCCGACGCCCTGGTGGGTCCCTTTGCCGTGTCGGCGCTGCGGACCGTCCACGTCGATCTCGTCTTCGTGGGCGTGCACGGGATGGACCCTCACTCGGGGTTCACCTGCCCGAACCTGCTCGAGGCCGACACGGACCGCGCGCTCATCGAGGCAGGCCGCAGCCTGGTCGTCGTGGCCGACCACTCCAAGTGGGGCGTCATCGGGATCAGCTCCATCGCGCGCCTGGACCAGGCTGACGTCCTGATCACGGATTCGGGCCTGGAGCCCGACGCCCGCGCCATCCTGGCCGGTGCCGTCCGCTCGCTCGTCATCGTCGAAAGCGGATCGGCAAAGGGGTCGCCCGAGGCCGCCCGTGCCCACTGACCGGACGGCCGGCAGTGCGGCCATCGCTCGACTCGCAAACGAGCCGCACCGTCGCTACAACCCGCTGGTCGACGAATGGGTGCTCGTGTCTGCCGGGCGAACCCGGCGACCCTGGCTCGGCGCCGAGGAACCGGAACCGCAGACAGGCGAGCGTGCGTACGATCCCGACTGCTACCTCTGCCCGGGCAACGTGCGGGCCAATGGCGACGTCAACCCCGGCTACGCCGAGACGTTCGTGTTCACCAACGACTACTCGGCGCTCCGGCCCGACACCTCGATGGCCGTCGTGGACGAGGGGCTGCTCCGCGCGGAAGGCGAACGGGGCCTGTGTCGGGTGGTCTGCTTCTCGCCTCGCCACGACCTGACGCTGGGCAGGATGGCTCCCGACGCCGTCCGCAAGGTCGTCGACCTGTGGGCCGACCAGACCGCCGAGCTCGGCGGCGAGTACCGCTGGGTCCAGGTCTTCGAGAACCGCGGCGTGGCGATGGGCGCCTCCAATCCGCATCCCCACGGGCAGATCTGGGCCGGCACGGCCCTTCCCCGCGAGGGTGCGCGCGAGGACGCCGCGCAGCGGGCCCACCTGGCCTCCACGGGCCGGCGCCTGCTCCTGGAGTACATCGACCAGGAGTCCGACGGCGCACGGGTGGTCGTCGAAACCGGTGAGTGGCTCGTCGTCGTCCCGTTCTGGGCAGCCTGGCCGTTCGAGACCCTGGTCATTCCCAAGCGTCCCGCGGCGCGCCTGGCCGAGCTCGACGAGTCGGCTCGCGACGACCTGGCGAGGGTGCTGCCGGAGCTGCTCGGTCGCTACGACGGTCTGTTCAAGCGGTCATTCCCGTACTCGATGGGCTGGCACCAGGCGCCGTTCGACGATCGACCGACCGAAGCGTGGCAGGCCCACGCCCACTTCTACCCGCCGTTGCTCCGGGGCAGGATGCGCAAGTTCATGGTCGGGTACGAGCTGCTGGCCGAGACGCAGCGCGACCTGACAGCCGAGGATGCCGCGGCCCGGCTGCGGGCGGTCGCATCGGTCTCAATGCCGGCCCTCGCGCCCCAGCTCGCCAACCCGGCCTGATCCCGGTCCGGACGTCCGGATCCCGCCGGCGCCGAGTTCCGCCGGCGCTGGTCGCCCGCCGGGTAGCATACGAACCTCATCCACGGAGGAACGATGCGGACCTGGGGTGGGCGCTTCAGCGAGGAGACAGACGCGCGCGTGGCGGACTTCACGCGCTCGATCGAGGTCGATGCCGCGCTCGCCGGGGACGACATCGCCGGCTCGATCGCCCACGTCCACGGGCTCGGTCGCGCCGGCCTGTTGACCGACGAGGAGGTCGCCGTCCTGGTCGGCGGTTTGCGAGCCATCGGCGCGGACGTCGCAGCCGGGCGCCTCGCCTGGGATCCGGGCCTCGAGGACGTGCACATGAACCTCGAGGCGGCGTTGGCCGTGAAGGTCGGCCCGGTCGCCGGCAAGCTCCACACCGGCCGATCCCGCAACGATCAGGTCGCCACCGACCTGCGACTGTGGACGCGCCGCGCGATCGACGAGCTCGACACGGCCCTGGTCGCCTACGAGGAGGCCCTCGTCGGGCTGGCCGAGCGTGAGGGCAAGGCGATCCTGCCGGGGACCACGCACATCCAGCCAGCCCAGCCGGTCCTGCTGGCGCACCACCTGCTGGCCTACGTCGAGATGGCCGAGCGCGACCGCGCCAGGCTTGTTGGTGCGAGGCGGCGCGTGAACGTCTCGCCGCTCGGCTCAGGGGCGCTGGCTGGTGCCGGCTACCCACTGGATCGAGCGGCGACCGCGGACGAGCTCGGCTTCGAGGGCGTCACCGCCAACTCGATGGATGCCGTTGCCGACCGCGACTTCGTGGTGGAGACGCTCGCGGCGATCGCGCTGGGGATGGTCCACCTAAGCCGCCTGGCCGAGGAGATCACCTGGTGGTCGAACCCGCGATTCGGGTTCATTCGGGTCTCCGATGCCTTCTCGACCGGCAGCTCGATCATGCCGAACAAGAAGAACCCGGATCCGGCCGAGCTGATCCGCGGCAGGGCGGCACGGGTCATCGGCTCGCTTGCCGGGTCGCTGGCCCTCCTCAAGGGCCTGCCGCTGGCCTACCAGCGGGACCTGCAGGAGGACAAGGCGCCGCTGTTCGACGCGGTGGCGGTCTTCGGGACTTCGCTGCGCGTGCTGGCGGGGCTGCTCGAGACGGTGGCCGTGGATGCCGGCCGGATGCTGGAGGCTGCGCACGAGGGGCACACGACGGCGACGGCCGTCGCCGACGCGCTCGTCCGGCGTGGCGTCCCGTTCCGGGCCGCACACCACATCGTGGGGTCGCTGGTGGCGCAGGCCGACGAGGCGGGGTTGCGCCTCGACGCCATCCCCGACGCCATGGTCGGCCTGGCCCTCGGCGCCAGCGGCGACCCGACCGCCGGTGCGCTGGCGGCCGACCCGGCGATCGGCGACGCGCTCCGGTCCGCCGCGTCGATCGACGGTGCGCTGGCCTCGTGCGACGTGATCGGAGGGACGGCGCCGGCGCGAGTTCAGGAGGCGCTGCGGGCTACACGTAAGCGGCTCGACGGGGAGCGCGCGGGCTAGACCCCGGTCGTGAGCGCCGGGGCGACGTAGTGGCACGTACGGCGCGGTACCATCGCTCCACTTCGAACCGAGGGACTGCCGTGCCGGATCTCGCGACCATCGTTCGCGCGCCGAAGGCGCTCCTCCACGACCACCTCGACGGCGGACTGCGGCCGGCGACGGTGGTCGACCTGGCCTCGGAGTTCGGCTACGACGGCCTGCCGACGACCGATGTCGACGACCTCGCCGCGTGGTTCCGGCGCGGGGCCGATCGCAAGAGCCTCGAGCTCTACCTCGAGACGTTCACGCACACCGTCGGCGTGCTGCAGGAGCGCGACGCGATCGTCCGTGTGGCCGCCGAATGCGCGGAGGACCTGGCGGCCGACGGCGTCGTCTACGCCGAGGTCCGTTACGCGCCTGAGCTCTCGACCGAGCGCGGGCTCACCCTCGACGAAGTCGTCGACGCCAATCTCGAGGGCTTCAAGCTGGGTTCCGCCAAGGCCGAGGAGGCCGGCCGGCCGATCGTGATGAAGATGCTGGTGACCGCGATGCGCCAGGCCGCGCGCTCCGTGGAGGTCGCCGAATGCGCGGTTCGCTGGCGTGACGCCGGGGTGGTCGGGTTCGACGTCGCCGGGCCGGAGAAGGGCTATCCGCCCACGCGCTACCTCGACGCGTTCGAGTACATCCGGCGCGAGAACTTCCACATCACGATCCACGCCGGGGAATCGTTCGGGCTGCCGTCGATCTGGGAGGCCGTCCAGTTCGCCGGTGCGGAACGGCTTGGTCACGGCGTCCGGATCGTCGACGACATCACGACCCTGCCGGACGGCTCCGTGGAGCTGGGCCGGCTGGCCGCCTTCGTCCGCGACCGCCGGATCCCGCTCGAGATGTGCCCGACGTCCAACGTGCATACGGGTGCCGCCGGATCGATCGCAGAGCACCCGTTCGACCTGCTACGCCGGTTGCGCTATCGGGTGACGGTCAACACCGACAACCGGCTGATGAGCGGCGTGACGCTGTCGAGCGAGTTCGCCGCCATCGATGCGGCGTTCGGGATCGGCCTGGGCGAGATGGAGTGGCTGACGATCAACGCGCTCAAGAGCGCGTTCGCGCCGTTTGACGAACGACTGCGCCTGATCAATGAGGTGGTCAAGCCGGGCTACGCCCACGTCCGGTCGGAGCAGGCCCGGGTCGTCTAGGCGCTGCTCGCGTCGGGGCTTCGGCGCCTTCGCGGCGCGGCGGCGGGCCGGCGCCGGCCCGACCGGCCGATTCGACCGGTTCGATCGTCAGCCGGGCCCCGCCGGCAGGCCCACCACGAACCGGCTCCCGCCGAAGCCGTTCGGCTCCAGGTAGATCCGCCCGCCCATGGCGTCCATCAGGCGGCGGGCGGCGAACAGGCCGATCCCCGAGCCGCGGCTGCGACCGCGGCCCTCGATCCGCACGAACGGTTCGAAGACGCTCTCCCAATCCTCGATCGGCACGCCCGGCCCGTCGTCCGTGACGTAGACCTGGATCTCGTCGCCGAGACGCCAGACGCCGATGCTGACGCCCTCCGCGCCGGGCGCGTACTTCGACTCGTTCTCCAGGAGCTGCTCGAGCACCTGGCGGAATCGAGCCTCGTCGCCGACCGCCACAAGCCGCTCGCTGGGCCGCTCCCACCGGATCGGGTGCGGCCGGAGCAGCAGGCGCAGGGTCTCGACGGTCTCGCCGACCGCTTCGACGGCTTCGAACGGCGCGCGCGACAGGCCCGTCAGGCCCTCGCCGCGGACGGAGGCCAGGATCGAATCCACGAGCCGGTCGAGGCGCGAGACCTGGTCGAGCGCGGCAGACTGCCATTCCGTGGCGGATTCCGGGTTGGGTGCCGGCGCGATCCCCTTGGCCGCGTCGCCGAGCAGGTCGACGTAGACCCGCACGACGGACAGCGGCGTTCGGAGCTCGTGGGTCACCACGGAGAGCAGCTCGGCCCGTGCGGCGTCGAGCGCTGTCAGCTGTTCCAGTCGTGCCTCGACCTCGGCCTGGAGCCGCCCCTTCTCGATGATTCCGGCCAGCAAGGCGCCGATCGTCCGCAGGAACTCGACGTCGCCCGACCCGAAGCGGCGGGGGGCGGTGGCCTGGACGTTGAGCACGCCGACCACGTCGTCGTGCCAGATCAGCGGGACGGAAAGCATGGCGGTCAAGCCGGCGATGTCGAAGCCGCGGACCCACGAGAAGCGCGGATCGTGGGTCACGTCGTCCACCGCGATCGGGGCTCGGGCGGCCGCCACTCGCCCCGTGATCCCGTTGCCGAACGGCAGGCTCACCTTCCCGACCTGGTTGCGATCCAGGCCGTTGGTGGCCGCGAGGGTCAGTCGCATCCGCTCGCGATCGGCCAGGTAGAACGAGCAGACCTGGACGTCCATGGCGGCCGTCGTGCGGTCGACGATCGTCCGCATGAGCTCGTCCCAGTCGCGAGCGAGCGTCGCCAGCTGCGCGATCTCGTGGAGAAACGCCAGCTCGCGGAGCCGCCGATCCTCGGCGCGCCGTTCCCGCTCGGCGCGGCGCTCCCTGGGCACGGTCTCCATGGATCGGATCATGGCGCATCCGCCGTGCGGCCGGCGCCCTCGAACGAGGGTGTGGACCGCGTCAGCCGAGCGCCAGTGTCCCGATCTCGTCCCGGAGCGCGATGAGATCGTCGTCCGTCGGGGCCTGTGCCAGAAGCTCCTCCTGCTCGGGGAGCGCCTGGCGAAGGAGCGACCGAGCGGCATCCAGCCGACCGCCCAGGGCGTGGAAGCAGGCGAGGTTGTAGCGTGCGTAGGCGGCGGCTCGGGGCGGCCATCCACCGCGGTCGATGATCGCACGTGTCGTGTCGGCGAGCTCCACGACACGTGCACGCAGGGCGTCGGTGGCGGCCAGCTGGCCCAGATGGCCCAGGTCGTGCTCGGGGCCATCACCCATGATCAGGCCCACCATCCGCGTGTCGGCCAGGGTTTCGTCGCTGACGGCCGCGATCTCGGCCACCAGGGCATCGGCCGTCGACTCTGCGTCGGCGGCGACCCGGTCCCAGGCCCAGTCGGCGTGTTCGGCGTGGAAGATGGCGTTGACGTCGTCCATCTCGATGGCCGGGAGCGGCGGCGCGTCGCGGCCCTCCCGCCGAGCGGCCAGCCTGCCCGCCTGATGCCGCCGCCACGCCGACAGGTGGGCGAGGATGTCCTTGGCGGACCATCCACCGTCGGCTGGCGGCGAGTCGCGTCGAGCCGGGTCGAGGGCCGCGAGCACGTCCCGCTCGACGGCGCGCGTGTGTCGCAGCGCCTCGATCAGGCCCGCGCGAACTCCGGGTTCATGAAGGTTGTTATCGCTCATCCAGGAATGCTAGCCGTCCGAGCGTACGCTGTGGTTGGGTGTCAACACTCAGGGGTCGAATGACGCATGGCAGCTTGAGTGTTCACCCCCGCTGGCTTCCGGCGGCGGTTCCGTGCGTCCGCGCCACCAGCTACCGCCCGAGAGCGGTTTGGAAGACGGCACGGGACCACTCGACCCTCCAGTGTCGACCTGCAACCACAAGGCGACCCCGACGACCCCGGCACTGCCCGCCAGGCCCGCCGCGCCTCAGACGGCCGCCGGCTCCGGGTCGGTGACCGAGGTCGGCAGGTCGGCCAGGAGCGGGTCGGTCCACGTCCACGCCGCTCCGTGGTGCTTGCCGACCGCGCCGTGGCGCGCTGCCTCGACGCGCAGCGGCAGGCCGAAGATCTCGATGAAGCCGACGGCCGAGGCATGATCGAAGGCATCGCCCTCGTCGTAGGTGGCAAGGCTCTTGTCGTAGAGCGACAGCGGTGAGCGACGGCCGACGACCGCGGCGCTGCCATGATCGAGACGGACGCGGACCTGGCCCGATACCACGCGCTGCGACGACGCCACGTACGCCCGCAGGTCGCGGGAAAGGGCACTGAACCACAGGCCGTCGTAGATCAGCCGGGCGAGCTCGTCGGCGACGAGCCGATCGAAGCGCAGCGTGTCACGGCTGAGGGTCAGGCCCTCGAGCGCGCGATGGGCGTTGTGCAGGATCGTCGCGGCCGGCGCCTCGTAGATCTCGCGGCTCTTGATCCCAACCAGGCGATCTTCGACGTGATCGATGCGGCCGATGCCGTGGGCACCGCCAAGCTCATGCAGTCGCTCCACGAGTTCGACCGGCGGGAGCCGGTCGCCGTCGAGGGCCACGGGGATCCCGCCCTCGAAGTCGATCACGAGCTCGATCGGGGCCGGCGCCGCGGTCGGCGCCACGGTCCATTCGTAGGCGTCCCCGGGGGGCGTGACCCACGGGTCCTCGAGGACGCCCGTCTCGCACGACCTACCCCACAGGTTGACGTCGATCGAGTAGGGCGACGCCTTGGTGATCGGGATCTCGATCCCGCGTTCGGCGGCGTAGTCGATCTCCTGGTCGCGGGTGAGGCCCATTCCGACGCGCATCGGCGCGATGACCTCCAGCCCCGGGTCGAGGGCATGGGTCGCGATGTCGAAACGGACCTGGTCGTTGCCCTTGCCGGTGCAGCCGTGCGCGACCGCGCCGGCTCCCTCGCGCTGGGCGACCTCGACCAGGAGCTGGGCGATGAGCGGCCGTGCCAGCGCGGTCGCCAGCGGGTAGGCGCCCTGGTACAGCGCATTGGCCTGCAGGTGCGGCCAGACGAAGTCGGTGATGAAGCGCTCGCGGGCGTCGACCACGTAGGCACGCGACGCCCCGGCCGAGATGGCGCGCCCTTCGACGCCGGCCCGCAGCGAGCCGCCGCCAAGGTCGACCGTCAGGGTCACGACCTCGACACCGAACTGCTCGCGAAGCCAGGCGACGGCGACCGACGTGTCGAGGCCACCGGAGTAGGCGAGAACGACTTTCTTCACGGGTCTGTGGACCTCCGGTTCAGCGGCTGATGGTGGCGGACGTCGAGGTCGCGGCCGTCGCGACGGCCTGGAAGCGGGCGAGCCAGCGCTCCAGGCGCGCCTCGTCGGCGAACAGGACGAGCAGGGTGTTGTCGCCGGCGAGCGTCCCTTCCTGCTCCTGGAGCGTGGATTCGTCGATGGCCTGGGCGATCACGCTGGCGGTCCCGGGTGTCCCGGTCAGGACGAGGGTCAGTCCGCTCCGTCCGATCCGGACGGGGATGTCGCCGAGGATCCGGCGGAGGCGCTCGTCCGAGCCGGCCGCCCGCGGCGACGTCTCGGCGTCCGCCGGGACGACGTAGACGTGGCCGTCGGCGCGCGCCGCCTTGTGCAGCCCGAGCTCGGTGATGTCGCGCGACACGGTCGCCTGGGTCACCTCGAAGCCCTGCTCGATGAGCGCGTCCACGACCTCGCGCTGGCTGCCGACCGCGTGGCTCGAGACCAGCTGGCGGATGGCACGCTGGCGGAGCCGCTTGAGCTCGTGATTGGCGTTCATGACCCGCGGCGCCCCGATCACGCGGCGCCCACGTGGGCCGTCCGGCCGTCGACGATCCTCGTGCCGAAGGTCGGATCGTCGAGGGCCCGCTGGAGCGCGTTCGGCACGGACGAGTCGGCGATGATCGCCTCGGACCCCTCCCAGCCGAGCGCGCCCAGGGCGGCCCGCACCTTCGGGACCATGCCCCCGGCGATCACGCCGGACTCGATCAGCGCCTCGGCTTCGCCGGGGGTCAACGCGTCCAGGCGCCGGCCATCGGCGTCGCTCACCCCGTCGACGTCGGTGAGGAGCACGAGCTGGCGGGCGCCCAGGCCGGCGGCGATCCCGGCTGCGGCGTCGTCCGCGTTGACGTTGCACACGATCCCATCGGCATCGCGGGCAAGCGGCGCGACCACCGGGACCTGGCCGCCGACCAGGATCGCGTCGAGCAGGTCGCGGCGCAGCCCGACGACCCGCGCGACCAGCCCGAGGTGAGGGATCCGCTCGGCGACGAGCAGGCCGCCGTCAACGCCGGACAGTCCGACGGCGTCGACGCCGAGGTCGCGCAGCCCCGACACGAGCTCGCTGTTGACCACGCCGCGGAGGACGGCGGCCGCCACCTCGAGCGACTGGGCGTCGGTGACGCGCAGGCCGCCCTCGAAGCGGCTCGGCACGCCGAGCCGCTCCAGCCACTCGGTGATGCGCTTGCCGCCGCCGTGCACGAGCACGACGGGACGGCGGCGGGCGACGACCGCAACGTCGTCGAGCACCTGGCGCTGGTCGGCGATCGTGGTCCCGCCCAGCTTGACCACCAGCACCTCGCTCACGTCGTGTACTCGGAATTCTCGATCACGTACGCCTCCGTGAGGTCACACCCAAAGGCTTCGCCCGAGCCAGTGCCGACCCGCAGGTCGAGAGCGATGACGACCTCTGGAGCCTCCATCGCGGTCCGGGCCGCCGTTCGATCGAAGGCGACCGGTCCGCCGGCCGATCCATCGAATACCGGGTGGCCCGCGATCGAGATCCGGAGGAGGCCCGCGTCGACCGTGGCCGGAACCCCGGCGCGGGTGGCCGCCTCGGCGGCCGGCATCCCACCCGCTTCGAGAACCGCCGCGTCTGCCAGGCGGGCGTTGCCCGCAGCGCCGGCGATCCGGCCCCAATTGGGATCGCGTCCGTGGGCGGCCGCCTTGACGAGGCTGGACGACACGATCGCCCGGGCCACGGCACGTGCCTCCGCGTCGTCGCGGGCGCCCGTGACGGTCGCCGTGATGAGCATCGACGCGCCCTCGCCGTCTGCCGCCTGCTGGCGAGCCAGGTCGCGGGCGACGGTTTCGATCGCGGCCCCGAGCCGGGTCGCCGATGGGGACCCCGGCTGGACCGGCGCCGCCCCTGAAGCGCCGGACGCGAGCAGGAAGACCGTGTCGTTCGTGCTGGTGTCGCCGTCGACCGACAGCTGGTTCCAGGTCCGTGCGGCGGCCGGTCGCAGGAGTCCCCAGAGCGTCTCGGGCGTCGCGGCCGCGTCGGTCAGGATGACCGACAGCATGGTCGCCATCCGCGGGTGGATCATGCCGACCCCTTTGGCGATCCCGCTGACCGTGACTGCCACCGGCCGACCGTCGGCCGTTGGCAGCTGGACGGTCGTGGTCGCGATCTTGGTGACCGAGTCGGTCGTCCGGAGCGCGATCGCGGCGGCCTCGAGGCCGGCGTCATCGTCGGACAGGATCGGCACGATGGCCGCCAGGCCGCTCGCCACCCGCTCGAGCGGTAGCCGCGTGCCGATGACGCCCGTCGAGAGGTGCAGGGTCCGGCCAACCGCGACGCCGGTCGCCTCCGACAGCAGGCGGCCGATCTCGAGCTGGTCGGCGTCGCCGGCGGCGCCGGTGGCCGCGTTTGCGCTGCCGCTCGTGGACACGATCGCTTCGGCCCAGCCGAATCCGCCGCGCGCGTCGCCCGAGGTCGCGGCCAGGTGCGCGCGCGACAGCCGGACCGGTGCCGCGGCGAACGCGTTCGGGGTGAAGACGGCGGCGGCGGCGGCCGGCCCACCGGTCGTGACGATGACGGCGAGGTCGGGCCGACCCGACGCCTTGATCCCGGCCGCGAGCCCGCCGGCCCGGAAGCCGGCAGGCATCGCGGCACGCCGCTCGACTGGTGGGAGGTCCGTCGAGGACGCCGGGACGAGGGATGCAGCGGTGGGGGTCATGGTGCCAGCGGAAGCTGTTCGAGACCCGCCGTCTCGGGCAGGCCGTGGACGAGGTTGAAGGCCTGGACGGCCTGACCGGCGGCACCCTTGACCAGGTTGTCCTCGACGCCGATCGCGATGATCCGTCCGGTTCGCTCGTCGAACCGGACGTGGATCAGGACCTGGTTGCTGCCCGTCACGTGCTTGGTCGCCGGTGGTGTGGTCACGACGCTCACGAACGGCTCGGTCGAGTAGGCGTCGGCATAGAGCGCATCAAGCTCGGCCTGGCTGACGGCCCGGCTCGGCCGGACGTGGCAGGCCGACAGGATGCCGCGGGTCATCGGGATCAGATGGGGGAGGAAGTCGACCGCGACGATCCCCGGGTTGGCATCGGCGGCGAGTCCTGCGCTCGTCTGGATCGACGCCAGCTCCTGTTCGATCTCGGCAACATGGCGATGCCCGCCCAGGCCGTACGCCTTGACGCTTTCGTTGACCTCACCGAAGTGGAGTTCCGGCCTGGCCTCACGGCCGGCCCCGGACACGCCGCTCTTGGCGTCCACCACGAGATCGCCGATCAGGCCGGCTCTGGCGAGCGGCGCGAGCGCCAGCAGGGTGGCCGTGGGATAGCATCCGGGCGCACCGACGATGGCGATCGGGGCGTCGACGAGCTTCGTGAGCGCCTCGCGATGAAGCTCCGGGAGGCCGTAGACCGCCTGCTCGAGGAGGTCGGGGCGTGGGTGCTCGAAGCCGTACCAGCGCGGGTAGTCGGCTGGGTCTCGGAGGCGGAAGTCAGGCCCCTGGTCGATGACCGCCGTGCCCGTTCCGACCAGGTCCGGGACGATGGTCGCCGCGGCGCCGTGGGGCAGCGCCAGGAAGACCGCGTCGGCGGGCGGCAACTCGGCGTGAACGGTCAGGCCGGTCGCGCCCAGGTGGGGGTGGATACCGGCGATCGGATCGTGGTCACGACCACGACCGGCCAGCCCGACCAGCTCGACGTTGGGGTGCCGGGCGAGGAGGCGGATGAGCTCGGCGCCGACGTAGCCGGTGGCGCCGATGATCCCGACGCGGACCCGCCGCGGCCCGCCAGCCGGATCGACCCCGCGCAGCGATCGCGGCAGGACGTCCGGCCCGCCGGCGGCGGCGACGGGCCCGGTCGAGGCGTTGGCGATCGGCTGGACGGCGGTCATGAGAGGATGACTATACAGCACGCGTGCATAGTCATGCAATTGCGGCACCGATGAGCCCGTGGTCCCGGAGCCGCTCCGCCCCGGGTTCGCGCCACGGGATTGCCGCCGAGCAATTCCTAGTAGTCCGGTCGGAGTTCTGTGATATCCTGCGCCTTCGTCGTCCCACCCCAGGAGCTTCCGATGCCCAGTGCCGTCCCCGCTGATGCCGAAGCCCGCCTCCCGAAGGCGCGCATGATCGACCCGCGAGGGCACCGGTTCGGAGCCGGCGTCTCGGCGATCGTGCTCCTCGTCGGCTTCTTCCTGGATGCACCGATCCTGGTCGCGGTCGCCCTGCTGTCGATCGGGACGAGCGCCGCCTTCGGGCTGCGCTGGTCGGTCTACGGCATGGCCTGGCGTCGGATCGCCGGGTTGTTGTCACTGCCTCCGACGACGCCCGAGCATGAGTACCCGCCGCGCTTCGCGCAGACGCTGGGGAGCGCTGCCCTGATCGTGTCGCTCGTCGCCTTCGCCGCGGGAGCGAGCACAGCCGGCTGGGTGTTGGCGTTTGGCGTGGCGGGCCTGCAGACGCTGCTGGCCGTCACGGGCTACTGCCTCGGCTGCCGCCTCTATTTCCTGCGCTGGTGGGTCCCCGACGTGCTGACCCGGATCTGGACGCGCGGCCGAGCCCGAACGCCGGCGACGCCCTTCGCCGCGGGGCCGATCCGCTACCGCTGATCGACGACGACGTCGGGCCGCGCGTACGGTCCGGTCACGATGACCTCGCCCTCCGCGTCATAGGGGTTGGCGCCGGTCGAGTGGATCCGGTAGCGGTGGTGGACCTCAGTGGCCCCGGCCGAGAGCATCGCGCTGACGGGGCAGTACTTCGTCGCCGAGAGCTCGATCGAGCGGCGGATGGCAGCCTCCGAGATGTCCGCGCCGGCGACCTCGTGGACGACCTCGATCTTCGTGTAGACCTGCGGGTACTCGTCGCGCTGATAGCCACGCAGGTGGATCCGGTAGTCGTCGATCGCCTGGCGCTTCTTGCCGGCGATCGAGATGACGTCCATGGCCGTGCACGCACCGAGCGCGGCGAGAATGGTCTCGACCGGGCTCAGGGCACCGATCGCCGCGTCGCCGAACTCGATGTGGCGCGCCGTCCCGGTGGAGGCCTGGAAGGTCGAGCCACCCACGTGCTCCAGGACGGCGGTTCGAATGGTGCTCATACGGGCTCCTCGGCCGCTTCGACCGGCTCGGCCGTGCGCTCCGCGAGGAACTGCTCGCGGTACAGCCGGGCGTACAGGCCGTCGAGCGCGATCAGCTCGCCGTGGGTGCCGCGCTCGACGATCCGCCCGCGGTCGTAGACGAGGATCCGGTCGGCACGCAGGATGGTCGACAGCCGGTGGGCGATGGCGATCGTGGTACGGCCCTCCATCAGGCGCTCGAACGCGGCCTGGATCAACCGCTCGGAGACGGTGTCGAGCGCCGAGGTCGCCTCGTCGAGGATGAGGATACGCGGATCCTTGAGCAGGACCCGTGCGATCGCGATGCGCTGCTTCTCGCCTCCCGACAGCTTGTAGCCGCGCTCGCCGACGATCGTGTCCAGCCCGTCCGGGAGCTCCTGGATCCGGTCGTAGATCGCCGCCGCCCGGGTCGCGGCGTCCAGCTCGGCGTCGGTTGCCTCCGGCCGTGCGTAGAGCAGGTTGGTCCGCACCGAGGCATGGAACAGGTAGGTCTCCTGGGTGACCACGCCGACGACCTCGCCGAGCGACTTCAGCTTGATCCGGCGGACGTCGACATCGTCGATCTCTACCGAGCCGCTATCGACGTCGTAGAGCCGCGGGATCAGGTACGTCGTCGTGGTCTTGCCCGACCCGGATGGGCCGACGAGCGCGACGAGCTCACCCGGTTGCGCCTCGAACGAGATCCGTTCCAGCGCGAAGGAGGGGAGCAGCTCGAGCGCCGGCACCCCCGCAGGGGCGCGGGTGCCGGTAAGGGTCGTGCCGTCGTCCGGCGTCTCGGTCCCGGTCACGCCGTCGACCCGGTCATCGCTCACGCCGGTGGCCGCCATCGCCTCGTGCGCCCGGCTCGACGGCACGGCCTCGGTCGGGTAGCGGAAGGACACATCGCGGAATCGGACGCTCCCACGCATCGTGGCCGGATCCATGGCCAGGGCGCCCGGGGCGTCGACGATCTCGGGGTCCATCTCCAGGTATTCGAAGATTCGGTCGAAGAGGGCCAGGGCGCCCTGGATCTCGACCTGCACGCTGAGCAGCTGGCCAAGCGGGAAGTAAAGCCGGCTCTGCAGCGTCGTGAAGGCCACGATGTCGCCGATGGTCGGGGCCGACGGGTCGTGGTTGATGGCCAGGAACCCGGCCAGCCAGTACACGAAGGCCGGGGTGATGCTGAAGATCGTCCCGATGATCATGAAGAACCAGCGTCCGACCATCGCCTGGCGGATCTGCAGGCCGGCCAGGGTCCGGTTCAGGCCGCGGAAGCGAGCGACCGCGTTGTCCTGCTGGCCGAAGGTCTTCGACAGGAGCATGCCCGAGACCGACAAGGTCTCCTCGGTCAGCGCGGTGATCTCGGCCAGCGAGCGCTGGGTCTCGCCACTGACCTCGCGCCGGATCTTGCCGACTCGGAAGGTGAGGTACATGAAGAAGGGCGTCAGTCCGAGCGACAGCGCCGTCAGGCGCCAGTCGATGATCAGCATCGCGATGATCGTGCTGGCGGCGACCGCGATGTTGCTGGTCACCGAGCTCGCCGTGTCGGTGACGACCGACTGGACCCCACCGACATCGTTGGCGAGGCGGCTCTGGATCTCGCCGGTCCGGGTCTCGGTGAAGAAGCGCAGCGGCATGCGCTGGAGGTGGGCGTACAGCTCGCCGCGCAGGTCCTGGATGACGCTCTGGCCGATGACGTTGTTCAGGTAGGTCTGGCCGACGCCGATCAGGCCGGACACGATCGGCAGCACGATCATCAGCCCGACGAACAGGTTGAGCAGGCCCCAGTCGCGCTGCGGGATCGCGATGTCGATGAGCAGCTTCAGCAGGATCGGGTTGATCAGGCCGATGAAGCTGGTTGCGAGGATCGCCACCAGGACGATGACGACCTGCCTGCGGTATGGCCGGAAGAAGCGGAGGATCCGCCGGATCGTCCGGCCGCGGCGCTCCGGTGGGACCGGGGTGAAGTCGCCCATCGAACGCCCGAACGGGCCGCCGCCCATGCGCCGGCTGCCACCGCCGACGGCGCCGCCGGTGGCCGCTCGCGTCTGGCCGCGCGGGAAGCTCATCGATTCGGGGCTCGCGACGCAGTGGCCGTTGACGACGCCGGGGCACTGGCAAGCGCCACGATCGTCGAACGTCGGGACGGGGCGCCGCGGGTCAGCAGATCACCGAGCAGCCCCACGGCGAAGGTCGGCCAGTGACGACCCCAGGCCCGGGCGAGGTGGCCGACGGTCGTCAGGCGAATGTCGACGAAGCCGGCCGCGGTCAGGGCGGACCGGATCGACGTCGGGTCGTTGCAGGCGCCAACGAGTGGGTGCGCATCGGCCGCGGTGGACTTGACGAGGGGTTGAATCGACCGTCGCGGTCCGTCCGGCAGGCCGAGGTAGGCGGCCACGAACGGGTGCCGGCGGTTGACGGTCGTCGCCACCAGCATCCCACCCGGTCGCAGCCAGCGACGGAGGTTGGCCAGGGCGGCCGGCGGGTCGGCGAAATGCTCGAGCGTGAAGCTCGACAGGACGAGGTCGAACGTGCCGTCCGAAAAGTCGGCGCCCGGCCCGCACAGGTCCACGATCGCGAACTCGTCGAGGTGGGGGAGCGGAACGCTCGGCTCGTGAATGTCCGCTCCAACCAGGTGAGCGATCCTGGGGCGGAAGGCGCGCAACGCCGACACCCGACCGCAGCCGGCGTCGAGCACGGTGACCGCTCCCGGCGAGCGCGTCTCGGCTGCTGCGATGGCGCGATCGAGCGCCTCGTGGACGAGGCTTCCGACAGTGGGGTCGATCCCCAGCCTGGGCAGCAGGGCGAATCGCCCGGGTTCGGCCACCCTCACCAGGCGGTGGAGGTCGCGGCTTCGGTGATGCCCTGCGCCTCCAGCCAACGTTCAGCGTCGATCGCCGCCTTGCAACCGTCGGCCGCGGCGGTGACCGCCTGGCGATAGCGGTGATCGTGGACGTCACCGGCGATGAACACCCCGTCGATCCTGGAGCCGGTCTCGTCGTGGACGACCAGGTACCCCGCCTGATCGACCTCGAGCCAATCGCGAAAGGCGTCGGTGTTCGGCCTGTAGCCGATGGCGATGAAGAGCCCGTCGATCGGCAGCTGCGTCTCATCGCCCGACGTCGTGTCCCTCAGGCGGATCCCGTCCACCTTGGCGTCGCCGAGGACCTCCTCGACGGCCGTATGTGGGTGGATCTCGATCTTCGGATTGGCGACCGCCCGATCGACCATGATCCTGGACGCCCGGAAGGTGTCGCGGCGATGGAGCAGGTGGACCTTCGTGGCGAAACGGGTCAGGTAGGTCGCCTCCTCGAACGCGGTGTCACCGCCGCCGA
>JBGPVC010000014.1:0-35379 GCA_041491485.1 Candidatus Limnocylindria bacterium
TCCAGCCGGCCCTCGTAGAGCGCCCGGCCCAGGATCGCGCCGGCACAACCCCGGGTCCGAAGGTCACGCAGATCGTCCAGGGCGGTGATCCCGCCAGACGCGATGACGTCGCCCCGGCCGAGCTGAACGAGACGCTCATACAGCCGCAGGTCCGGGCCCATGAGCAGGCCGTCACGCTCGATGGCGGTGACCTCGAAGGTCGTGACGCCCGCGTCTGCCAACGTCTCGATCGCCGTTGTAGCGTCGATTCCGGACGCGTCGTTCATCCAACCATGACCGACGGCGCGCCCGTCGCGGACGTCGATCGCGACGGCGATCCGATCGGCTCCATGTGTCGAGACGAGCCCGCCGATCATCTCGGGATCAGCCAGGGCCGCGGTTCCGAGCACCGCGCGGGAGGCTCCCGCTGCGAGCACCACTGCCACGGCGTCGCTGTCGCGCAACCCTCCGGCGACTTCAACTCGCGTCCCATCCCCGATCGAACCCATCAGGATGCGAATCGCCTCGCCTTGGATGGGCCGCCCTCCACGCGCGCCGTCGAGATCCACCACGTGGATCCATCGCGCGCCGGCTTCGGCGAAACGACGCGCCACCTCCGCCGGGTCCGAGCTGTACTCGGTTTCCTTCTCGAAGTCGCCCTGACGCAGGCGGACCACGCGAGCGCCTCGCAGGTCGATCGCGGGCAGGATCTCGAACGATCTTGCGTCTGTCATGGTGCCATGCTACCGTAGTAGCACGCTACTACGCTACAACGAGAGAGGAAGCGGCGCGACATGGCCCAGGATTGGCGAACGCCCGACGTCGAGGAGCTCTTCAACGCGATCCTCCAGCTCGATGACGCCGCCGAGACGGAGCGCTTCTTCCGCGACCTGTGCACGCTGGCGGAGCTGCATGACATGGCCCAACGCTGGGCCGTGGTGCGCCTGCTCGACGGTGGCATGCATTACGCCGAGATCTCCCGGCGAACCGGTGCCAGCACCGCCACGATCACCCGGATCGCGTCGTGGCTGAACCACGGCGAAGGCGGCTACCGCGCGATGCTGGACAAGCTCCAGACCGCCTCTCGGACGCGGAACAGCCCGTATCCAGTCAAGGGCGACCGATGAGGTCGCGCCTGCGCCTGGCGATCCCGAACAAGGGCCGCCTCGTCGAGCCGACGCTCCGCCTCCTCCATGACGCGGGCCTGGTCTTCGAGGAGCACGACCGGAGTCTCGTCGCGCTCGTCCAGAACTACGAGCTCGACATCCTGTTCGTGCGCACCAATGACGTCATCGAGTTCGTCGGCGACGGCGTGGCCGACCTCGGCGTCACCGGTGACGACCTGCTGAGCGAGACCGGGGCGGAGCTGCCCCGCGTCCGATCGCTCGGGTACGGTCGGTGCCGGCTCGCCGCGGCGGTTCCCAACGACTCGCCGTACCAGGTCATCGACGACCTCGCCGGCCTCAGGGTCGCAACCGCCCATCCGAACACGGCGCGCCGATTCTTCGAAGCTCGCCGCGTGCCGGTCGAGGTCATTCCCATCTCGGGCGCCGTAGAAGTGGCGCCCCGCCTCGGGCTGGCCGAGGCGATCGTCGACCTCGTGTCGACCGGATCGACGCTCGTCATGAACGGTCTGCGCCAGGTCGGCGACGTCATGGAGTCGGAGGCGGTCCTGGTCGCCAATCCGGTCGCGCATCAGCAGCGCGCCGGCGACCTTGCCGCCATCGACACCATGCTCACCGCGGTCATCGCCGCACGCGGGCGGAAGTACCTGATGATGAATGCCCCGGCGCCGAAGCTCGACGAGATCCAGGAGCTGCTTCCCGCGCTGGAGTCGCCGACCGTCATCCCGCTCGCCCACGCCGGGATGATCGCGATCCACTCGGTGGTCGGCGCGGATGAGGTCTGGGGCCTGCTCCCACGACTCAAGGCCGCGGGCGCGTCGGGCATCCTCGTGCTGCCGATCGAGAAGATCGTGCCGTGACCGGAGCCACGTCGACCACCCCTCCCGCGCAGTCCGCCGCGACCGGCGTGACCGCTCCGGCCACGGGCGGGCCCTTCCGCCTGCGCCGCCTGGATCTGGCGGCGGTGGCGGCCGGGGACCAGGACGCCGCGGCCTTGCGACAGGCCCTGATCCGGCGCGGCGCCGTCCCGAACACGACGGTCCGGGAGGCCACCCGGGCGACGCTCGCCGCGGTTCGCGCAGGAGGCGACGCTGCCGTCCGCGCTGCCAACGCCGCGGTCGGCGGAGGTCGCCCGGACGGTCGCCTCCTCCTCGAGGCCGCCGAGCTGCGCGAGGCGCGCGACAGGCTCGAGCCACGGATCCGGCGCGCGCTCGACCAGGCGATCGACAACGTGCGGCGCTTCGCCGAGCCCCAGCGACCGCGGTCGACGACGGTGATCGTGGCCCCAGGCATCGAGATCGAGCGGCGTTGGGTGCCGCTCGCCCGCGTCGGCGCGTACGTCCCGGGTGGCTCGGCGCCGTATCCGTCATCGCTGCTCATGACCGTCGTCCCGGCCCAGGTCGCGGGGGTCGGCGACGTTGTCGTCGCCTCGCCGGCTGGCCGTGATGGCCGGACGAACCCGATCCTCCTCGGGACCGCGGGCCTGCTCGAAGTCGATGCCTTCGTCGTCGCCGGCGGCGCCCAGGCGATCGGCGCGCTCGCGTACGGCCTGCCGGGGGCCGGTCTGGAGCCCGTCGATCGGATCGTCGGGCCCGGCAACGCCTGGGTCACCGCCGCCAAGATCGAGGTCTGCGGTGAGGTCGGGATCGACCTGCCCGCCGGGCCATCCGAGGGGATGGTGCTGGCGGCGCCGTCGGCCGGTTCGGGAGCACCCGGCGCCCACCCGGCGCGGATCGCCGCGGACCTGATCACCCAGGCCGAGCACGGGCCGGACTCGCCGGCCATCCTGGTGACCACAGACGCCGCGTTTGCCGACGCCGTCGAGGCGGCCGTCGCCACCGCGCTGGGCGAGGCCGATCGCCAGTCCATCCTGGGCGCCGCCCTCCGCGATCACGGACTGATCGTCCTGGCGCCCTCGCTGGACGCAGCGGTCGACTTCGTCAATGCCTACGGGCCCGAACACCTGTCGGTCGACGTCGAGCCGCTCGAGCCGACCATCTCGCGCCTGTGCAACGCCGGCTCGATCTTCGTCGGGCCGTGGGCGCCCGAGTCCGCCGGCGACTACGCGACGGGAGCCAATCACGTGCTGCCGACCGGCGGGCTGGCTCGCGGGTCTGGCGGCCTCGCGGTCGAGACGTACGGGAAGTTCGTCCAGGTGCAGCGCATCACCCGGGAAGGCCTTGCCGGCATCCGCGAGACCGTGGGCACGCTGGCCGAGGCGGAGGGCCTGACGGCCCATCGGAACGCCGTCGAGATCCGCTTTCGCGAGCCACGATGAGCCCAACGGCCGTGACCTTCAGCGCGCCGAACGCCCCTGCGACCTACAGCTGGGAGGCGACGAACGAGGAGGTCGCGGCGCGCTACGGCGTGCCGATCGAGTCGATCGTCCGCTTCGACCTCAACACCTCCCCCACCCCGCCGTCGATCGTCCAGCGGCTGCTCACGGCCGGCCAGTTCGACGCGCCGGTGTCCGAATACCCGCCATCCGACTATCGACGGCTGGTCCTGGCCGCCGCGGCCCGCTACGGCGTGAGCACGGACGAGATCCTCGTGGGCGCCGGCGCCGACGAGATCCTCGACCTCGTCGCCAAGGCCTTCATCGCCCCCGGCAGCCGCGCCGTCGTTCCGGCACCGACCTATGCGATGTACCGGGTCTGCACCGAGCAACGCGGCGCCACCGTGGTGTCGGTGCCCCGCCGCGGCCCGGACGAGGGCTGGGCGATCGACGACCCGGCGGTCCGCGCAGCGGCCGCGAGCGCCGCCCTGGTCTGGCTGTGCAGCCCGAACAATCCGACCGGCCTGGCCGAACCCGACGGGGCGATCGCCCGGCTCCTCGACGGCGTGGCCGCCGACGCCGCCGCAGACGGCCGCGCGGCGCCGCTCGTCGTCCTGGACGAGGCCTATGCGGAGTTCGTGGGGACGTCGTTGGTCGGACTCCGCGCCGCCTATCCCAGCCTCATCGTGGTCAGGACGGTCAGCAAGGCCTACGCGCTGGCCGGCCTCCGCGTCGGCTTCGCCCTCGCCCGTCCCGAGGTGATCGCCCGGATCAACCCGTACCGGCCACCCGGTTCGGTGTCGGTGATCTCGGTCACGATTGCCACGGAGGCCCTGCTCGACGACACGATCCTGGCCGACAATCTGGTCCGGGTGGCGCAGGAGCGATCGCGCCTGACCGATCGCCTCCGCGTCGCCGGCTGGAAGGTCGGTCGGTCGGTCACCAACTTCATCCTCGTCGATTTCGGGGCGCCGGAGCGAGCGGCCCACGTCGCCGAGGCCCTGCTGACCCGCGGCCTCGTGCCGCGGACCTTCGGCGGTGGCCACCCGCTCGCCGGCCAGCTCCGCCTCACGGTCCGCGACCCGCACGAGAACGACCGGCTCATCGAAGTCGCCCAGGACGTGGCCACGGAGGCGCACCGATGACGACCCCGCTCGGTGACCTGACGATCGGGCCGCGCGACGGCCGCAGGATCAGCATCGCGCGATCGACTCGCGAGACCTCGATCACCGTCACGCTCGGGTTGGACGGGACGGGTTCCACCTCGGTTGACACAGGGATCGGCTTCTACGACCACCTGCTTGGCTCGCTCGCGCATCACGGCCTGTTCGATCTCGCGATCAGCGCCGACGGCGATCTCCAGATCGACGAGCACCACACGGTCGAGGACGTCGCGCTCGTCCTCGGCGCCGCGTTCAACGAGGCGCTCGGCGACCGGGAGGGCATCAGTCGCTTCGGCCAGAGCGCGGTCCCGATGGACGAGTCGATCGCGACCGCCACGGTCGACGTCGGCGGGCGGCCGTATGCGGTCATCGACCTCCCGTTCCAGGGCGATCGCGTCGGCGGGCTGCCGCTCCAGCTCGTCGAGCACGCGCTGGAAGCGTTCGCGCGAACGTCCGGCGTGACGCTCCACCTGTCTGGCACCGGACGCAACGACCACCACCTCGCCGAGGCCGCGTTCAAGGCGCTCGGTCGCGCCCTCCGTGTCGCCTGCGAGCCGGATCCGCGCCGCTCGGGCGTCGCGTCCACGAAAGGCGCGCTCGGGTGAGCCGGCGACCCCTGGTCGCTGTGGTCGATTACGGCGCCGGCAACCTCGTCAGCATCGACCAGGCGCTGATGACGGTCGGCGCCGACGTCCGCATCGCTCGCGAACCCGAGGCATTCGATGGGGTGCACGCCGTGATCGTGCCCGGCGTCGGCGCCGCGGCGCCGGCGATGGCTCGCCTCGACCGCCGCGGTCTCACCGATCCCATCCGGGCCTGGCTCGCCGGCGGCCGGCCGTTCCTCGGGATCTGCCTGGGGCTCCAGCTCCTCTTCGAGGGCAGCGACGAGGACGATGCGACCACCCTCGGCGTGCTGCCGGGGCGCGCGCGGCGGCTCGAAGCCGCGCCGACCCTCCCCCACATCGGCTGGAACCAGGTCGAGCGGACCCGCGAGCATGCGCTCTTCGACGGCATCGACGACGGGGCCGACTTCTATTTCGTCCACTCCTACGCCGGGACGCCCTCTGACCGTGTCGCCGCCGGAACCGAGGGCGTCGAGCTGGCGCGAACGACCCATGGCCGGTCGTTCACGTCCGCGATCGCTCGGGGCCCACTGCTGGGCGTCCAGTTCCACCCGGAGCGGAGCGGACCCGACGGCCTGCGGCTGCTCCGCAACTTCGTCGAGCTCGTTCGGGCGGCGTGATGCTCCGCCGCCGCGTGATCCCGTGTCTCGACGTGGCCGACGGGCGGGTCGTCAAGGGCACGCGTTTCGTCGACCTCGTCGACGAGGGCGACCCGCCCGAGCTCGCCGAGCGTTACGCGCGCGAGGGCGCGGACGAGCTCGTCTTCCTCGACATCACGGCGGCCCCGGAGCGACGGGGCACGCTCCTGGAGATCGTCGAGCGGACGGCCCGGCGCGCGTTCGTCCCGCTCACCGTCGGGGGTGGCGTGCGAACGGTCGCGGAGATGCGCGACGTGCTGCGAGCCGGTGCCGACAAGGTCTCGCTCAACACGGCCGCTGTCGCCGATCCCGACCTGATCGCCCGGTGCGCCGACCGGTTCGGCCGCCAGGCCGTGGTCGTCGCGATCGACGCCCTGGCCACCGGTCCCGGCGCCTGGGAGGTCGTGGTCAAGGGCGGGCGGGAGCGAACCGGCCTCGATGCGGTGGCCTGGGCCTGCCGCGCGGTTGAGCTCGGCGCCGGCGAGCTGCTGATCACCTCGATCGACCGGGACGGGACGGGATCCGGCTTCGACACGGACCTCCTCCGCGCGATCAGCTCGACGGTCGAGGTGCCCGTCATCGCCTCGGGTGGCGCCGCCGCCGCGGCCGACTTCGTCACGGCGGTCTGCGACGGCGGCGCGGACGCCGTGCTCGCGGCCTCGATCTTCCATCGCCGGACCCACACCATCGCTGACGTGAAGGCGGCGATGGCCGCCGCCGGCCTGCCGGTCCGCCTGGTGCCGCAGGCCGTCGCATGACGTCGCCGAACCTCCCCGCTGTCTCGTTCGGCCCCGACGGGCTCGTCCCGGTCGTCGTCCAGGACGCCGCGGACGGGCGCGTGCTGATGGTCGCGTACATGGACGCCGAAGCCCTGTCCGCGACCGTCTCAAGCGGTGAGGTCAACTTCCACTCGAGATCACGCGACCGGCTCTGGCGCAAGGGCGAAACGAGCGGCAACGTCCTCCGGCTCGTGAGCCTGGCGACCGACTGTGACAGCGACGCTCTGCTCATCACGGTGGATCCGGTTGGACCGACGTGTCATCGCGCGACGCGCAGCTGCTTCGACCGCGACGGCGCGCCGGCCGCACGGGACAGCGAGGGGTTCGCCTGGCTCGAGACGCTCTGGGCGACCATCGAATCTCGCGCCACCGATCGACCCGAAGGCTCGCACACGGCCCGACTCCTCGCCGGCGGCGTCGACGCGACGGCGCGCAAGGTCACGGAGGAGGCCACCGAGGTGCTCATCGCGGCCAAGGACGACGCCACTGCCGAGGCCGCCGGGGCGGATCGCGCGGCTACCCAAGGTGCTCTTGCGGCAGAAACGGCCGACCTGCTGTATCACGCGTTGGTCCTGCTCGCCGAGCGCGGTGCGACACCCGCGGCGGTCGTCGAGGTGCTGCGGACGCGCCACGGCGCCCGAACCGGCGGAACAGTCGCCCGAGGACTCTAGCGGCCGAACTCCAGGCCCGCAGAACCCGGCCAACGCACCACGTGAGTGCGTCCGCGCACGACCCGGACCTCGGAACGCCCCGTGTGAGGATCATCGAGGCCGAACCCGTCACGCCAACAGCCGACCGACGGCCGTACGAGTCCCGCCGCGCATCTTCCGCGGTTTGGGTCGCGATCTGGGCCAGGATCTGCGTTCCTCCCGAACGGCACCAGATCGCCTCCCCGGGCCGCCGCGCGCCCGGTGGTCGCTGCCCGGCCGTCCGACGATGTCTCTACCGGACGACCCGACCCACCTCGCGGCGCCGCTTGCCGATCCGGATGTCCAGCCACTCCCCGGCGATCAGCTCCGGAACGAACGCGGCCTCGGAGACCCGCGACCCGTTGACCGTCAGGCCGCCGCCGGCAATCGTCCGCCTGGCCTCGCCGCGTGAGGGGAACACACCCGCGTCGGCCAGCAGGACGGCGATTCCGCCCGCGAGGCTTGCCTGGGTCAAGGTGAAGCCGCCAGTCGACTCGAACAGCGACCGCAGCACGGCCGGATCGAGGATGGCCTCGCCCGAGAACATCGCCTCGGCGTCCGCGATCGCCTGCGCCGCGGCCGCTTCACCGTGGGTGCGCGTCGTGATGTCCCGCGCCAGCGCGCGCTGTGCCGGCCGCAGCTCCGGGCGAGCCGCCGCCTGGGCTTCGAGGCCGTCGATCTCCTCGCGCGGGAACTCGGTGAACCAGCGCAGGTAGGTTCCGATGTCGCGATCGTCGGTGTTGAGCCAGTACTGGTAGAACGCGAATGGCGAGGTCCGCGCCGGATCGAGCCAGACCGACTCGCCCTCATCGCTCTTCCCGAACTTCGCGCCGGACGGATTGAGCAGCAGCTTGTAGGCGAGGCCGTGGGCCGGCTCGCCATCCTCATCGCCGCGGCCGGTTCGCCGGATCAGCTCGAGGCCGGCCGTGATGTTGCCCCACTGATCGGCGCCGCCCATCTGCAGCTCGACACCCATCGTCCGGTTGAGGTGGGCGAAGTCGTAGGCCTGCAGGAGCATGTAGCTGAACTCGGTGAACGAAAGGCCCCGCTCCAGCCTGACCTGGACCGAGTCCTTGGCCAGCATGTACGGGATCGTGAAGTGCTTGCCGGTGTCGCGCAGGAAGTCGATCAGGCTGACCTCGCCAAGCCAGTCGAGGTTGTTGACCATCACCGCGGCACCGGCGCCGGGCGTGAAGTCGAGGAATCGCTCCAGCTGGCCGCGCAGGCCGATGAGGTTCGCCTCCAGCGTGTCGCGATCCAGCAGGTTCCGCTCCGTCGATCGGCCCGAGGGATCGCCGATCATCCCGGTCCCACCGCCCACCAGGGCGACCGGCCGGCCGCCGAATCGCTGCAGGCGGAGCAACCCGAAGATCGGCACGAGGCTGCCGATGTGGAGCGACGGTGCCGACGGATCGAAGCCGATGTAGCCGGCGATCGACTCGCCCGTCGCCAGGCGCGCGGCGAGGCCCGGAGTGGTCGCATGCAGGATGCCGCGCCATTCGAGCTCGGCAAGGAGCCCGCCCAGCCCCTGACGATGGCGGGCGCTCGTCTCGCTCGTCACAGGCGCACGCGCGGGGTCGTCTCGACCCTTCGGGAGGCGGTCATCCAGTCAGTCACGCCCCCTATGCTATCGTGCGGCCAGAGATGCAAACCAGCCTCGCGCGGCGCCAGCGCCATCGACGCGCGCTCGGACGGCAACCGCGCGGACGCAACGGCTCCAGGGTCCTGGGTGCCGTCGGCGCCATCGTCGTCGCCCTGTTCGTCGCCTCGTTCTTCGTCGCGGCCATCGGATTCATCTTCGTGGTCGGTGCCTACAACCACTACGCCGCCGGCCTCAAGGACCCCAGGGAGCTGCTGAACGCGATCCAGTTCACCCAGCAGACCATCGTCTACGACCGGACCGGCAACGTCGAGCTGGCCCGCCTCGGCGACCTCAAGCGCGAGGTCGTCTCGTATGGGGACCTCACGCCGGAGATCATCGACGCGACCACCGCGATCGAGGACAAGGACTTCTGGACCAACCCCGGGTTCGACCTGGGAGGGATCGTCGCCGCCGGCCTCGACACGATCAGCGGCCAGCCACGCGGCGCCTCCACGATCACCCAGCAGCTCGTGCGGGCGAAGCTGCTGCCCGCGTCCGCCTTCGAGGGCTCGACCTATGAACGCAAGATCCGCGAGATCATCCAGTCGATCCGGCTCACGCAGGAGTTCCCGGGCGTCGGGGGCAAGCAGCAGATCATCACCGCCTACCTCAACCAGAACTTCTACGGCAACCAGAGCTACGGCGTGGCGGCCGCTGCGAAGACGTATTTCGGCAAGTCGCTGGGGGACCTGACGCTCGCCCAGGACGCGATCCTGGCGGCCATCCCCCAGTCGCCGACCAAGTTCGACCTGGTCCGCAACGCGCAGCCCGTCTGTCTCGAGGACGTCGCCACCGGCGCCGACTGCACCAAGTTCAAGCTCGTGGTCCCGCAGGACTCGGAGATCGTCCAGCGCCGCAATCACATCCTGGACCTGATGAAGACGCGGAGCTACCTGAGCGGCGCGAACCACGCCTTCGCTGAGTACGACGCCGCCAAGGAGGAGCCGGTCGAGCTCGCGCAGCAGGTCTCGGCGACCTGGCGGGCGCCGCAGTTCGTGTGGCTGGTCCGCCACCAGCTCGGCCTCCAGTTCTGCCCGGACACGCCGGACAACTGCCCCAAGGTGGATGGCGGTGGGCTCAAGGTCACCACGACCCTCGACTGGAACTTGCAGAAGGTCGCCGAGAAATGGGTGTACGTCGCAGCGCGCGCCCCCAACGCCTCGAACCCGACGGCGGTCCTGACCGCCAGGAAGATCTCCAAGACCGACCAGCGCTGGATCCTCGGCCTGCGTGGCCACAACATCAACAACGCCGCGGCCGGCGTGATCGACTACCGCACCGGCGATGTCCTGGCCTACGTCGGAAGCGCCAGCTACACGGCCAAGGGCAACGCCAAGTTTCAGCCCCAGTTCGACGTGCTCTCCGACGGCTGGCGCCAGCCTGGGTCGGCGATCAAGCCGATCGACTACCTGATCGGGATCGACGACAAGGCACTCACCGCCTCCACGATGCTGATGGACGTCGTCACCGACTTCGGCCAGGTCTCGGCCACGACCAACCAGTACACGCCGACGCAGGCCGACAAGCTGGAGCGGGGTCCGGTGCGGCTCCGGTCCGCGCTGCAGTTCTCGCTCAACATCCCGGCCATCAAGGCGGGCATCCTGACGGGCCTGGATCGGCTGTTCAGGCGAACGCAGGACTTCGGAATCACCTATCCGAAGACGGCCGTCCCGGTCGTCTCGATGGGGATCGGTACGCTCGAAATGCATCCGATCGACCTCCTGGGGGCCTACGGCACGATCGCCGACGGGGGCATCCACGTCCCGCAGCGCCTGATCACCTCGATCGTCGACAGCAACGGCCAGCAGGTGCTCAACAGCCTGCCCCAGAAGGGCGTGCGCGTCGTGGGCAACGACGCCGCCGCAATCATCACCGACATCCTCGCCGGCAACACCGACACGAAGGTCAATCCCTACTGGGGAAAGTGGGCGATCTACGACGGCAAGACCCGCCGGCCCGCCGCCTACAAGACCGGAACCACCAGTGACAACCGCGACGTGGCGGCCTACGGCTACCTCGCGCCGCCGGCCGACGAGAGCGCGCCGGCGCTTGCCGTCGGTGTCTGGATGGGCAACAGCGACAACAGCCCGAACGACGGGAAGCTGTCGCTCGACACGTCCGCGCCGCTCTGGTCGGCGATCCTGACCGAGATCAGCCACGGCCTGCCGATCTCCGACTTCCACCGCCCGGACGACCTGGAGACGGCGACGGTCGATGCCTTCACCGGCCTCCAGCCGGGCCCGTTCACGACCGCGACCATCGACGAGATCTTCATCCCGGGCACCGTCCCGACCCAGAAGGAGACGATCCGGGTCACGCGCCAGATCGACTCGGCAAGCGGGCTGCTCTGGCAAGACGGCTGCGCGGGGCCCATGGTCAACGAGGGGTTCTTCGATCTCACCCAGGTCGATGCCAGCTTCCCCGCCTGGCAGACGGCCGACGCCGAGTGGGGTGCGCGCGCGGCCAAGGGCGCCGGCGTCAAGGGCGGACCCGAGGGGACTCGGACCTCGTACTTCTACAACAACTCGTTCGCGCCATTCGGCCGGACCTGGGGAGCGCCGTTCGCCCCGACCGAGCTCTGCACGGTGGTACCGCCACCGACGCCGACGTGCGATCCGTTCGTGGGACCATGCCCGCCACCGTGCGATCCGTTCCTGGGACCGTGTCCGCCACCGAGCGGTCCACCGCCGAGCGGTCCACCGCTGGCGACCGTCCCGGACGTCGTGTGCCAGTCGCTCGAGGTCGCCAGCGCGAACCTGACCGCCGCGGGCTACGCGATCGGCAGCGTCAAGCCGGACAATCCAGGTCCGGACTTCGTCGTCGCCGACGAGAGACCCGGCGCCGGCACGCCGCTGCCGACCGGCAACAGCGTCGACCTGACCCTCAAGCCACGTTCCAAGATCCCTAGCTGCCGCTAGCCTCCGGGCGAGCGCGTGGCGGCCACGCTCCGCTCGTCACAGCTCCACGATCGTGGCGCCATCGCCGCCCTCGCCGCGCTCGCCCGGCCGCAGCGAGCGGACGAGCGGGTGGTTGGCTGCATCGGCGCGGACCGCGTCGCGCAGGGCCCCGGTGCCCAATCCGTGGATGATCATCACCTTGCTGAGGCCGGCGAGCCCGGCGTCGTCGAGGTAGCGATCGAGCGCCTCGAGCGCCTCCTCCACGCGTGCACCGCGGAGGTCGAGCGAGGACGCAACCGAATGGGCACGGTCGAGCCGAAGCGCCGTCGCGTTCGAGGTGGCGCCCGCGGCAGGCGCCGCGGCCCCATGCCCGGTCCGCGTGTCGAGCTCCCCCACCGCCGGAACCAGGTCCTCGACGTCGATGGTCACGCGCATCCCGCCCGCCTCGAGCGTCGCCCGCTTCCCGCCCCGTTCGAGCGCCGCGATCCGGCCCTCCCAGCCGCCGGATCGGCTGCGGGCGCGTTCGCCCAGGCGCCAGGCACGTTCCACGGCCGGTTCGGGTTGCGGCGTCGGCTCACCGGCCGGGAGTTGCGCGAGACCGGCCTCGGCTCGTGCCAGGGCGTCGTCGAGCGAGGCGGCCGTGAGGGTCTCGCGCTCAAGCGACCGGCGCGTGGCTTCGACCTCGTCGCGAAGCTCGGCCACGATCCGCTCCGCTTCGGCTCGCGCGGCGTCGACGGATTCGGCGCGTTCGCGCCGCGCGCGGCGCCGCTCGTCCTCGGCGACCCGCAGGGCGTCGGCGGTGCGCAGCTCGGCCGCCCGGGCGCGGTCGAGCAGGTTGCTGGTCTCGGTCTCGGTCGTGCGGATCGACGCGAGCGTCGCTTCGAACGAGCGCTGCGACTCGGTCAGGCGCGAGCGGGCATCCGCCACGATCGCCTCGGCCAGGCCGAGCCGCTCGGCGATCGCGAAGGCCTGGCTCCCACCGGGTAGCCCGATCGTCAGGCGATAGGTGGGTGACAGGGTGTCGAGGTCGAACTCGACGGCCGCGTTGGTGACGCCAGGCGTGGTGTGCGCGTACACCTTGAGCTCGGCGTAGTGCGTGGTCGCGGCGACGAGGGCGCCCGCCCGGATGAAGTGGTCGAGGAGGGCCTGGGCGAGCGCCGAGCCCTCGGTCGGGTCGGTGCCCGCGCCCAGCTCGTCGAGCAGGACCAGGGTGCCCGGCCCGGCCGCCGCCACGATCCGGACGATCGAGCGCAGGTGCCCGGAGAACGTCGAGAGCGACTGGGCGATCGACTGCTCGTCACCGATGTCGGCGAAGACGTCGTGCCAGATCGGCAGGTGGCTGCCCGGGGCGACCGGGACGTGGAGGCCGGCCTGGTGCATGAGGCTGAGCAGGCCGAGCGTGCGCAGGGTCACGGTCTTGCCGCCGGTGTTCGGCCCGGTGACGACGAGCGCCGTGTAGCCGTCGCCCAGCCGGACGTCGATGGGCACGACCCGACCGGTCAGTCCCGGGTGGCGGGCCGACAGGAGGGTGACCTCGTAGCGATCGACCGTCTCGGCTCGCCCGGCATCCATCTCGGACGCCAGCGACGCCTTGGCCGCCCACAGGTCGAAGCGGGCGAGGGCACCGAGCGTCTCGCGAAGGGCGGGCGCGTTCGCGGCGACGAACGCCGAGAGCTCGTCGAGGATGCGCGCGATCTCCTCGGTCTCGGCGACCTGGGCCTCGCGCCACGCGTTGCCGAGCTCGACCGCGACGAGCGGCTCGATGAACAGGGTCTGGCCGCTGCCCGAGGCGTCGTGCACGATCCCCTTCACTCGGGACCGCGCCTCGGCCTTCACCGGGACTACGTAGCGCCCGTTGCGCAGGGTGACGATCGGCTCCTGCAGCGCGTTCCCGAGCTCCGCGCCGACCAGCGCGTCGAGCCGGCGACGCAGGCGCTCGTAGGCGACCCGCACCGCGGCCCGCAGCCCACCGAGCCGCGGCGAAGCCGTGTCGAGCAGCTCGCCGACCGGGTCGAAGCTCCGGCTCAGCGTGGAGCGCAGTCCGGGCAGTGGATGCAGCTCGTGGCCGAGCTCGCGAAGCAACGATCGCCGCTCGTCCGCGAGCATGGTCGCGAGTCGGGACGCCGCGTCGAGCGTGTCGGCGAGCTCGAGGAACTGGGCCGGTTCGAGACGGCCACCGCGAGCCGCGCGCTCGACCGCCGGGCCGATGTCGCGAGCGGCGCCGATCCCGACCCCCGGCCGCTCCTCCAGCAGGGCCCGCGCCTGGTCGGTCTCGTCGAGGCCTCGGGCCACGATGACCGGATCGGACGACGGGACGAGGGCCTCGGCCAGCGCTCGCGAGGGTCCGAACGACGTGAGGCCGGCCAGCCTCGCGCGAACCGCGGGGAACTCGAGCAGGGAGACCGAGCGCTGGTCCACGGCGTGGGGCTCAGCGTGCCCGGGCCGGACCGGAAACGGAGGGATGACCGGCCAGGCTGAGGCGCCACGGGAGCGTCGTCCAGGGCTGCCCGGCCCCGTCGATCCCGATCCGTGGCGTGGCCAGCACCGCCGGCGTGGCTTCCTCCTCGGGCGTCGCTTCCAGGCGCAGCGGCGAGACGGGGTCGCACAGGTCCGTCCCCGTCCAGCCCCGATCCAGGCCGAACGCCGCGCCGACCAGCCCGGGCCCGCTCGCGAGCCGGTGGGCTTCCAGTTGCCCGACCCGATCGGCCTCCACATCGTGGCGATGCGGGGCCCGTCCCCGATGGCGCGAACCGGCCCGCGCGATCCGGTCCAGGCGCATCAGCTCGACGCCCTCGAGCGGCTCGACGGCGCGGATCAGCAGGGCGGCGGGCGTGCCCGAAGGTTCGGTCACCACGTTGAGGCAGTCGTACATCCCGTAGACAAGGTACACGTAGGCATATCCCGGCGGCCCGAACATGACGCGGTTCCGGGCGGTCTCGCCAAAGCGGGCATGCGAGGCGCGATCGTCCTGTCCGATGTACGCCTCGACCTCGACGATCCGTCCGACTCGCCGGCCGGTCGCGTCGTCGCGGACCAGCCGTGCGCCGAGCAGCGCCCGCCCGGCCGTCAGGGTGGGCCCGGTCAGCGTCGCCCGATCGAAGGCCGTCAGCCGGAGCGTGGGTAGAGCGACTGGAGATTGTTCGGGATCAGGAACCCGATCAGGAAGAAGGTGTCCGGGATGAGCGTCGACCGGAAGAACCCGCCGGTCGCCGATTTGTCCAGGCCGTTCCACAGGTCGCGGAGGAACGGGAGCTCCTGGGGGTCGGGCGCGAACCCGGGAAGGCGGAAGAACGAGTCGAGGATGACCAGGACCGAGCCGAGGATGATGGCCGCCTGGACGAGGCCCAGGATGCCGCCCAGGATCTCATCGGCAAAGCGCGCCTTCTGGAACAGCTGCTGTGGCTTGTAGTACCCCTGGACGACGAGCGCGAAGGCAATGGCCGCCGCGGTAAAGATCGTGCCGAAGCCGATCATGTAGCTGTACTGCCTGGGGAACTGCGTCCAGTTGTCGCCGAGGAACCGGCCAAGGGGATCGGCCAGGTTGGCGGCGAACAGGAACGAGAAGAGGATCGAACCGATCCCGATCAGTCGGCGGATGGTGCCCTGGGCGAAGCCGAGCACGAAGAAGCCGATGAAGTACAGGAAGATCAGCAGGTCGACCGTGTCGATCCCGCCGATAGCCGTCAGGTCCACGCATCAGCCTCCATGGTCACGGCCCCCGGCCCGCGCCGAAGCCGCGCAAGGGTAGCAGCGGGCGTTGCGCCGGGGCAAGGGCCGACGGGACCGCGGCGGTGCCGGCGCACCACGCTCAGCTGCGCAGGCGCCCGTCGACGTCGCGCGCGAGACCGGCTGCCACGGCGGCCATCGCGTCGTCCACCTCGGCCTCGGTCAGGGTCCGCTCGTCCGAGGCGAACGTCAGCCGCCAGGCCAGGCTCTTCTCGGCATCGGCAAGGGGCCGTCCGCGGTAGATGTCGAACAGGTCCAGGGCCTGGAGGAGCGTGCCGGCGTGGCGCCGGATCGACGTCGCCACCGCCGCGGCCGGGCGCGCTTCGTCGACGATCACGGCGATGTCGCGCTGGACCGCCGGGAAGCGCGACGGTGTGGCCCCGCGAGCGTCGGTCAGCCGACCGGCGGCCAGCCCAGCCACGGCCAGCTCGGCCAGGACGACGCGATCGGCCCGCAGGTCATTCGCCGCGGCGGCGTGTGGATGGAGCTCACCGAGCCGTCCGGAGAGGCCGGCGCCGGCCGTCACCCTGGTGCTGCGCCCTGGATGGAAGGTGGGATCGTCGGTCAGGGGCTCGTAGACCGGTGCCGGCAGGTCGAGACGGTGGCAGATGAGCTCCACCAGGCCCTTGCCATCATCGAGGTCGTACGGTCGCATCGGCCGGTTCCATGCCGGCCGTTCGGCAGGCCCGGTCAGGGCGAAGCCGATGCGCCACCATTCGTGCGTCGGCGAGGCGTGACCGGAGCCGGTCCCGTAACCCTTGCCGACTTCGAAGATGGCGACGTCATCACGATCGTGCCGGAGGTTCGTCGACACCACGCCGAGGAGGCTGCCGAGCAGGCTCTGCCGAAGCACGGAGTGCTGGCTGGACAGCGGGTTCGTCACGTGGACCGGCGAGCCGCCGGCCTGTTGTTCCGGTTCGCCCGGGAGGCGATCGTCGACCGGTGGCGGGAACTGCTCCACGGCATGCGGCGCGACCAGCGCGTGGGTCACGACCTCGCTCACGCCGGCGCCCGCCAGCGTCTCACGGATCATGTCCCTGACCTCGAGCGGCGAGTGCCGGTACCCGGGCATCGGCGTGTGCGGCAGGATGGCCGGGACGGTCTCATAGCCGCGGACCCGGATGATCTCCTCGGTCACGTCGGCCTCCACGACCAGGTCGCGGCGCCAGCTCGGCACCGTGGCGAACCATGTCTCGGCCGTGCCTCCGTCGAGCACGAGCGGCTTCGACCCGGCCGCGACGGTGATCGGGGTCCCGATGGGTGCCGGTTCCGTCTCGATCCCGACCCGCGCCAGCAGGGCCGCCTGCTCGTGGGCCTCCAGCGAGGTTCCGAGCAGCCGGTTGACCCGGCCCGGCCGGAACGCGAGGCGGGCCGCCGGTGGCTCGACCGGATTGGAGTCGACGGCGCCAGGCGCGATCGAGCCGCCTGCCCAGTTCGCCACCAGCTGGGCCGTTCGATCCGCGCCCACTCGCGCCAGCCGGAATTCCTGCCCCTTCTCGAAGCGCAGGCTGGCGTCCGAACGCAGGGCGTAGCGGAACGCGGTTCGACGAATGTTGACCGGGTCGAAGATGGCCGATTCGACGGCGACCTCGGTGGTTCCGTCGCCCACCTCGGAATCGGCACCACCCATCACGCCGGCGATCCCGATCGGGCCCCGCGGATCGGCGATGACCAGCGTCTCGGCGTCGAGCGCCCGGTCGACGTGGTCGAGCGTCTCGATGCGCTCGCCCGCGGTCGCCCGGCGGACGATGATCCGCCCGTCGTGGACGGCCGCTCCATCGAAGACGTGGATGGGCTTGCCGAGCTCGATCATGACGTAGTTCGAGGCGTCGACCACGTTGCTGATCGGGCGCTGGCCGGCCGCCATCAGGCGCATCTGGACCCAGTTCGGGGACGGTCCGACGCGAACGCCACTCACCCAGCGCCCGACGAAGCGCGGGCACAGCTCGGTGTCGAGCACCTCGACCTGCAGCCGCTCGGCGACTGGCCGGCCGGATTCCTTGACCTCCGTCCTTGGCTTGCGGAGCGGTCCGCCTGTCACCGCGGCGACCTCGCGGGCCAGGCCCAGGATCGACAGGGCGTCGCCGCGGTTCGGCTTGACATCGACATCGAGCACCGTGTCGCCGAACAGCTCCGTCATGGCCCGGCCCAGCGGTGTCTCGGGCGGCAGGATCAGGATCCCGTCCGCGTCGCTGGTCATGCCCAGCTCGTCGCCCGAGCAGAGCATGCCGTTGCTGACCGCGCCCATCTTCTCGGTCCGCTCGATCCGGCGGCCGCCGGGCAGGACCGCCCCGGGCAGGGCGACCGGCACCCGCTGGCCGGGAGCGATGTTGGTCGCCCCGCACACGATCTCGAGTGGCGCGCCGGACCCGGTCGTGACCGTGGTGAGCGACAGCCGGTCGGCGCGCGGATGGCGCTCGACCGTGAGCAGCTCGCCGACCACGACGTTGCGCCAGTCGGCGCCCCACGCCTCGATCCCCTTGACCTCCATCCCGAGCAGGGTCAGCCGCTCGGCCAGCGCCTCGGGCGTCAGGTCCACGTCCACGAACTCGCGCAGCCAGGCGAGCGGAACCCTCATGCGCGCGGTCCCCGGCGCATGTCGGACCCCCTCATCGGAACTGCTCCAGGAACCGGAGGTCGTTGTCCATGTACAGGCGCAGGTCGCCCACGCTGTGGCGGAGATTCGAGATCCGCTCGACGCCGAAGCCGGCCGCGAATCCCTGGTAGCGCTCGGGATCGAGGCCGCCATGCTGGAGAACGACCGGGTGGACCATGCCGGCGCCCAGGATCGTCATCCAGCCGGTCCGGGAGCAGGCCGGGCAGCCGACGCCGCCGCAAACCACGCATTCCACGTCGAAGGCGACCGATGGTTCGGTGAACGGGTAGTAGCCGGGCCGGAAGCGGGTCTTGCGGTCGTGTCCGAAGAGCGCCCGGGCGAACTCGTCGAGCAGGCCCCTGAGGTCGCCCATCGTCGTCCCCTCGTCGACCATCAGGATCTCGACCTGGAAGAACTCCGAGGCATGACTCGCGTCGATCGCCTCGTAGCGGTAGCAGCGGCCAGGCAGCAGGGCGCGGATCGGCGGCTCCGCCTGGTGCATCACGCGGATCTGGCCGGGCGAGGTGTGGGTGCGCAGCAGATGGCCGTCGACGTCGACGTAGAGGGTGTCCCACAGGTCCCGCGACGGGTGGTCGGGCGGGATGTTGAGCATCTGGAAGTTGCGCAGGTCGTCCTCGATCTCCGGGCCTTCGTAGACCACGAACCCGAACTGGCCGAAGATCTCGGCGATCTCGCCGATGGTCACGTTGATCGGGTGGAGCGTGCCGCGCCGGATCGGCCGTCCGGGCGTCGTGACGTCGACCGCCTCGGCCGCCAGCCGCTGCTCGAGCGCCTGCTCACGGAGGATGGCCCCGCGTGCGGCCGCGGCCGTCTCGACCGCCTCGCGGACGGTGTTGGCGATCGCGCCGACCTTGGGCCGGTCGTCGGGCGGCAACCCGCCGATGCCGCGCAGGACCCCGGTCAGTCGACCCTTCTTGCCGAGCACGTCGAGGTCGATCGCCTCCAGGCCGGCGACGTCGCCGCTGGCGGCGATCGCGGCCAGGGCCTCGTCGCGCAGGCCCTCGAGTTCGCGGGTCAGGTCGGAAAGGTCCACGAGCTCCCTTCGTGCGTCGCGTTACCCGGAATCACGAGCCCTCGATCGTCGCTCGACGTCGAGGGCTCCGTTGAGGCCGTGATCGGCGTCGGTGTCGGCGTCAGGCGCTCCTGGCGAGCTCGGCGATCTGGCCAAACACGGCCGCGTCCCGGATCGCCAGATCCGCCAGGATCTTGCGGTCGATCTCGACCTCGGCCTTCTTCAGGCCGTAGATGAATTGCCCGTAGGTCAGGCCGTTCAGGCGAGCCGCCGCATTGATCCGGACGATCCACAGCTCGCGCATCCGGCGCTTCCGCTGCTTGCGGTCCCGGGTCGCGTACGCCAGGGCGTGGAGGAGCGCCTCGCGAGCCGGCTTGATCAGGCGCGACTTGGCGCCCTTCCGGCCCTCGGCGGCGTTGAGGAGGCGCTTGTGGCGCTTGTGGGCGGCGACGCCTCGCTTGACTCGTGCCATGGGATCGACGTGCTCCTAGAGATACGGCAGCAGGCGACGGACCTGCTTGGTGTGCTGGGACCCGATCAGCGTCTTGCCGGCATAGCGACGCGTCCGACGAGACGACTTGATCTCGAGGTGATGCCCACTCCAGGCGTTGACCCGGATGAACTTGCCGCTGCCGGTGACGCCGAGGCGCTTCTGGGCGGCTTTGTGGGTCTTCATCTTGGGCACGCTCGGATCACTCTCCAGTCGGGACCGGCTCGGGCGCCGGTGTGGGTTCGGTTGCCTTCGTCGGCTCGGTTGTCGCGGTCGGTTCGGTTGCCTGCGTCGGTTCGGCCGGTGCGGCTGGGGCCGCGGCCGCCTCGACCCGTGTGGCCGGGACAGCTGCGGCGTCGGCCCCGTTGGCTCCATCGACGCTCTTTGGGCTCGGCGCGTCGTGACTCTTGGGCTTGTGGGTCGAAGCCATCGTGATGTGCATCGACTTGCCTTCGAGCAACGGCGTCCGCTCCGGAATGCCGTGATCCTTGACTCGATCCGCGAACCTCGCGATGAGGGCCCGGCCGAGCTCCGGGTGGGTCAGCTCCCGCCCGCGAAAGCGGACGGTCACCTTGATGCGATCGCCGTCCTCGAGGAATTCGATCGCCCGATTCACTTTGGTATCGAAGTCACCCACGCCGATCTTCGGCGACAGGCGGACCTCCTTGAAGGTCACCGAGCGCTGCTTGCGCTTGGCTTCCTTCTCGCGCTTGGTCAGTTCGTACTTGTACTGCCCGAAATCGAGGAACTTGACCACTGGCGGTGACGCCATGGGGGCGACCTCGACGAGGTCCAATCCTCGCTCCTGCGCCATCTCGAGCGCCCGCGGCGTGGGCATGACACCCAACTGGGCACCCTCTTCGTCGACCACCCGGACCTGAGGGATCCGGATCATCTGGTTCACGCGCAGGTCTCGACTGATGGTCTATCCCCTTCGAACTGACGATTTCGGTCGACCGGCGCGGGTACACGAAGACCCGGACGGCCGAAGCGGGAGGATAGCATAGGCCGTTCCGGCCCGACAATCGCAAGCGTGCCGCACCATCGCGCGTGCGCGCTGCGCCGCGGTGCCCGGCGCCTGGGGGCGCGGCGCTTGGGCGTGGGGCCCCGCGACTGTCAGTCGACGCCGGGCGTTGGGCAGCCTCGCGGGCCGCCCCCCGGGTGCCGGCTCGAGACTCCCAGGCACGCCCTGTGACCGAGCGACCCGAATCTCGAGTCCTCGCGCCGCGGTGTCGCCTCCCAGTCGCGGTCGGTCCCCCAGCCCCGATCGGCTCGCCCGACCGCGGGCTGCGATGCGTGAGCGCGGTCGCGCCAGATCCGCGCGACGACTCCGTGTACCGCCGGACCTACTCGACCCGGCGTTCTCGGGATTCGGCGGCCAGGCGATCGGCGAAGGCGTCCCAGGGCTCGGCCGGCTGCTGCTCGCCGGACCGGGTCCGCGGTGAGGCCGTGCGTGCCTCGATTTCGCGGTCGCCGAGCACCACCATGTACGGAACCTTCTGCTCCTGGGCCAGGCGGATCTTGTTCTGCATCCGGTTCGACGACTCGTCGACCTCGATCCGGAGGCCGCGCGCCCGCAGCAATCCGGCCAGTTCGTTCGCCGCCTCGATGTGGCGGTCCGCGATCGGGATGACGACCGCCTGGACCGGCGCGACCCACAGCGGGAAGGCGCCGGCGAAATGCTCGGTGAGCACGCCGATGAACCGCTCCAGCGAGCCGTAGATCGCCCGATGGATGGCGACCGGTCGCTGCTGGTGACCCTCCTCGTCGATGTACCACAGGTCGAAGCGCTCGGGCAGCATCACCCGGTCGACCTGGATCGTCGCGGTCTGCCACTCGCGACCCAGCGCGTCCTCGATCTGGATGTCGATCTTGGGGGCGTAGAACGCACCGTCCTTGGGCTTCTCCCGGTACTGCAGGCCGGAGCGCTCCAGCTCCGCGCGCATGAGCGCCTCGGTCGCTTCCCAGACGGCCGGATCTCCCAGCGCCTTGTCCGGCCGCGTCCCGAAGGTGAGCTTGGGTTCGAGCCCGAACCACGAGTAGGACTCGCGGATCTCACCCATCAGGCCCTCGATCTCGGCGGCGATCTGGTCGGGCCGGACGAAGATGTGCGCGTCGTCCGTGACGAAATGGCGGACCCGCGTCAGCCCCGACAGCACGCCCGACAGCTCGTTCCGATGGAGCACGCCGTACTCCGCGAGACGGAGCGGCAGCTCGCGGTACGAGCGGACGCGACTGCGGTAGATGAACGTCGATTCCGGGCAGTTCATCGGCTTGAGACTGAACGTCTGGCCCTCGGCCTCGAACAGGAACATGTTCTCGCGGTAGTGCTCCCAGTGGCCGGAGCGCTCCCAGAGCGCCTGGCTGACGAGGGGCGGCGTGTAGATCTCCTGGTAGCCACGCCGAGCCTGCAGGTCGCGCATCGCGCCACGGAGCGTCTGGTAGAGCGTCCAGCCCTTTGGGTGCCAGAAGGCAGAGCCAGGCGACACGTCGTGGAACGAGAAGAGATCGAGCTGCACCCCGAGCTTGCGGTGGTCGCGCTTCTTCGCCTCCGCGCGCCGCCACAGGAAGCGATCGAGCTCGTCCTGCGTCTCCCAGACCGTGCCGTAGATCCGCTGGAGCGCCGGGCGCGCCTGGTCGCCTCGCCAGTAGGCCCCCGACACCGCGAGCAGCTTGAACGGCCCGATCCTGCCCGTGGACGCGACGTGCGGTCCCTTGCACAGGTCGATGAAGGCTCCGTGCTCGTAGACCGAGGTCGGCGGCATCGGCGTGCCCTCGCGCCCGGACTTCGCTGCCAGGTCGTCGAGGATCTCGACCTTGAACGGCTGGCCGCGCTCGGCGAAGAAGGCACGACCTTCGGCCGGGGGCAGCTCACGACGGACGAAGGGGTGATCGGCGGAGACGCTCGCCGCCATGCGCGCCTCGAGCGCCGCCAGGTCATCCGGAGTCAGCGGTCGCGCCAGCGCGAAGTCGTAATAGAAGCCGTCGGCGATGGCCGGACCGATCCCGAGCTTCGTGCCCGGGAAGAGATCCAGGACCGCCTCGGCCATGACGTGCGCCGCCGAGTGGCGCATGGCGTCGAGGTCACTGTGCGCACCGGCGTCGAGCAGCTCGTCGGCGGAGCCCCGTTCGGGCGCCTCCATGCCGATCTCGTCTGCGTCGTCGTGACGTTCATCCGTCATCGCGGGCCTCCTGAGAATCAACACACCCCTCATCCATCGACAGGACGAGAGGTGATCTCCCGCGGTCCCACCCGCCTTCGCCACCACCGGGTGGCGCGCTCTGGTCGCGCTAACGGGCGACGCCCGGGCCGGTTCGCCGGCCACTCACGGGTGGTGCTCGTTCGGGGGCGACCGCCGGGCTTCCAGCCGGGTCCCGGCTCTCTGATGGTCTCCGTCCGAGGGGCGCGTCCCGCTCGACGCTCTGGTGTATGTGGTGGGCGACACTGGACTCGAACCAGTGACCTCTTGCATGTCAAGCAAGTGCTCTAACCAGCTGAGCTAGCCGCCCGACGTCGCCGGTCCCCCGCTCCGTTGGTCATGGATCCGTTGGCTCGCGGGTGTTCCAATCTCCGCGCCGGAGCCGTGCCCGCCGGATCGAGGAGCCAGCGGCGACGCGCATCATACCCCGGCCGCGCCGGGCGTCACAACGGCGGGCCGGGCGGCGACGGCGTGGCTGCCTCGTGGCGCCGCCGCGCTCAGCGCGGGATCGGCAGCCTGGACTCCAGCAGCCCCGCGAGCGACATGGCGAACGTCGCGGTCAGGTGATGATCGTCCCGGTAGACGATCATCCCGCGAACGACCGGCTGGCACGGATCGCCGGGGCAGATCGCGTCCGAAAGGTCGATCAGCGTCGCGTTCGCGGCTTTCGCGGCGGCGCGCTCCCGGATCAGGTGTTGCCGGCCGAACGCGGCCAATCGCGACGTCGCACACCGGGTGATGTCCTGGAGATGGGCCGACAGGCAGACCGGCACGTCGCTGCCGGCCGCCGGGGTGTCGGCGAGGATCGCGACCTGCCCCGGGATCTGGACCAGCAGGCGGGCCATCGCCTCGCCCTGGCGGGTCGGATCCTCGTCGATCTTGTTGACCGGCGGCAGCCAGCGGTCCGACGACACGATGACCAGGTCCGGCTGCTCGGCGATGAGCCGTTGGACGACCAGCGGACGCCAGGCCTCGCACTCGGTGTACTCCCGCTTGAGCAGCGGCGAGAAGATCGGCAGATCGACGAAGACGCACGACGCCTTGACGAACGTGATCAGGCGCCAGCCGTTCGCCCTGGCGATCTGCTCCACCGCGGGGAACCAGTGCGACGCATGCGAGTCGCCGACCAACGCGACCGTGAATGTCCCGTTCGGGTCACCGAACATGCAGTCCTTCGGCGTGCTGCCCTTGAGGCTGCCGAAGCAGCCGTCGGCGATCAGCTGCTCCTTGTCGTCCCTGGCGCTGACCAGCGGCGGCTGCAGCCCGGCCGGCAGCGGCCATGGATGCGGCACTGGTTCGCCGCTCGGAATGGGCAACGGCTCACCGGGCGGCGGCGAGCTCGGCGACGGTTCGATCGGCGCCGACGGAGACGGGCTCGCCGACGATGTCGGGGCGAGCGAGCTCCCGGCGCCCGCCGTCGGCCCGGCCGACGGGAACGGGGTCGACGTGTCCGTGCCCCCAACACCGGACGGTGACGCCGCGGCAGTCGCCGCTGCCACCGGCGAAGCGGTCGCCAACTGGGCCACCGGCCCCACGCCGGCCGCCCGGACCTGGGCAAGACTCCCCTCGCCGATCCCGACGGCCAGCACCGCGACGGCGATTGCCGTCGCCACCGCGGTGGCGAGGACCGGGCGCGGCCGGAAGGTCGAGAGCGAACCGTGCCAGAACGGCTCCTCGATGAACCGCCAGCTGATCGCGCCGACCACGACCGACAGCGCCCCGAGCCCCAGCCGCGCCTCGACCGGCAGGGCCGCGCCGATCGCCAATTCGGGCAGGACGAGGATCGGCCAGTGCCAGAGGTAGAGCGAGTAGGAGATCCGACCAACGAAGCGCAACGGTCCCCAGCCGAGCAACGCCGAGGTGCCGAGCCCGCGCCCACCGGCGAGGATCAGGGCGGCGGCCCCTCCGGCCGGCAGGAGCGCCCAGAGGCCAGGATACGGACTCGCCGGGTCGATGACGACGAACGCCGCCGCGAGGAGCCCGAGCCCGAGCCAGCTGACCGGCGCGGCCAGCCAGCGCGGCAGCTGCCGGCCGGGCGCCAGCGCGACCGCCAGCAGTCCGCCGAGGGCGAGCTGCCAGACTCGACTCGGCAGCGAGTAGAACGCCCAGGGCTCGATGACGTCGGTCAGCCAGACCGCGAAGACCAGCGATGCGACCAGGAGGCCCCCCATGAGGATCCCGACCTGCAGCCGCGACCGCAACGACCCGAGCGCGACGATGAGGAAGCCTGGCCAGACGACGTAGAACTGCTCCTCGACGCCGAGCGACCAGAAATGGCGGAACGGCGACACGTCCGTCTCGGCGAAGTAATCCGTCGACTGGAGGGCGAACCGGATGTTGCCGATCGACAGCGCGGACGCGGCGCCGTCCTGGGCGATCCCCGGGACCTGCAGCGGAGCCAGGAAGACCGCGGCCAGCACGACCGTGACCGCCACGGTCACCAGGGCCGCCGGCAGGATCCGGCGCATCCGGCGCGAGTAGAAGCGCGCGAGGTCGATGCGACCGGTCTGGGCGTGCTCGCGGAGCAGCAGGCCGGTAATGAGGAAGCCCGACACGACGAAGAAGACGTCGACACCGGTGAACCCGCCGCCCGCGACCGGCAGGCGGAGGTGGAACCAGAGGACGGCGAGCACCGCGATCGCCCGAATGCCCTCGATGTGCGGCAGGAAGCCCGTTGACTGCGCGGATGCGTCGCGACTCGAGATGGAGCAGAACCTCAGGTGCGCGGTTGGCAGAAGGCCGTTGGGACGTGCCGGTCGGCCGGTGCGTGCTGCGCCGCCCGATCTCCGCGGCCCTCTGGCGCGCAGGGTACGCTCATCGCCGGAACGTCATCATTGCCCGATGCCATCGACGTCGGGGTACGGGCTGATCGACTTCGGGGGCGGCGCTCGCCTCGAGCGGTTCGGCGACCGCGTCGTCGACCGACCCGCGCCGGGTGCCCTGGACCCCCGAGGAGCGGGCGACGCCTGGCGCACGGCGGACCTTCGCTTCGATCGCGATCGAGGCTGGAGCGGCCCCGCTTCCACGGAAGGGCCCTGGTCGTTCGAGCACGGGAGCCTCAGGCTCGAGCTCCGACCCACCGAAACGGGGCAGGTCGGCGTCTTCCCGGAGCACCTCGACATGCTCGAGTGGCTGCGGGCGTGCGTCGAGCGGCGTGCGGCAGACGGACGACGGCCGGCCGTCCTCCACCTCTTCGCGTACACGGGTCTGGCGACGCTCGCGATGGCCGACGCCGGCGCCGAGGTGACCCACGTCGATGCCGCGAAGCCGACCGTGGCCTGGGCTCGTCACAACGCCGAGCTGTCCGGCCTGGCCGACCGACCGGTCCGCTGGATCGTGGATGACGCGGTCGGCTTCACCGAGCGAGAGGCCCGACGGGGCCGGACCTACGCCGGGATCGTGCTCGACCCGCCGACGTACGGGCACGGACCTGGAGCGCGTCCGTGGCGACTCGAGGAGGACTTGCCGCGCCTCCTCGCGGCCTGTGACCGGGTCCTCGAGCGGGACGGGTTCGCGCTGCTGACGGCGCACACGCCGGGCTACGACGCCGATCGGCTGGCCCGGCTCGTGAACGACCTTCGCCGGCCCACGATGGGCGACATCGAGGCGGGCGACCTCGCCGTGGCGACGCCGGATGGCCGGTCGCTCGAGCTCGGTGCCTTCACGCGAGCGGCGGGCGGGGCATGATGTCGCCGATGCCCTCCCCCGCCCTGCCCCTCGTCACGAGCCTCGCCAACCCCCGGATCAAGGCCGCGACCGCCCTTCGAGAGCGGCGCGAGCGGGACCGCAACGGGTTGACCCTGGTGGACGGCGCCCGCGAGCTGCGGCGCGCCCTGGACGCGGGCGTCTCCGTGGTCGATGCGTTCGTCTGCGAGTCGCTCCTGGCCGGCCCCGACGCACGAGCGGCGTTCGATCGGCTACTCGCGCGCGGAACCCCGCTCCAGCCGGTCAGCGAGGCGGTCTTCGCCAGGTTGGCCTTTGGGCAGCGCGCCGAGGGTCTCCTGGCGGTCGTCCGGATCCCGACGATGGCCCTGGACGACCTCGTTCTGCCCGAGCGGCCCCTGGTCATCGTCGTCGAAGCGGTCGAGAAGCCGGGCAACCTGGGCGCGGTCCTTCGCTCGGCCGACGGAGCCGGTGCGGACGCGCTGATCGCCGCGTCGCCGCGGACGGATCTCTTCAACCCGAACGCCATTCGGGCAAGCGCCGGCACGATCTTCGGCCTGCCACTGGCCGCCGGCACGACCGAGGCGGTGGCGGGCTTCCTGGCCCGGCACGAGCTCCGGATCGTGACCGCGCGTGTCGACGCCGACCGCGCCTATACCGACGTCGATCTGACCGGGCCGCTGGCGCTCGTGCTGGGCGCCGAGGTGGAGGGCCTCTCGGACGGCTGGCGCGGCCCGGAGATCCAGGCGGTCCGCATCCCGATGCTCGGGGTTGCCGACAGCCTGAACGTCTCGGTCAGCGCGGCGATCCTCCTGTACGAGGCACGCCGCCAGCGCGATCGATCGTCGACGACCACCAACGACCGGCAGCGATGAGGACCTGATGGATACGTTCGACTTCGTCATCATCGGCGCCGGCCCGGCCGGCGAGGCTGCCGCCTACAAGGCCCGCGAGCTGGGCGCCTCCGTGGCCGTCATCGACCGGCGCTGGTTCGGTGGCAGCTGCCCGCACATCGGGTGCCTGCCGTCCAAGTCGCTGCTCGACGGCGCCGCCCGGCATGCGGCGAACCCCGCGACCTACCACTGGGCGGACGCCTCGGCGCAGCGGGACTTCATGGTCAACCGGCCGGCCGGCGCCGAGGAGCCCGACGACACCAGCCACGTCCGCGGCCTGCGCGACGCCGGGGCGGTCACCTACCGGGGCAGCGCGAGCATCGTCGGCGTGGGCCGGGTGAACGTCAATCACGACGGCGCGACCCACGGGCTGGCGGCGACCAACATCGTCGTCGCCGTGGGATCGTATTCGCGCCAGCCGCCGGTCGAGGGGATCGCCGACATACCCATCTGGACCAACCGCGAGGCGACGCTCGCCCGCGAGCTGCCGAAGAGCCTGCTCGTCCTTGGTGGGGGGCCGACCGGATGCGAGCTCGCCCAGGTCTACGCCCGGTTCGGGGTGCCGACGTCGATCGTGCAGTCGGGACCGCGCCTGGCGCCGACCGATCATCCGCGAAACTCCGAGGCGATCCGGGCGGCGCTGGAGCGTGACGGCGTGATCGTCCGAACCGGGGTCCGCGCCCTTCGCGCCCGAGCCGGCGCCGGGGCGAACGGCGCGCACGTCATCGAGCTCGACGACGGCTCCACGGCCGAGGGCCACGAGATCCTGCTGGCGGTGGGTCGCGCCTTCCCGATCGACGACCTCGGGCTCGAGCACTACGGAATCGACACCAGCGGGCGGACCCCGTTCCCACGCGATGGCCGGCTGCGGATCGCCGAGGGGCTATGGGTGATCGGCGACCCCGCCGGACCCGAGCTCCATACCCACCAGGGGCACTACCAGGGCGAGCTGGCCGTCCGGATGGCGCTCGGCGAACGGATCGTCCCCGATTACCGAGCGCTGCCGCGTGCGACGTACACGGACCCCGAGGCGGCCTTCGTCGGTATGAGCCTCGAAGGCGCCAGGGACGCCGGTTTCGATGCGTTCGAGCTGGTCGCCGACTTCGCGAAGAGTGCCAAGGGCTACGCCATCCAGGCCAGGCTCGGCCACGTCACGATCGTGGTCGATCGCGCCAGCCGCGAGCTCGTGGGCGCCGCCATCGCCTGCCCCGACGCGTCGGCCGCGATCCATGAATGCGTGCTGGCGATCCGGGCCCGGGTGAAGGTCGACGTCCTGGCCGAGACCATCCACGCCTTCCCATCGACGTCGCGGATCCTCAACGGATTGTTCGCCGACGCGATGCGCGAGCTGGCGAAGACGCCGGATGAGGCGGGAGTGCCATCGCCCTCGTGACCGCCGAGAGGCGGGGCTGCTCTCAGGCCTCGAAGACCACCCGCCCGTCCATCGCGACGAGCGACGGGCGCGCGGTGGCGAGCGCCCCGCCCGGCTCCACGGGCTCGCGCAGGGCGGCCGCCGGGATCACCACGACGTCTGCCCGCTGGCCCACCGTCAGCCGGCCGCGGTCGGCTTCCCGGGCCGACACGCCAGGGTCGACGCAGGCGGCGCGCAGCGCCCGGTCCAGGCTCAGGGCCTCCCCAGGCGCGTAGGCGGGCGTTCCGGCCGGCCAGCGCGGGTTCTCGCGGCGCACCGCCAGGGCGATCCCCGGCCACGGATCGAAGGATTCGACCGGAGCGTCCGTCCCGAAGGCGAGCACCGCACCTGTCCGCGCGATCGAGCCCCAGGTGTAGCCGCTTCGCTCCGCTCGGTCACCCCACAGCATCCTGGCCTGCGCCGCGTCCGTGCCGAGATGCACCGGCTGGACGCTGGCGGCGATCCCCGCCGCCACGAAGCTGGATCGGTCGGCCGGGTCGAGCAGCTGCACGTGCTCGATCCGGGGCATCAGCGGGACACGGGCAGCCGTTGGGGCCAGGATCTCGAGCGCGGCCCGAACCGCGGCGTCGCCGATGGCATGGATCTGCGTCGCGATCTCGACGTCGGCCGCCCATTCGACCAGCTCGGCCAGGCGGTCCGGCTCCATGATCCAGACGCCCCGACGCCGCTCCGGCGGAAGCGGCCGGTCGGGTTCGGGCTCGATGTCGTCGAGGAGGGCGGCGGTGCGCGACCCGAGCGAGCCATCGGCGAAGAGCTTGAGCCAGCCGAGCCTGACCCGCCCGACGGGGTCCGCACCGAGCGGCTCGCCACTTCGGAGCCCATGGGCGGCGGCGTGCTGGAGCCCCTCCTCGCGGAGCGAGGCGTGGACGCGGACCGGGAGTCGGCCGGTGTCGGCGAGGTGCCGGTAGGCCGGGAACGACCAGCTCAGGTCGGGATCCGGGGCGAGACGGCCGGGATCGTGGACCGCCACGATCCCGAGCGAGAGCAGCTCCCGACCCACCGCCATCAGCGCCGTTTCCAGGGCGTCCTGGGGCAGCGCCGGGACGTGGATCATCACCAGCCGCGCGGCGGCCTCGTACAGCACGCCTTCGGGCTCGCCCGCGGCATCGCGCCGGATCACGCCGCCCGAGGGATCCGGGGACGCCCGATCCACGCCGGCCGAGATCAGCGCCGCACGGCTGGCGAGGAGCGCGTGGTGATCGTGCGCCCAGATCGCACAGCGGCGACCGGGGGCGACCGTTTCGAGGTCTGCCGCGGTCGGCCAGCGGCCCCATCGGTCGGAATCCCAGCCATGCCCCTCGAGCCACGCATCCGGGTCGGCCAGACGGTCGTGCGCAACACGTATCCTGGCGAGCCCATCTGCAAGCGTCGGCGTGTCCGACAGGTCGATCTGGCGCGTGGCCGCGGCGCACTGGGCGAAGTGGAGGTGGGCGTCGGTCAGGCCCGGGACCGCGACCTCGTCCGGTTCCAGCGTGATCCGCTCCGTGTGCGGGTCTGCCCGCGTCTCCAGCTGCACTTCGGTCCCGGCGAAGGCGACGCGGCCGTCGCGGATCCCGATCGCCTCGACCCACCCGAAGCCCGCGTCGCCGGCGAGGGTCGCGATCCGCCCCGTGATCAACGCGTCGAGCGGCATCGAATCAGCGAGGCCCGTGGCCGGCGACCGGGTCGCCGAGCAGGCCGATCAGCCCATCCCGATTGAGCCCCGCACCCAGTCCGAGCGCCAGTGCCACGCGCGCCTTGAGCGCGCACAGGTGGCCGACCGGCAGGGCACCGGCCCGCATCCAGTTCGCGCCACCTCCCGGGAACGCATAGCCCGCGGTCGCCCGACCGGCCGGGCACCGCGACGCCAGGGCCACGGGAACACCGCTCGCCATCGCCCGCTCGGCGGCCGCCAGCAGCTCCGGGGACGTGTTCCCGGAGCCCGTCGCGGCGACGACGATCCCGTCCGCGCCGGAATCGACCGCCGCGTCGAGCAACCGCGCGTCCATCGCCACGGTGGCCGTGATCAGGTGGACTCGCTCGGCGGCCCGGTCGGTCGCGACGTGCCGGCGGCCAGCCCGGGCGCGGAGCAAGGTCACGCCGCTCGGCCCGACTCGCCCGAGGGATCCGCCGTTCGGGCTGCCGAACGTATCGAGCGCCGTCGCGTGGAGCTTGGTCACGTCGTCGGCCGGCTCGATCGTGCCGCCCAGGGACACGACCACACCCAGGTCGCGCGCAAGCAGTGCTGCGGCAATCCGGACCGCGTCGCGCAGGTTGGCCGGGCCGTCGAATCCGGGCTCGTCCGATGCCCGCATCGCTCCCGTGACGACCACCGGCTTGTCTCCGCGCAGGACGAGGTCCCAGCAGAAGCTGGTCTCCTCGATCGTGTCCGTTCCCTGGACCACGACCGCGCCATCGATCGCAGGATCCGCCAGTGCCTCGCGCAGGACCTCTGCGATGTCGAGGAGCTGTGGAAACGTGAAGTGGCTGGCCGCGATCCGGCCACGGTCGATGGCGACCACCTCGGCGATGGCATCGAGACCCGGCGTTCGAGCCAGGATCGCTGCGCCGTCGAGGACCGGCACGTTCCCGCCGGCGACCGGATCGAACACGGTGCTGATCGTCCCGCCCGTGAACACGACCGCGACCCTGGGCATCGACATCGGGGTCTGTCAGTCCCGGTCCGTGGGGTCGGACGGGCCCGACCGGTCGAGGACGGCGGCAACCGGCGGCGGTGCCACTTCGGCGCCTCCCGCGACCGCCGATCCGATCGGTTCGTCCCAGCTCGCCCGGTCGGCGCCGAGCGCCGCCGCAATCGGATCGACGGCATGCGGGTCGGCGGCCGGTCGAGCGTCCGTCGCAAGCAGGGGCCCCCGTCGCAGCACGGATGCCAGGCCGGCGAGCAGGACGGCGATCGCGACCACGACGATCACCGCCGTCGTCCCGATCAGGTCCGAGATCGGCCCGACCACGATGATCGGCAGGAAGCTGGCGACCGAGACCAGCATGTTCAGCACGCCGAAGACCCGGCCTCGCACGTCTTCGGGCAGGTCCTCCTGGAGCTGCGTCTGGGACGGGATCGCGACCAGGCCGTAGGCGATCCCCGCGAAGAACGCGATGACGACCACGACCGCCAGCAGCGAGGTCATCCCGCTCAGGTCGAACCCACCCGGGCCATCGGCGCGCTGAAGGAGGCGGCTGATCGGGCCGGCGGTGGCCAGCGCCGCGAGCAGGACGCCCAGCACGATCAACCCGCCCTCGATCACTCGCCGCCTGGGCAGGTAGCGGCCGTACGCGTTGAGCAGCAGGATGCCGGTCACGATCCCGAACCCGAGAGGGAGCACGACCACGGCGAAATCCTTGGCATCGAGACCGAGCGCCGACTGCGCGAAGTCCGGGCCGAGGACGCCAAGGACGCCCACCAGCGAAGCGGTGATGCCCAGGTACAGCAGCGACCAGCCGATCGAGCGATTGGACCGGATGAAGTCCAGCCCCTCGCGCAGCTGGGCAACGGTCGATCCGACGGCCCGCTCGGTCTCACCGACGACGACCACGCCGAGGCGACGGCGGTCGGTGGCCTGGCCATTGCCCGGGGGAGAAGGCGGCAGCGTGAAGCAGAAGACGGCCGCCAGGAAGTACAGCCCGGCCACCACCAGGATCACCGCCTCGGGATTGGCCACGTTGACCACGAGCGGACCGAGAAGGGCGAACCCGAGCGCGAACGCCGCATTCAGGGTGAGCGTGAAGATCCCGTTGGCCGCCAGGAGCTGGCCGCGCGGCAGGAGGACCGGGATCATCGCCGCCTCCGCCGGGGCGAAGAAAACCGTGATGGTCGAGACGACCACGTTGAGCACCAGGATCAGCGCGAAGTTGGTCCCGACGAGGAAGAGCGCCACGAACGACGCCCCGCGCAGGATGTTCGTGGCCACCAGGATCAGTCGTCGATCGATCCGGTCGACGTAGACACCGGCCACCGCCGAGAAGACCACGGCCGGCACCAGGAAGCTCAGGATCAGCAGGCTGACGGCGGTGTTCGACCTGGTCGAGTTGACGACGATGACGGTCAGCCCGTAGAGGACCATGTTGCCGCCGACCTGGGTCGCCGCCTGCGACAGCCAGAGGCGAAGGAAGGCCCCGTTCCGGAAGACCGTCAGCGCCCCCGATGGCGGGGTAGCGCGCTCAGCGGGCGCTCCGGCAAGCGGCCCCGAGGTCACGTGACCGAATCCCGGGGAGGCGGGACGACCGCGGCACTCAAGAACGGATCGCCGCGCGTGACGAACGCCACCAGGCGCCGTTCCACCAGCCGGCGCTCGAGCAGGACGTGGCGGCCGCAACCCTGGCAGCGCAGCCCGATGTCGGCACCCAGGCGGTCGACCAGCCAGGTATCGCCACCGCACGGATGCGGCCGCCCGAGACGGAGGACGTCGCCGAGCAGCAGCGTGAGAACGGGCGTGTCAGGCATCGGGCCGGTCAGGGTATCAAAGGCGCGGGTGACCATGGGCTGGCACGAGATTGCGATCCGTCGCCGGGAGCTCGATTCGATCGACCGGGGTGACGGTCAGCACGACATCGGGTTGCGTGGCCGCGAGCTGCGCGATGACGCCGCCGGAGCGGGTCAGCGAACCCGTCAGCTTGTCGGGCGCGCCGATCGCCGCGAGCTCGAACGAATCGCCCAGCGGCCGTCCGTCGATCGCGACTTCGCCTGCCGCACCGGTGACCACCACGCCGGTCACGACCCGGACCCCGCCGGTCCCGATCGCCTCGGCGCCGGCGTTGCGCAGCTCGTTGATCAGCTCCTCCACACCGAAGCCGTCGATGGGGCCGCTGATCGAGATCGTCACCCCGGAGCCGCCCACCGGGTCGAGGCCGGCATAGGCACGGATCCGGCTCAGCTCGGACCGCAGCTCGTCGACCGATACCTCGCCGCGGGCGGCATTCTGGTTGAGCGTGCCCAGCTCCCGCTCGAGCGATGAGACCTCGCCACGCAGCTGGTCGTTGCGTGCGTTCTGGTTGGCGACGAGGGCGGTCAGGTCCTGGGCCGAGAGCTGGGCGAGCCCGCCGGCAGCACCCGCCTGCGAGCGGAGCTGGACGACGACGAGCAGGCCGAGGGCAAGGGCGACGGCCGCGATCGTGAGCTGGCTCGAGCGTCGATGCATCGGCTAGCCCGCCGGACTCGCGCTCGGAATCGACGACGGGGCCGGCGGGGGCGTCGACAGCGGCCGCGAATAGCGCAGCGTCACCGTCCCGACGAAGGCCGGCACGTCGACCGACGGCGGCTCGGCGAAGGAGAGCCGGATCCCGTAGCCCTCGGCACGGGCCCGGACGAAGTCGATGAAGCCCGGGGACAAACTCAAGCGCTGATAGAGATCCGCCGGACCGAGGGCGGTCACCTGATACGGCGGCGCGAGGTACGCGGAGTTGACCAGCAGCGAGCTGCCGATGTCGATGATCGCGGTGGTCGGGGTCACCCGCTCGTCGTTGACCGCGATCGCCTCGGCGCCGGCCAGCCAGAGCTCCTGCACGACCGTCCGGATGTCGCGTGAGCCGACCAGGTAGTCGGACTGGCTGCCATCCGGTGGGACCGGCTCCTGCGAATCCTCGAGCTGCAGGACGATGCCCGTCCCGGTGAGCGGGATGAGACCGGCCGCGATGCGCGCCTGCTCCAGGTCGTCGTTGAGCTGGCGCACCAGGTCCGCCGATCCGGCACCCTGGCCCTCGACGCCCTGGATCTGGTCGCGAAGCTGGAGGATCCGGGCGCGCAGATCGTCCTGCTGCGACTGCAGCTCACCGGCGGTCTCGAGCAGCGGGGTTCGCTCCTGGGTCGTGTACCGAACGCGCGGACCTTCGGACGACAGCTGGGCGGCGATCAGGAAGCCGAGCGCCAGCAGCGCCGCGCCCAGCGTGACCTGCCAGCTGGGACGGGTCCGGATCCAGTGGAGGGTCATGCGTCCGGGCCCGCCGTTGGGTGGCGCCGACCGCGCCGGAGGATCACGACCGCGCCAAGCGCGATCCCGACCGCGATGACCAGCAACGCCACGACCGCGATCGTCGCATCCCCGCCACCAGAGGTGGGCACGGGCACAGCCGGCCCGGGGGACGACGCCACCGATGACCCGGCGACGGCGGATGCCGTCGGGGCCGCGACGCCTCCGTCCGCCAGCCAGGCGGACGGGATCGGTCCCGCCGGTGCCGGCTGCGGACCGTAGCGGGCGGGCGCCTGCGCGCCGAGGTCGGCCAGCCAGGCTGCGGCGAATGCGGTCGTGTCGATGCCGAGGCCCTTCTCGAAGGCCTCGTCATCCGTCCGCCCGTCCCTGTACGAGCGGATGAGCGTCACGAGCGCGTCGCTGCCGTAGGTCTTGACCATGAAGTCGATCGCCGAGACGCTCTCCGCGTAGGCCAGGAAGAACCCGTCCGCGCTGATCGGGAACTGGCCGACCAGGCCGTCGAGCGGGATCAGTGTGCTCGCCTTCACGGCGTCGGAGACGAGCCCGCGGTCGGACGCGTCGTAACCCTGGCTCTCGTAGACCGCGAGCCCCTCGTTGAGCCAGCGCGGCAGGA